>NZ_CP034443.1:3998253-4300367 GCF_003952365.1 Mesorhizobium sp. M9A.F.Ca.ET.002.03.1.2 | reverse complement strand
CGCCGGATCGTCCTCCAGCGCCGTGCCGATGCCGATCAGTATTCCGTCGGCTTCGGCCCGCATCAGATAGACTTCGCGCCGGGCGATGTCGCCGGTGATCGAAACCTGCCCCTGGCCTTCCATGCCGATCTTGCCGTCGCTGGAAAGCGCAAGTTTCAGAATCACTTCCGGGCGTTTTTTGAGAGATCGAATCATATAGCCGGCCATCTGCTCGGCGGCTTCGGCCTCGAGCACCTTTTCGACCACTTCGACACCGGCGGCGCGCAGGATCGCATAGCCCTTGCCGGACACTCGTGGATCGGGGTCGCTCGCGGCCCCGACCACCCGTGCGACGCCGGCATCGACCAATGCACTGGCGCAAGGCGGCGTGCGGCCGTGATGGGCGCAGGGCTCCAGGGTGACATAGGCGGTGGCGCCGCGTGCCAGTTCGCCGGCCTCGGCCAACGCCTCGGTTTCGGCATGCGGCCGGCCGCCGACAGCGGTGACGCCGGCGCCGACGATCATCGGCCCGGTGCCGTCATCGCGCACGATCAGCGTGCCGACCGAAGGATTGGTCGAGGTCCGCCCGGCGTTCTTCCTCGACAGCCTGAGGGCCGCCGCCATGAAGCGGCGATCAAGAACCTCTTGTTCGGCTTGGCTGCGCCCTGCCATGCTCAGCCAGCGTCCTCTTCCTTGAGTTCGTCGCCCTTGAGCTCGTCACCCTTCAGTTCACCTAGCACGTCGTGGAAATCCTTGGCCTCGCGGAAATTGCGATAGACCGAGGCGAAGCGCACATAGGCGACGTCGTCGAGCGACTTCAGCGCCTCCATCACCAGCCGGCCGACCTCGCCCGAGGCGACTTCGGTCTCGCCCGAGCTTTCGAGCTGGCGCACGATGCCGGTCACCGCACGGTCGATGCGCTCGGGATCGACATTGCGCTTGCGCACCGCGATCTCCACCGAGCGCAGCAGCTTGTCACGATCGAACGGCACCTTGCGGCCGGATTTCTTAACGACGACGAGATCGCGCAACTGCACGCGCTCGAAGGTGGTGAAGCGGCCGCCGCAATCGGGGCAGACGCGCCGCCGGCGGATCGCCGCGCCGTCTTCGGCGGGTCGCGAATCCTTCACCTGCGTATCTTCGGACTGGCAGTAGGGACAGCGCATGGCAGGCCTTCGGTTCGCGATTCTCGTGGAGCGAAAGGCTTAGAGGTTTTTGCCGCGATGGCAAAGGATCGGGAAAGCCTCTCGCGCCTCAGAGATAGCGAGGCGCGCGAAAAATTACCAGCATCATCCCAGACGGCAATACCGGCCGATTACGGCGCGACGTCACCGGTCGGAAAGCCGCATGACATGCCGAGGCTGCGATAAGCCTTCGTGAAGCCGTCCATCGATACCGTCGCGACCGGCTTGTCGGCGAAGGTGACATCGAGTGCGCTGGCACGGCGCATGGCACGCAGCAGCGCCAAGCTGGTCTCGGTCTTATTGTTCATCATCCACTGTCCGCCGGCATCCGAAATGGTATTGACGGTCGCTTTGACCTTGCTGTTGGCGTCGCCGAACACCGCCGGAATGTTCTCGCCGGTTGGCAGTTCCTTGTTTTTCATGGCGATGACAAGGGTCGGATAGCCGTCGGGCGGCAGTGCGTCACCGTTCGAGATGGCGAGCGTCAGGGTGCCGCTGGTACCGCTCGCGTCGAGAAAGGCGGTCGAGGCGGCGCAGGTCTTGCGCACATCCTCGCCGGTGTCGACTTCGTCGACGATGGTGGACCACGTGCCGAAGGTCTCCATCTTGGGCGCCGCCTGGGCGGGCGCCGCCTGGGCGGGCGCATCCTGGGTGGACGCGGCCTGCGCCAAGGCGAACCCGGATAGCGGCAAGGGGCTCACTGTGGCGAGCGCACCAAGAGCGCCGAAGCCGGCAAGACGGAAAATTCGCATCATCGTCAAGGCTCCTTGTCCGGACCGCCCACGTCTGTCCGGCCGATAAGGGATGACTGCCCGCTTCAGGTCAACCGAGATATGGATAGAGCGGAAAACGATCCGTCAACGCTCCCACCTTCGCCTTGACCGCTGCCTCGACGGCTGCATTGCCCTCGTCGGAATTCGCGGCCTTGAGCCCGTCCAGCACCTCGGCGATCAGCTTGCCGATCTCGCGGAACTCGGCCTGGCCGAAACCACGCGTGGTGCCGGCCGGCGTGCCGAGCCGCACACCGGAGGTGACGAACGGCTTTTCGGGATCGAAAGGAATGCCGTTCTTGTTGCAGGTGATGTTGGCGCGGCCAAGCGCTGCCTCGGCACGCTTGCCGGTGGCGTTCTTCGGGCGCAGGTCGACCAGCATCAGATGATTGTCGGTGCCGCCGGAGACGATGTCGAGGCCGGTCTCCTGCAGACTGGAGGCCAGCGCCTTGGCATTGGCGGCGACGCTCTCGGCATAGATCTTGAAGCTCGGCTTCAGTGCTTCGCCGAGCGCCACGGCCTTGGCGGCGATGACATGCATCAGCGGCCCGCCCTGCAGGCCCGGAAACACGGCCGAATTCATCTTCTTGGCGATGTCCTCGTCGTTGCACAGGATCATACCGCCGCGTGGGCCGCGCAGCGATTTGTGCGTGGTGGTGGTGACCACATGGGCATATGGCAGCGGCGACGGATGCACGCCGCCGGCGACCAGGCCGGCGATATGCGCCATGTCGACCATCAGATAGGCGCCGATCGAGTCGGCGATCTCGCGAAAACGCTTCCAGTCCCAGACGCGTGAATAGGCGGTGCCGCCGGCCAGGATCAGCTTCGGCTTGGTCTCATGGGCGATCTTCTCGATCGCATCCATGTCGAGCAGATGGTCGTCCCTGCGCACGCCGTAGGAGACGACCTTGAACCATTTGCCGCTCATGTTGACCGGCGAGCCATGGGTCAGATGCCCGCCCGAGTTCAGGTCGAGCCCCATGAAGGTGTCGCCGGGCTGCAGCAGCGCCAGGAACACCGCCTGGTTCATCTGGCTGCCGGAGTTCGGCTGGACGTTGGCGAAGTTGCAGCCGAAGAGTTTTTTGGCACGCTCGATGGCCAGGTCCTCGGCCACGTCGACGAACTGGCAGCCGCCATAGTAGCGCTTGCCCGGATAGCCCTCGGCGTATTTGTTGGTCATGATCGACCCCTGCGCCTCCAGCACGGCGCGGGAGACGATGTTTTCCGACGCGATCAGTTCGATCTCGTGGCGCTGGCGGCCGAGCTCGTTGCGGATCGCGCCGAATATCTCAGGATCGGCATCGGCCAGCGTGGTTTCGAAGAAGGATTCGAATTTGTTCGACACTGCCGTTGCTGTTGCCATGGCTTGATATCCTTGAGGTCCGGGGGGTCTGCCGCGCCATTAACACAGTTGCTCTCGCCCCGCCACGTTTGCAGCGCGAAATTTGCTGGCCGGATTGCGGCAGCGCGGGTCCGCGGATCCTATTTTCTTGTCTGTCGGCCCTTTAGCAGGGCCTCGGTGAGGGTGATCTCGGTAAACAGCGCCCGCATCGTATGATCGTTGATTTCACGGCTGCGAAACATGGCGCGCACGGCCGCGCGCTCTGCCTCGATGCCAGCCAGGCGCAGCTCGAGCTCCAGCCGCCCGGCTTCGCGGGCCTCGGCGCGCGCCTCATCGGCCTCGTCGGAAGCGGCGATGCGGCGCCGGTAGCCGGCGACTATGCTGTCGGCTATCGCCAGCCGGGCGCCGGCCTCCTCTCCTTCGCTGCCGTCATTGGCAATGCTCTCGATGCGGGCGATGGCCGCGTTGGCCGCGCCGACACGCGCCAGCCGCTCCTCGGCAGCGCCTGGATCCTCGCCCGGCTCGACCAGCCCGCGCGCGATCTTCGGCAAGGCGAGGCTGGCGATCACCAGCGAGCAGATGATGACGCCGGCGGCGAGGAAGATGACCACGTCGCGCGCCGGAAAGGGTGAACCGTCGGGCATGGCGAGCGGCAGCGACAGGATGCCGGCCAGCGTGATGGCGCCACGCACGCCGGCCACCGAACCGGCGAGCCGCACGCGCTGGCCGAACGGCTCGGCCTTGCGCTTGCCGAGCCGCGCGGCAAGGCGCGCCGCGATGTCACCGACCCAAATCCACAGGAAGCGCAGGCCGATCAGGCACAGCGTCAGGACCAGCACCGTGGCAACCGGCTCGATCAGCCAATGCCGGCTGCTCAGTTCGGGCGGCACGTTGCGGATGATGTCGGGGAGCTGCAAGCCAAGCAGAATGAACAGAGCGCCGTTGAAGACAAAGGACAGCGTCGTCCATAGCGACAGGGCCTGCATGCGAGCGGAGACGCCGAGATAGCGGAAAATCCCGGAACCACCGGTCAACAGGCCGGCGGTAACCGCCGCCAGGATGCCCGAGGCTTCGACATGTTCGGCGCCGAGATAGGCGATGAACGGCATCAGGATCATCACCAGCACTTGCGCCTCGGCCGGGACACTGCCGATGCGGTTCAAAAGTTGCAGCGTTTTGGTCGCAATAATCAAGGCCGCCACGCCAGCCAGGATGCCGGCGGCGACCGCATAGAGAAAACTCAGCGAAGCGGCGGCGAAGGAGAAGCTGCCGGTCAGCGCCGCCGCCACGGCGAAGCGGAACATCACCAGCCCCGACGCGTCGTTAAGCAGCGACTCGCCTTCCAGAATGTGCATCAGCCGCGCCGGAACCACATTCCTGTCGACGATCGAGGATACGGCCACGGCGTCGGTGGGCGACAGCACCGCTGCGAGCGCGAAAGCGACGACCAGGGGGATGCTCGGCACCAGCCAGTGCAAGGCGTAGCCGAAGCCGACGATGGTGAAGAAGACCAGCCCGATGGCAAGGTCGAGGATGGGGCCGCGCAGCGCCAGCAACTCGCGCTTGGGTGCTGCTACCGCGTCGCTGAACAGCAGCGGCGGGATGAACACCAGCAGGAAAAGCTCGGGATCGATCTCGACATGGATGCCGCGCACCGGCCAGGCGAGCGCGGCGCCTATGGCAATCTGCAACACCGGCAACGGCACCCGCACCAGCCGGACCAGCGCGCCGGAAACCGCGACGAAGACGAGCACGACCAGGATGAAGATTGCGACCTGCATGGCACCGTTCCCGAGTGTTTTTCGGCCCCGCCAATCCGTTCAGCCGGCGCGCCCCGGCGGGGACGTCAGAAAGCAAAAAGGCCGCCTCTCCGGGCGGCCTTTCAGCAAAAAGATCAGTCGCTTAGAGCGCAGAGGTGATCTGCAGCTCGTTGGCTCCGTCGAGCCCGTAGATGTCGTCGCGGAACTGCACGACGCCAGGCCCCGTCGACCAGGCCGAGATGTAGAGGAAATAGACCGGAACCGGATTGGTGACCTGCACCGGGATGTTCTCGCCGCTCTTGATCGAAGCCTCGAAATGCTGGCGGGTCCAGCCCGGCGTGTCGCGCAGGATCCAGGTGACGAGGTCGCGCACGTTCTGGACGCGCACGCAGCCCGAGGAATCGAAACGCATCATCTTGCCGAACAGGCTCTGCTGCGGCGTGTCGTGCATGTAGACGCCGTCCGGGCTCGGGAAATTGATCTTGACCGAGGCCATTGCATTGCCGGAGCCCGGATCCTGGCGAAAGCGGTATTTCTCGGCGTCGTCGGTCGACCAGTCGACGGTCAGCGGATCGACCTCGCTGCCATCCGGCGCGAACAGACGGATTTTGCTGTCCTTGAGATAGTTGGGGTCCTTCCGCATCAGCGGAATGATGTCCTTGCGCACGATCGAGACGGGCGCGTTCCAGTAGGGATTGACGATGATCTCGTTGATCTTGGAATCGACGATCGGCGTCTGGCGGTCGATCTTGCCGACAACGGCAGTGTGGCGCAGCACGACACGGTCGTTCTCGACCGCCTCGATCTGGGCGCCGGGGATATCGACCAATACATAACGGTTGCCCAGCGTGCCGGCGCGCTCGTTCAGCCGCTGCAGATTGGTCTGCAGCTGGCCAAGCCGGACCTGCGCCGAAACATTCATCGCCGCATACGTATATTGGCCAAGGGTCCCGTCGGCGGGCAGGCCGTGACGCGCCTGGAAGCGCTTGACCGCCGAGTCGACATAGGAATCGAAGGCCTCTGAAATGCCGGCGCCCTGCGCCAGGTCGCCCGAAACCATCAAGCGCCTGCGCAACGGCACCACGTCGGGGTCAACGACGCCGAGCTGCAATTTCTTGGTGTCCGGAACCGGCCCCCAACCGCCCTGCATAACAATGTTCTGATATTGCGCGATCGCCTGCTCGGTATACGCAACGGTCTGCAGGCTGACGATCGGCAGCGTCGAGGCCACCTTGCCGCCCTGGCTGGCGCGAGCGTCGAACTGGTCGTCCCAGTTGCTGCGGCCCGAGGATTTCAGGATATCCGCGATCACGTCCTGCGCGCTGGCGCCACCGGCGACCATCGTTGCTGCCAACGCGGAGGCTCCGGAAAGGAAGAAACGGCGACTGGTTCTCATGTACGCTCCAGACAATCTTGTAACAATTCTTTCACCGGGCGATCCGCCCGCACTCTAGAGTTGGCATGCTTAACAATTAGCCAACCATGGCCCTACCACTTCGGTGTAAGAACGCGCCGGGCGCGACGCGCGTTCAGGGGACGCTTGGGCTCTTGCCGCAACATCACTCGCATTCTCGCTTCCACCGGGATTATGGCGGCAACGTGACCCTGACCGCGATTTGGATCGGCTGGTCTCGCGAAACGGAAAGACCGATGCTTTTCGGCATCGGTCTTCAGGTCGTGGACTTGCTTTTCGATCGCGCTTCTTCAGTGCGGTTTCCCTGTAGGGATCTGCCTTACATGCGATAGGCGATGGTGTCGTTCCAGAAGCGGTCGAGGCGCTGCAGGGCGCGGTTCATCTGCTTGAATTCTTCGGTGTTGATGCCGCCGACCTGCTCGATCGAGCCGACATGGCGCTCGTAGAGGCCGGCGACGACTTCCGCCACCGCATTGCCCTTCGGCGTCAGCGAAACCCGCACCGAACGGCGGTCGATGCGCGAGCGCTGGTGATTGATGAAGCCGAGATCGACAAGCTTCTTCAGATTGTAGGAGACGTTCGAGCCGAGATAGTAGCCGCGCGAGCGCAGTTCGCCGGCGGTCAGTTCCGAATTGCCGATGTTGAAGAGCAGCAGCGCCTGGATGGCGTTGATGTCGGAACGGCCGTTGCGGTCGAATTCGTCCTTGATCACGTCAAGCAGACGGCGGTGCAGCCGCTCCACCAGCTGCAGCGATTCCATGTACAGCGAACGGATCGCCTCGCGGCGGTCGTCAGATACGTTGGCGGTCTTCGCCGCCGGACGGGAATTGATCATTGTCTTTGCCTCTCGTTTGTCGCCTGGTGATTTTTTGTTTTTCACCTTGATCGCGACACTATCGAATACTCATAAAATTCGACTTAAACGCCAGGGCTAACAAGAGCTTACCGGTAATAGCTTTCGAAAGAGGCTTAACGAAGGGTCACCCGAACAAGGATGATTAACCTAAAGATTTAGCCAATGATTTCGGGGCACCGCGCCTTATCGCCGGGTCTGGCGCTTCTGCATCCAGATCACCACGCGAAAGACGATGTAGAGCAGCGCCACCGCCGCATGCGAGGCGACGATCAGCGGCCGGCGGCCGAAGAGCTCGGGAAAGCCGGCATACATGATGGTTTCGGTCACCGCGCAGATGAACCAGATCACCGGCCCCCAGGAGGCCAGCATCCACAGGCCGGCGGCGGCGAAGGGAAAGAAGACGGCGAGCATCACCGCCGCCACCTGCCAATGCACCGGCATCAGGTCGAAGCGCCACAACGCGCCGGGGTAGAAGCCGATCAGCCGGATCCAGTACAATATCCCGAACAACAGGCAGTAGCCTGATATGGCGCGCTGGAACCAGGCGAAGATGACCTCCACCATTGTGGGCTGGAGCACGACGCGTCTCGACGTGACCTCGCTCACAGCTCGAGTTCCCGTTCGCCGAGCGGCGCGAAATAGGCATCAACGTCGGCAGCGCCGACTGCGTCGATGCCTGCCGGCCGCCATTGCGGCGTCGAACCCTTGTCGATGATGGCGGCGCGGATGCCTTCGTAGAAATCGTGGCCCGCCAGCATGCGGTTGAGGATGCGGAACTCCATCCGCATGCACTCGTCCATCGACAGCGTCAGCCCGGCGTTGATCTGGCGCCAGGCGACATGCAGGCTGGTCGGCGAGCGGGAGCGGATCGTCGCCAGCGTCTTTGCCGCGAATTCATCGGCTGGTGCAGCGCGCTCCAGGCTGGCGATGACGTCACCCAGCGACGGTTGCGCAAAATGCCGGGCGATCGCTTCCAATGTCGGACTGTCCGTTTCACGCCGGGCCGGGATGGAAAAGCCGCGCAGCGCCGATTCCGGATCGCCGGTCGCAATGAGCCGGTCGAGAAAGCCGGCCTGGTCCTGCGCCATGATCGTATGCGTCGCCAGGCCCGACCACAAGGCGTCGCCATAGCGGATGCGGTTTCCGGTCAGGGCCAGATAGATGCCGAAACTGCCGCCAAGGCCCGGCAGCAGATGACTGGCGCCGACATCCGGGAAAAAGCCGATGCCGACTTCCGGCATGGCGAACTGGGCGTTCTCGGTCATCACCCGCTGCGAGCCGTGGAACGAGATGCCGACGCCGCCGCCCATGACGATGCCGTCGATCAGCGCGACATAAGGTTTCCCGAACCGCGCGATGCGGGCGTTCAGCCGGTATTCGTCGGCGAAGAAATCGACCGGCGGTTTTCCCGCCCGGCCGGCCTCGTAGATGTGGAGGATGTCGCCGCCGGCCGAAAACGCCCTGCCCTCGGCCCTGACGACGACGGCATCGACGCCGTCATCCCGTTCCCAGGCGCGCAGCGCCTTGTCGATTGCCCCGACCATGCGATGGGTGACGGCGTTGAGCGCCCGCGGCCGCGTCAGCGTGACGATGCCTGCCCGGCCCAATCGTTCGAAGCGGATCTCGTCGCCGCCGCCAAAATCCATCGTAAGAGAATCCCTCCCCGCGCCTGCGGGACTGAAGTGCTAAAGCGTGGCGCATGGGTGCGTCAATGCCGGCTGCGCAATCCTGCCGTCTTGGCCACCGCCGAAGCCCGATGCTAGAACTGACCATCTTGATGACGGGTTTTCGAACCGGACGTTGAGCCATGCCTAGATTTTTGCGTCTTACCCTTGTGGTGATCGGCCTGATGGCGGCATGCGCGACCGCTCGTCCCGCATCGGCCGGTGACGACCTCTACCGCGCGAAAACCATCGTCACTGGACAGGGCGAGGAAAACCGGCTGATCGGCTTCAAGGCCTGCCTGGATGCGGTTCTGGTCAGGGTCTCCGGCGATCAGCGCTTGCCGAAAAAGCCTGCGATGGCGGCGCTGCGCGACAAGGCTGGCAGCTTCGTCGCCGAATTCCGCTACCGCGACCGGATGGAAGGCATCCCGATCCACGACGAACAAGGCACACATGACCGGCCGCACGATCTTGACTGCCTCTACAAACCCGCCGTCATCGACCCGGTGCTGGCATCGCTCGGCAGCAAGCCGTGGCTTGCCGAGCGGCCGCGGCTGGCGATCTTCCTCGCAACCGAGCGAGGCGCAAGGCGTTTCGCGCTGGCCGCCGACGATGAGCACGGCGCACCGATGCGCGAATCGTTCCTGAATGCCGCCGACCCACTGGCGATGCTCATCGCATTTCCCGAGGCGTCGCTGCTCTCCGAGTCCGGGCTGACCGACAAGGCGCTGCACGAGACGGATATGGCGGCTCTGGACAAGGCCGCCAAACAGGCCGGCGCCGATCAGGCGCTTGCCGGCAGCATCGTCTGGAGCGACGGGGAACTGGGCTGGATCGCCGATTGGCGGCTTGCCACGGGCGGCAAGACCTACAGCTGGCAGGTGCGCGGCGTCAGTTTCGACGAAGCGTTCCGCGTCGCTATGCGGGGTGCCGCGCAGGTCCTGTCGGGCAACGGTCAGCCGGAATAGGTATACCGGTATCCAAGCAATGCCAGCCTGGCATAATCGTGTCGCATTGGTCAGCGGCGAAGGCTCGTGGTAAGGCTGCCCGATCCGGAGTTTTGGCGATGAACAAATTCAACCCAGCAAAGCCTGCCGGCGCGCGCAGCGTCGACGAGATCACCGGCAGCCGCCGTTTGCGCCGCATGCGCAAGGCCGACTGGTCACGCCGCCTCGTCCAGGAGAACCGGCTGAGCGTCGACGACCTGATCTGGCCGATTTTCGTCGTCGATGGGAAAAATATCCGCGAGCCGATCGCTGCCATGCCCGGTGTCTTCCGCCTGTCGCTCGACCTTGCCGTCAAGGAGGCCGAGCGCGCGGCAAAGCTCGGCATTCCAGCGATCGCCACCTTCCCCAATGTCGAACTCGGCCTGCGCGACCAGACCGGGTCGCACATCCTCGACCCGGAAAACGTCATCAACCGCACCACGCGCGCCATTAAGCAGGCGGTGCCCGAGATCGGTATCATCACCGACGCAGCGCTTGATCCTTTCACCTCGCATGGCCACGACGGCATCTTGCGCGACGGCATCATCGTCAACGACCAGACGGTGGAGCAGGTCACGGCGGCTGCCGTCATCCAGGCTGCGGCGGGCGCCGATATCATTGCCCCTTCCGACATGATGGACGGCCGCATCGGCGCCATCCGCGACGCGCTCGACGCCAATGGGTTTCAGGACGTGGCGATCATGTCCTACGCGACGAAGTTCGCCTCAGCCTTCTACGGTCCCTACCGCGAGGCAGTCGGCACCGCCGGCCTGCTCAAGGGCGACAAGAAGACCTACTATCTCGACCACGCCAATTCCGACGAGGCGCTGCGCGAGGCCGAGCAGGACCTCGCCGAGGGCGCCGACATGCTGATGGTCAAGCCTGGCCTGCCCTATCTCGACATCATCCGCCGGCTGAAGGACGAATTCCGGATGCCGACCTTCGCCTATCAGGTGTCGGGCGAGTATTCGATGATCAAGGCGGCCGCCGCCAATGGCTGGATCGACGGCGACAAGGCAATGCTGGAATCGCTGCTGGCCTTCAAGCGCGCCGGCTGCGACGGCATTCTGACTTATTTCGCGCCCGAGGTGGCGGAGATGCTGAAGGGTAGGCACTCGCATCATTTTGGGATTTTAGTGCAATCCGCTAGAATGGACTCATGAGCAGGAATGAGGTCATCGAACGGTTGCAGAGAAACGCAGATGCCATCAAAGGCATGGGCGCGACTTCGCTTTATCTGTTCGGGTCGGCGGCGCGGGACGATGCACAGCCGGACAGCGATCTTGATCTGTTCATCGACTATGATCCGGCGCGGCGCTTTTCTCTGATCGATCTGGTCGGCATCAAGCAATTTCTGGAAGAGAAGATGTCAGCGGAAATCGACATCACCACACGCGACAGCCTTCATCCTATGTTGAAGGCGGAGATCGAACAATCGGCCGTGCGCGTATTCTGATGGCAGTCCGCCGGATCGAGCCGATCCTAGCCGAGATTTTAGCGGGCTTTGGATGGGATCGCGGCGGCCACCGCAGGAAAGACCCTGGAAGATTTTCGTGACGACTGGCTGCTTCGCCATGGCGTCGAGCGCGGCATCGAGATCATTTCCGAAGCCACCCGGCACATTCCGGACGAGTTGACCACTCTTGCTCCGGAAATTCCCTGGAAATAGGTTCGCGGAATAGGGAATATTTTGCGTCACGAGTATCACAAGACCTCCGATGCCATCGTCTGGGCGGTGGTGACGGACAACTTGCCGTCACTACGCGTTGCCGTCGAACGTATCCTCGAAGCATCCGATCCAGAGCGCGGCAAATAGCACATTCCTCGCCGTGCGCTTGATACGGCATACTGGCAAATTCCGTCCCGTGGTGACATCGGACCGAACGGCCAACGGCTGCGATCGTTGCGGTACGGTCGTTTGCTGCCCACGGCGCGCGAAAATACCACTTGCAATTTGCAATCAGTTTGCTACAAAACAACCGCTTGCAAATTACAACTGGTTTAGGAGGCAGCCGTGTCCAAGCTCCGCGTCAATGCATTCACCGTGTCGATCGACGGCTATGGCGCCGGTCCCGACCAGGACCTGAAGGACCCGCTGGGTGTTGGCGGGGAAGCCCTGCACAAATGGATGTTCGGCACCCGCACCTTCCACAAGATGACGGGCGAGGATGGCGGGGCCACCGACACGGACGAGGCGTTCGCGGCGCGGAGCTTCGAAAATGTCGGCGCATGGATCATGGGCCGCAACATGTTCGGGCCGATCCGCGGCGAATGGCCGGATGACAGCTGGAAAGGCTGGTGGGGCGACAACCCGCCCTACCACGTGCCGGTCTTCGTGCTGACCCACCATGCGCGCGATCCGATCGTCATGGAGGGCGGAACGACCTTCCATTTCGTCACCGACGGCATTCACTCAGCGCTGGAAAAGGCGAAAGCAGCGGCTGATGGCAAGGATGTACGGCTGGGTGGCGGCGCCGCCACGATCCGGCAATATCTCAGGGAAAAGCTCATCGACGACATGCACCTGGCGATATCGCCGATGCTGCTCGGCTCCGGCGAGAGCCTTTTTGCGGGCATCGACATGGTCAAGCTTGGCTATCAGTGCACGGAGCAGGTTGCGACGCCGGATGCAACGCATATCATCATCGAGCGGACGTAGTCACAAGGATTGTTGTCTGCGGCGCTGCGGCGCTCGGAAGTAACGGCATGGATCCTAGGGTCTCCGCGACGTCGCTTCGCTCCTGCTCCGCCCTAGGATGACGAATGCATGGTAGCCCTTGGCCAATCGCCAACGTAGGAAGTTGGCCGAAAGCGACACCCCGTCGTCATCCTAGGGCGTAGCGAACGCGAAGCGGAGCGCAGACCCTAGGATCCATGCCATGACAAAGGCCGAAGAGCGCAGCGATGCAGGGGCGCGCCGTGCTTTCCCGTCTGTCCGCACCCTCCCGCTGGAATGGCCGAGCGAAAGGAAGTCGGGTAATCCGAAGCAGTCTCAATACTTCTCCGGCACGTACAGCTCGCGCGGCAGCACCTGGCGCTCGTATTCGGGATTGAAGACGCGCTCGGGCAGCGTGATCTCCTCGTTCGGGACTTCCTCATAGGGCATTTGCTGCAGGAGATGGTCGATGCAGTTCAGACGCGCCCGTTTCTTGTCGTTGCCCTCGACGATGAACCAGGGCGCCTCGGGAATGTTGGTGCGGGCGAACGTCTCTTCCTTGGCCTTGGTGTACTGCTCCCAGCGCACGCGCGACTGCAGGTCCATCGGCGAAAGCTTCCACTGCTTCATCGGGTCGTGAATGCGCATCAGGAAGCGCATCTGCTGCTCCTCATCGGTGATGGAGAACCAGTATTTGACCAGCGTGACGCCTGAACGGACGATCATGCGCTCGAACTCCGGAACGTCGCGGAAGAACTCCTCGACCTGATCGGGCCCGGCAAAGCCCATCACCCGCTCGACGCCGGAGCGGTTGTACCAGGACCGGTCGAACAGGACGATCTCGCCGCCTGCCGGCAGATGCGGGACATAGCGCTGGAAATACCATTGCGATTTCTCGCGCTCGGTCGGCGCCGGCAGCGCCACCACGCGGCAGATGCGCGGATTGAGCCGCTGGGTGATGCGCTTGATGACGCCGCCCTTGCCGGCCGAGTCGCGGCCCTCGAAGACCACGACAAGCTTCTTCTTGTGGTAAGCCACCCAGGACTGCAGCTTGATCAATTCGGATTGCAGCGCGATCAGGTCGCGAAAATACTGCATGCGGTCGATCGAAGGCGGATGCGCCTTCTTGTAGATCCTGGCGATCTCCAGCGACAGCGCCGGCTCCGACATTTCCAGCTCGTAGTCTTCGTCGAGCGTGTCCGCGAGCTCCGCTTCCAGCCAATCCCTGGCCGGAGAATTCTGTTTCGATTCGGTCATTTGCGCTGCTCCGCGTGCAAGCCCCTGCCGGGCGCCCCGCCACCCGGCCTGCCCGGCCGGGATGGACTCCTGAGCCGACTTGCATACAGGCCGGCAATGACGGTTTTATTGCAGTCGGCCTGCGTGCTGGTGGCCGCTTCCAATCCGCGAGATGTGATCGGTCCCTCCCTGCGGCGCGGGGCGACAAGCCGCGAGAATTGTCCTACAAATGCCAGGCTTATTTCGGGCTGCCCTTGAGGCCCTCTCCCAACACAATCGTGAGGATCTGACATGGAATACCGCACACTCGGCCGTTCGGGGCTGAAGGTTTCGACGCTGACCATGGGCACCATGACCTTCGGCGGCGCCGGCGCATTTTCGGCGGTTGGCAAGACCGATCTCGACGAGGCGCGCCGGATGATCGACCTCTGCATCGACGCCGGCATCAACGTCATCGACACGGCCAATGTCTACTCGAACGGGCTTTCGGAAGAGATCATCGGCGAAGCGCTCGGCGGCAAACGCAAGGGCGACGTGCTGATCGCCTCGAAAGCGCGCATGCGGATCGGCACCGGCCCCAACGACGAAGGCCTGTCGCGCTACCATCTGATCCGCGAGTGCGAGAGAAGCCTGAAGCGCCTCAAGACCGATGTCATCGACATCTATTTCCTGCACGAATGGGACGGCACGACGCCGCTCGAGGAAACCATCGCCGCGCTCGACACGCTCGTCAGCCAGGGCAAGGTCCGTTATGTCGGCTGTTCCAACTATTCCGGCTGGCAAGTGATGAAGGCGCTAGGGATCAGCGACCGTCAGCACCAGCCGCGCTTCGTCACCCAGCAGATCCACTACACGCTGGAGGCGCGCGAAGCCGAATACGAACTGCTGCCGATCTCGGTCGACCAGGGGCTTGGCGTGCTGGTATGGAGCCCGCTTGCCGGCGGATTGCTGTCCGGCAAATACAACCGCGACAGCCCCACCGCCCGCCAGCTCAGCGGCTGGTCGGAACCGCCGATCCGCGACGAGGACCGGTTGTGGCGGATCGTCGATGTCCTTGTCGAGATCGGCACGAGCCATGGCGTGTCGGCGGCGCAAGTGGCGCTTGCCTGGCTGCTCGGCCGGCCTGCCGTCAGTTCGCTGGTGATCGGCGGCCGGACCGAAGCGCAGTTCAAGGACAACATCGCCGCTGCAAGCCTGGTGCTTACCGACGACGACCGCAAACGGCTCGACGCGGTGAGCAGGCCGCCGGTGCTCTACCCCTATTGGCACCAGCAGTTCACGGCAAAAGACAGATTCGGCCCGGCCGATCTGGTTCTTGACCGGGATGGCGCCTAGCAGGGGTCAATCGCCGTAACGCTACCCCGAAATATTGCGCCAGACCTCGGGATTGGGCTCGATCTGGCCGCTGAGCAGGAAATATTGAGATGCTCGGCGATTTGAAGGGGCGTGTTGAGCTTCTCGGCCAGGAAGTCGCGCGCCTCGGCCGAGATCCAGTCATTGGCCTTGGTCCCATCGACCAATCCGCGAGCCCAGCCCAGGAGGTCCTCCCGGTCAGGATGCGTCAGATCCTTGAAGCCGTATGTCTGGCGAAGGACGGCCAATTGTTCACAGCGGGTCGGAGAGCGCCGGGTAAAATTCGTGAGCACATCCGGCTCGAGGCCAAGCTGGTCGAAGGCCAGTGCGACCTCCGGGATCATTTCGCCGCGTTGGATCAAACGCCCCGGATAATGAAGCGCAGAGCTGGGGCGCCAGGCCTTCGCACCCTTCACATGACTTACGCTACAGGACAAGATATGTGACAATTTGGAAGATTCTGGCGCACCGATTTGTGGGCGTCACCCAAAACGGACGTATAAATGACAGCCCTGATCGGATATGCGCGGGTACCCAAAGCCCACGGCAGCCAAGTCCACGACTTGCAGCGCGATGCGTTGATCAAAGCGGGTGTTCTTCCCGACCATATCTATGAGGACGGCAGATATATTCTCTGGTGCCCAGACGGCCAACATCTAGCTGGCTCGACGCGGTCGTCGCCGATCTCGCCGCTTGAGAGGTAAGCTGATGAAGTCGCCTTTCGGACGAAGAGTCGGCCGTGCCGTCTATTATCTCCGCAACATTGCGCGAGACAGTGCGCCGCAGATCATTTTCAGGAGCCGACAGAATGCGATCGTTGGCAGAACGCACCAATACGATGCCGATTATCTGTCATGGCGATTAAACTACTACAACAGGCTCTCGGAATGTGTGCAGGGCGGGCCGTACTCCTCCACCGTCAGCAGCATTCCGATGAGCAAGAGCATGTACTACTACGATCTGAAGGAGCATGCGCGTTATTTCCCGAGGCACCTGAAGCTAAATCATCTCTTCGGTGACCTGCGGTATGTTCCCGACAACCCGAGCATCGTCAAGAGTCGTCCGATCGCAGGAGACAACCGAAATTCCGTCATCATGAAACTTGTGAAGTTTCGGAATTTCTATTTTCCGACAGACCGAAGACCTTTCACCGACAAGAGGCCGGTCGCGGTTTGGCGTGGCGGCCAGAACAATCCGAAACGCCTCGAGCTTGTTCGACTCTATCACTCGCATCCGCTCTGCGACGTCGGTCATACCCATGGTCCAAAGAATGACCTTTCACATCGCCAGTTCCTGCAGCCTGCCGAGCAGATGGAATTCAAATACATCATCTCCATCGAGGGGAACGACATGGCCACGAACCTCAAATGGATTCTTGCGTCGAACTCCCTCTGCCTGCAGCCGAAGCCCGAGATCGAGACCTGGTTCATGGAGGGGCGGCTTGAAGCCGGGAGACACTATGTCGAGCTACGCGACGACTTCGCCGATCTCGAGGAGAAGATCCTCTACTACGAGCGCCATCCCGATGAGGCGATGGAGATTATCCGCAACGCGAACGCCCATGTCGCCCAGTTCCTCGACAGCGAGCGCGAGCAGCTCCTGTCGCTGCTCGTCCTCTGCAAATATTTCGTTCTGACCGGACAGATCGCGGCCGATCCCGCCTGGGCGGATCTGATCATGTCTCGTACCGAGGGGGCGCCTATTGCGCGCCCGGCCGCGCAAATGTCCTCGGCGCCGGGTCGATGGGACCAAGGCCAATGACGTGATCTCGGCCGAGGCGCGCGACTTCCTGACCGAGAAGCTCAACACGCCCCTTCAAATCGCCGAACCCGCGTCAGCGGCCCATCCACCAGGGAATTTCGCACCTGTTATGCCCAAGGCTATTGCATCTGCACATGCTGGCCGGATAGAGGTCTGATAGCTGCCGGGGGCGCTCACAATATATGTCGCAAAATATGTCGCAAAATCCGTGTTTCTTTTTCGCTGCCGATCATAACTATTTCCCGTACGCCTGCTTAGCCGCGCGACGTGTGTTGGACGTATCCGGTCCTATCAAGGGCTTTCTTCTTCAGACTGGTGTCGGCGCAAAAGACTTGGAGGTCGGTGAACGCTTACTGGGCTCCGCGGTCAGTATCCTTGACGTGTCGAAGTTCATGGAAGCAACGAATTTTAATCCGGGCCATCTGAGCTTGGCGACCTATATCAGGCTGTTCGCGGATCAATTGCCTGAATTCGAGCCCTACGATCACATCGTCTATGCCGACAGCGACGTACTCTTCAATCGATCGATAGCCGACCTCGCCCACACACAACTGCAGGCGCCATTATTGGCCGCTCATGATGAGCAATGCTATTTCGACACGAAGTATCGCCGGCGCCTGCCGATGAAGCCCGGCGCGCCGAAATTCAATGCGGGCGTGCTGGTGTTCAACATGCCCATGGTGCGGCGAGAGGGTCTATTGCAGAGGACCCGAGAACTCGCCTCGCAGCGCATCGATGAAATGGACCAGGGTGCACTCAATGTCGCTTTTGAAGACAGATGGCAGACGATGCACCCATACTGGAACCTCATGACGAATTTCAACAGCCAGGTACGATTCGACAAGGCATTTGCGCGTCATTTCACGCGTGGCAAGCCCTGGTCGAACCGCCCGATAGGTGTCGAGTTGGAGGCGTTGGCCATCTATCGCCAACTCGCAAAGGACACGCCTTGGGCAGGTCATTTCGCCCGGCATACGCGGTTCGCCCTCAAACGGTTTACCAGAAAGCTTGATGGCATAATGGGTTTCCTCGCCAACGACGAGAAACTCCGGCGAAGATCCCTGTTCGACGCTGAAGAGACCAGCAGGATTTTTGCGGACCACGCGGATCGGTTGATGATGGCCGTGCGATATCCCGAGCGCGTTTCGGGAATTGAAAGGTAAAAACGCACGCCGCCTCGGCACCCTCCGGTTAGCCTTCCAAACAACGTCAATGAACACGGGCACTTCAGCGGGTCGCGCAACGCCGAGCACGGAAATGACGGTGCGGGCCTATGATCGCTGGACCACGGCATGAGGGAGCGTTCGTATCAGACGGCAGTCAGCACGGCCTGCAAGGAATTGATCGGTCGCCGTCCGGCATCCGCCGTAGTCGTTGTAGTCGTCAAGGATCATGAGCCCGCCTAGGCTCAACACCTCTAGGGTCCGCTCAAGGCAGAACTTGACCGGATCATGCCAATCGCAATCGAGATGGGCCAACGCTATCCTGCTTTTCGGATGAAAGTGCACCGTGTCTTCGAACAGGCCCTTGTGAAAGACGATCCTTTCGCCATCGACCGGGACGCCAAAGTCCGTGAAGCTGGCACTCACCTTGTCGAACAGATCGCCTTGATACCCGTAATACGTGTCACCGCCAATGCCCCTGGATCGTCCCGATCGGATGGTCTCGTAACGGGCCTTGGATTTTTCATCGTCCTGTTCGGTCGGGCTCGGAATCATGCCAAACACATCGTAGCCGTGGAAATGACGGTCGCCGTCGAGCTCGGACGCGATGTAGATGGCCGAGCCACCGAGTGCGATACCGTATTCGATGAAGTCGCCGGGGACCTTTTCACGCCTTACCTGCCTGATAGCGTCCCGGAGGCTGATAAACTTTGCGTCCGAAAGATACGTCAGCCGAGCGCGCTGCACCGAGCGGGCGACGGCCGGCACTCTAAGCCCGTTTGCATTCTTCAGTAAGCGTCGAGTCAGTCCTGACAGCATCGTGCGAAGCTAGGCAGCAGCCTAGCGATTTGCAAGCGCAGTGAAGACTGCCAGAATACCGGCCGCTATTTCAGCATCCTGCCGATGGCATTACGCCTTTTGCGCACGGATCGGGCGGCCTTTGCCATAAATTTCTTGATTCCGTGCTCGGTAAAAAGGAAATCGGTAATCGGTCGGTCATTGATCCATTGAACACCGCCACCGGCAGACAGCGTGGCGCTGACGAAGATCGTGTCCCCGCGCGTTGCCACGATGTCGACGTGTGAGAGCGCAAAATCGATGTGTGATTAGGAGAGCGTCGCCGGTCGCGAAGTTGTTATGTACTTTCATGCCGGCGCGTCGCCACTTCTGCGGGTTAAGAAAGTATGTGAAGATCACTTGGCGGCCCGGCGCATGCGCGGCAAGTGCCCGGAAAAATTCGGCCAGATCATTGATATATTCGAGCGATCCCGCGCAAACGACAACATTGAAAGGTACGTTTGGTAGCCTGAACTCCTTGTTGAAGTCCACGACAAAGGTTCCAGGAAGATCATTGACGCAATCGACCGGCACATACGTACTGGCAGGGGAAATGAACTTCTTCAGCTTCTGATCGCCCGCACCTATGTCGAGAACGGTGTCTGTCGCTCGGATCAGCTTTGCGATGATACCTGCCCTGAATTCCCAATCGGGCTGTGCCCCGACTGCTACGCTGCGCCATTCATCAATATCTGTCTGCATCTTTCACCCCCTAGCCAGCATCGCGTGAACATAGGCCCTAGTTCCACGTCAGAGGCAAGATGGGAGCGAAATATAAAAATCGTCGCCATCAGAATACACGATCGACATGAACGGCCGCGGCAACAACGCCCTGGTCATCTGCTAATTTAGCTAACTGTAAAACGCCAGCCTTCATCGCCATCAATGCCGCCTGAGCTCAATGGTCTTGGGTGGCTTGCAGTTTTTGCGACCAAGAAGCGCGGGCGTGTCAATTCTCGCGGCCAGATGGCGAGCGCGCGCAGTTAAAAAAAGCCGTCAATGCACATCAAAGACAAGAGATACTGAATTCCATCGCAATGGCGTCTTGTCCTGCTACAGGCAGAGCCGTCCATTTCGCAAATAGCATCGTAAATTGCCTGAGCGACATATTTGACACAAGCCGACCGATACGAGCCGCGCAGAGGCGAACAAGAAGATGATGCTCAACAGGACCGAGGCCGCCCGCCTTCGCAACAAGCCGTTAAAACGCCAACCTCACCGTAAAGCTTCGCTGGCAGCTAAAGCGACGTCGGAACTTTCACCTTCAAGCCATGGGCTTCTAAACGTGCGTGAAGGTCGCTGGTAATGCGCTTCTTCACGTCATCGAATGCCGGTTGGCGTACAGGTAAGCTTTCGATGCGCGTGCGCGGGAACAATTTTGTTCGAACCGACGGGATACCGATCAGGTCGATGACCGCAGTCCGGCCGTCGCGACGACCGGTATAAACGACCGGGATGCCCATCGCTGCGCAAGGCATGGCGCTGTGAATGCGGCTAGTGACGACCAAGCCCGCATTGAGTCGGTAGAAGTCGAGCAGGTTCCTTGCCGCCTCAAATTTGACTTCGCTCGCCATCGGAAACGGCAAAATGTGCCCGATCTGGCTAGCCCGCTTGCGCTCCGACCGCGCGAAGTGGCGCCGTTTCTGATCCACGAGGATCACCTTCGGCTCGGCAGGTTCCTTCTTTCGGGCCGGGAATGTCATCGTCGCGCAGCCGCTCACATAGGCATCGACACCCCATGACTTGACGATATCGGCCGTCGCCTGATCACGGCATCCGATTGGCGCAAAGCGCTCGAAATATGCCTTATGCTTTTCGAACACGGACGCGACCTTCGGGGTCAGATGAAAGCCGAAGAAGATCGGCGTGATCGCTGGCGCAGGTGGCCAGTTCTGCGGCTCGTGCGTGAACCAGCCGTTCATGAGGACGACGCACGGCTCGCCATCATATCGATGCAAGAAGTCACGGTCGACCAGGCTGTATTCCTGATCGATATGCTGCGCGACAGCGAGCGTTTGTATATTATCGCCGATGTTGTTGGTGTTAGGATAATTCAGCAGTGCGATATTCATTCTCTGTTCTCAACCCTCGACGCATTCTGTTCACAACCCCCGAAGCATAAAGAATCCCGCGGTCCCGTTACGCCTGATGAATGCGGAGATCAACATCAATTACCTCGCTCGGAGTTAAGGCGCGCGGACTGATGCAGCCCGGCGAGCCTGCGATGGAACAGCGCCTGCGGTGCGTTATCGCGCATGGCATTGCGGAACCGCGTGGAGCCGGTCCCTGCCGGCCATCCATGGAGCCGATCGGCCTTTGCGGTGTTGTATTTGCAGCCCAATGCTCCTAGGCAGGGCTCAAGAGCCTTCAGGATCGTGAAAGGAAGAGATATGGCGCGAGCACCGAATTACGGCCAGGAACGCAAGGAACGCGACCGGCAGAAGGCCGCCAAGAAGGCGGAAAAGCTGGCGGCCAAGGCCGCAGCCAAGGAACGTTCGAAGCCCGAGGACGAGACCAAGCCCGAGACTGAAACGGCAGAGTAGAACTGCAGGGCAATCGCATCAGACAAGAGATAGCTCCAACTCATGTTGGAATGCCCCACTGTCGAAGTCGGCGCCGTCCCGCCTGCCGGCACCTTCTCCCCGTATAGTGACGGGGCGAAGGGGGCTGGCCGCAAACTTGGCACGCTTTCCGCAACGCTGCAGATTAGCGAAATCCCTTGCGAAGGCGTCTTTCTCCCCGTCCGGGGAGAAATGCCCGGCAGGGCAATGAGGGGCAGCGCAAACCTGAAGCGATTTGCCCAGAGTAAAACGGTATCCGGCCCGCGAGGCGGACCGGATTTCGCTGTGCCTTCAGGCCGGCGCCTTGTCGCTGACGAAGACGTTCACTTCGCGCGCGGCGGCGATGAAGGCGCGCCTTGCGGTCATGGCCGGTTTGTCGCCGGCCAGCGCATCATGGCAGGCCTGCAGCCCTTCGCGATGCTTTGGACTGCGCTTGCCGGGCCAGTTGTTGAGGAGGTAATCGGAAGCCTCGCGCACCGTACGCAAGAGCTGATTGGTTCCCGCCGTGCCCTTGACGGTCACGAGTGTTGCAAATCGGTTGTTTTCCATCGCCGCTCTTACGCCATCGGCGCTCGCGAAGCGAGGGCCAAAGTGGTTGCCTCCGCAATCAGGCCGCGACGACGGCGAATCCCCTGGCGCGCAGGCCGCGCCGGTCATTGTGCAATGATGTCACCAGCCGGTCGCGGCTGCCGACGATATGAGCCGAAAGCCGGCGCGCTGCCTCGCCGGCATCGCCGGCCCGCACCGCCGCCAGAATGGCATGATGTTCGGCCCAGGCACGACCGAGTGCCGCCTCGTCGCGAACCTCCAGCCAGCGCGCGCGCGACAGCCTCGTCATCGCATCGCGGACCGCCCTGAACAGGAACTCGTTGCCGGACAGGCGCGCCAGCTCGATGTGAAAATCCATGCCGACGCGGTGCCATTCCTCGCGAGGGGTGCCGGCGTCGCAGGAGTCCAGCATCGCCTCGAGGAGGTCGACGGCGCCCCTGTCCTCCAGGGCACAGGTCAGCCTGAGTGCCGCGACCTCGACCGCTTCGCGGTAGACGGCGATCTGCTCGAGCTCGGCGAGGTTGATGGGCGACACCGTCCAGCCGCGGCCGTCGCGGCAGACCAGACCTTCCGTCTCGAGCCGTAGCAATGCTGCCCTGACCGGCGTGCGCGAGGCGCCGAAGCGGCCTTCGATCCAGCGTTCCGTCAGCCGCTCGCCCGGACCGACCTCGAGGCCGAGGATCATCTCGCGAAGCCCAATTTCGACATTCTGCATCTGCGACATCGTGGTTTCCGTTTTTCCGCTGTTTTGCTGGCGATCGGCTCGCTGACTACAGTTTTGCCAATCACGTTCGAGCGGGCCGCATTGACAGTGGCCGGGCTTGCGTCCATGACGGATACCAGATTGGTATCCCAAAATGGTATCCGGAGCAAGTTTTCATACGAGCTGGCCGGACAGGACGACATGCCGCAACAAAGCACCCCTGCCCCGCAAGGCGCCCACAACATCCACTGGCGGCGCAATCTCGCCGTGTGCTTCGCCGGCTCGTTCAGCACGCTGATCGCGATGACCCTGCTGCTGCCCTTCCTGCCGCTTTATGTCGAGCAGCTGGGTGCCGAGGGGCACGCGGCGATCGTGCAGTGGTCCGGCATCGCCTATGGCGCCACCTTCTTTGCCGCAGCACTTGTGGCGCCTCTGTGGGGACGGCTGGGCGATCGCTACGGCCGCAAGCTGATGCTGGTGCGCGCCAGTTTCGGCATGGCCATCTGCATGTCGCTGACCGGCATGGTGGAGACTGTCTGGCAATTGGTGCTGCTGCGCCTGCTGATCGGCTTCGCCGGCGGCTATTCCTCAGGTTCGACCATTCTCGTCGCCATGCAGACGCCGAAGGACCGGTCCGGCTGGGCGCTCGGCGTGCTGTCGGCCGGCATTACGGCCGGCGCCCTCGTCGGTCCCCTGCTCGGCGGCGCGCTGCCGCCCCTGATCGGCATCCGCGCCACCTTCCTGCTCGCCGGCGGCGTCATTTTCCTGGCGTTCCTGGCAACGACTTTTCTCATCAAGGAGAACCCTCGCCCGGCAATCGACACATCAGCATCGACCGAGAAGCGGCAAGGCGGCTGGGCGCAGATTCCCGACAAGCGCCCGATCGTCGCCATGCTGGCGACCGGCATGCTGTTGAGCTTCGCCACCATGTCGATCGAGCCGATCATCACGGTCTATGTCCAGCAGCTCATCGAGGATCAAAGCCTGTTAACACTGACCTCCGGCGTCGTCATGTCGGCGGCGGCGCTTGGCGCCATCCTGTCGGCCTCGCGTCTCGGCAAGCTCGCCGACCGCGTCGGCCACTGGAACGTCATCGTCGGGGCGCTTGCCGTCTCGGCGCTGCTCCTGATCCCGCAGGCCTTCGTCACGCAGGGCTGGCAGCTCGTCGGCCTGCGTTTCCTAATGGGGCTGGCGCTCGGCGGCCTCCTGCCCTGCATCACCAGCGTCATCCGCCACAATGTTCCGGACGGCGTCGGCGGCAATGTGCTCGGCCTGTCGATCTCGGCGCAGTATGTCGGACAGGTCGCCGGCCCCCTGCTCGGCGGCTTCGTCGGCGGTCATTTCGGCATGCGCGCGGTGTTTCTCGGCACATCCGTGCTGATGGCGGGCGGAGCGGCGTATAACTGGCTGGTCCAGTCGCGCCGCGCGCGCGACATGCTGGTGCAAGCTGGCGAGTCGTGACACGGTTCGGCAGTGTCGCAGATTGAATTGTCGGCCGTCATCTTTTTTTGCTGATAAACCCGTTCGATGAACAGCAAGCTGAAAGACTGGGCACGCGCCGTCAAGCGAGACGCGCATGCCGTCTACCTCGCAGCCGGCGATCCTCGCACGCCTTGGTACGCAAAGGCGCTGGCGCTATGCGTTGCCGGATATGCACTGTCGCCCATCGACCTTATTCCCGACTTCATACCGGTGCTGGGATATCTCGATGACGCGATAATCGTGCCGCTCGGCATTCTGGCTGTGATGAAGATGATTCCGCCGGAGGTCATGGCCGAACATCGAGCCGCCGCCGCGCTGGCCGCGGAGCGCCCGGTGAGTCGCACCGCCGCAATGGTGATCGCCTGCGTCTGGGGCGTATCGGTCGCACTGGCTGCGTGGCTCGGCTATCGCTACTTCACCGGCTGAACGTCAAACCGAGACATTTTTGAAGCCACACCCGTCGTCTGGCAACTCACGGAGGATCCCAATGAGCACGGCCGAGCAACCAGCAAGCGGCAGCGGCCGCATCCTCGTTTTCGCCAGCGGCCTGTGCGGCGCGGCCGGCGTGGCGCTCTCCGCCGCGGCGGCGCATCTGGGCGGCGCATTCGTCGGCATGGTCGCGTCCTTCCTGCTCATGCATGCGCCGGTCTTTCTTGCCGTCGGCCTCGTCGGCGCAAACCGGATCCTGCGAACCGCAAGCCTTGTCCTGCTTGTCGGGCTTGTGTTGTTTTGTGGTGATCTCCTCGCCCGGGACTTCCTCGGCTCGCGGCTGTTCCCGATGTCGGCGCCGATCGGCGGCACCTTGCTCATCGCCGGCTGGCTGGCGGTTGCAGCCTCGGCGCTGGTGCGCCCACGTTCCTGAGGCGGCATCCCGCACTCATCGAGGGAGTTTCAGTTGGCATGGCTCCCCGCTCAAGGTGCGGCGCTTGCGGCAAACGGCCGGGTCCCGTTTCCGCCAACAACGGGCAATCGGACGACAGTTAATCTTGCCGGCGCTCGGGCCGGACCGGCAGCTCGCGATTGCCTGCGGCCGGCTTGGTCAGGCGCCGCCGCTCCGGCCTGTCGGTGGCCGGCGAGATGCCCCAATAATTGCGATAGATGTCTTCGAACAGATGATGGATCGGATGCATGAGCTGGTTCCCTTTTTTCAACTTGAATCGATTCAACCGACAGGCATGAAAACGCGCCGCCGATCAGCTCCGCTTGCGCTCCACGAGAAAACGCAGATCGCGAACCCACGGACCGGCGCCGCCGCGACGTCTCCGGGTCGCCGCGTTCGAGGTAATGCTCCAGTCGTTGCGATAAATGTCTTCGAACAGATAATTGACGGGGTGCATGGCGCTCTCCTTCCTGAATCGATCCAATCGACAATTGGCGATACACTTGGATCGATTCAAAAATATACCCCTGCCTCACCGATGT
This sequence comes from Mesorhizobium sp. M9A.F.Ca.ET.002.03.1.2, assembly GCF_003952365.1. Taxonomy (NCBI): domain Bacteria; kingdom Pseudomonadati; phylum Pseudomonadota; class Alphaproteobacteria; order Hyphomicrobiales; family Phyllobacteriaceae; genus Mesorhizobium; species Mesorhizobium sp. M9A.F.Ca.ET.002.03.1.2. Next base: position 4,274,686 of record NZ_CP034443.1, on the reverse strand, counting down.
CAAGCAAAAATTTGAATCGATCCAACGAAAGTGCTAGGCAGGGTTCCGCAAAAGTGTCCCACGGTTTTGCGATAGGAACCTGCGACAGACAAAGAATCTAAGCAGGCATTCGTGGGCCAGCCCACGAATGCCTGCTTAGACAGGAATCCGGAGGCAGAAAAATGGCGTCATCCACCGAAGGCAATGCAAGACCCGTCCGGCTGGCCGATATCGCCAAAGCCGCCGGGGTTTCGCACGGCACCGCCTCCAACGTGTTCAGCCGTCCGGAGATCGTGCGCGAGGAAGTCCGCGAACGGGTCAAGGCGGCGGCCGAGGCGATGGGCTATGCGGGTCCGGATCCCAAGGGCCGGCTGCTGCGCGCCGGCAAGGTCAACGCGATCGGCGTCGCCACGACCGAGCCGCTGTCCTATTTCTTCGACGATCCCTTTGCCCGCACGATGATGGCCGGGATTTCCGAGGCCTGTGATGCCACCGGCGCCGGAATAGCGCTGGTGTCCGCCGGCAATGAGGAGAAGCTTGCCTGGAACGTCCAGAGCGCGCTGGTCGACGGCTTCATCCTGTTCTGCATCGAGGGCGGCTCACGCCTTGTCGAGCTGACGCGCGAACGCAAACTCCCCTTTGTCGCGCTTGAACTCGGCTTCGACGACGACACCGTTTCGGCGATCGGCGTCGACAATGTCGCCGGCGCCCGCCTGGCGGCGCACCATCTGGCCGAGCTTGGCCATCGGCGCTTCGCCGTTCTGGCGCTGCCTTTCGCCGACGACAGCACCGGCCTTGTCACGCCGGAGCAGGTTCGCACGGCCGTCTATACCGGCACGCGCGATCGCCTCGTCGGCTATTTCGAGGCGCTTTCCCGGTTCGGCGTCGATACCGCCAGGGTGCCGGTCTACGAGACCGAAAACGACGAAGCCAGCACAAGGGCCGGCCTCGAAACGATCTTCGCCTCGGCGGAGCCGCCGACGGCCATCCTGGCGATGTCGGACCGGATGGCCATGATCGCAATCGAGTGGCTGGCCGCGCGCGGCATGGCGGTTCCCGACGACGTCTCCATCGTCGGCTTCGACGGCGTGCCCGACGCCGCGCTTTGCGATCCCCCGCTCAGCACGGTGGCCCAGCCGATCGCCGAGATCGGCCGCCGGGCGGCACGAACGATACTCGATTTCGACGGCACGGTGCGACGCGAGACGCTCGGCGTCGAGCTTGTCGTCAGGGCATCTTCCGGACCGCCGCCCAAAACAGCTTGAGCCGGACGGCTAGAGCGCAGACCCAGTCAGTTGGCTACCGCCGATGGCCAATATGGGGGTGGAATGCTGCCATTCGTCTCGTCGATTGGGAACAAGAAAGTGGCGCCATTTCCTGACCTTCGAGGCTCGTCTCCAAACCTGCCCTTTGCGCTACGACGTGATGCGACTCGTCGCGGTCGTCTGCGATAACCACGACAAACGGCTCGATTGAGCGAAAAGTTGCCAAGCGGCATTCGACCCTTGTGCATATATTTGGCTGGTTCCATAGTCGGGTGCAATCGACCCTGTGGGCAAGACAGTTGGACGAGCGCGAGGTGTTCGCCGCAGGGCTATTATTTGCTTGCCAGCAGCAGCGTTTTCGACTGCAAGCGGTTGTGCGACAGATGTTCTTTGGGGGACAAGCTTGGGATGACCATCGTTCTCGTTCATGGAAATCCGGAAACGGAGGCGATCTGGGACGATCTCATCCCGCATCTGCGCGACGATGACATTGTTCGGCTGTCTCCACCCGGATTTGGGTCCGTCATCCCTGCCGGCTTCGACTGTTCCATTGATGCTTATCGCGACTGGCTTGCCGGCGAACTCGAGAAGTTGGCGCAACCGATCGATCTCGTGGGGCATGACTGGGGCGGGGGACATGTCATGCGTATCGCAATGGACCGCCCGGACCTAATACGGTCTTGGACGGCCGATGTTCTGGGCGCGCTCGACTCGGATTACGTCTGGCACGACCTGGCGCAGGTCTGGCAGACACCGGAAATCGGCGAGCAGGCGGTTGCGCAGATGGTCGGCACGCCGGCCGAGGCCAGAGCCAAGCGGTACGAGAGCTTGGGCATGACCTCGACGATCGCTGAAAAGGTGGCGGCGGGTGCGAACGCGGAGATGGGCAGGGCAATCCTGGCACTGTACAGATCAGCCGCTCAACCGGTGATGTGCGAACTCGGAACCGGCTTGCCGCGGGCAGCCGCCAAACCCGGCCTGGCGCTGAGCGCGACGGAAGATTCCTATGGCGGCGGCGAGACGCTCGCGCGCCGTTCTGCCGAGCGCGCCGGGGCAAAGGTTGCCGTTCTGGAAGGGGCGGGTCATTGGTGGATGTGCCAGCATCCAAAGCAAGGTGCTGACGCGATCAACGCGTTCCTGGCAAAGCTGAACTAGGCCAGAACCGCGTTCTCGGTGCCGCCGGCGGCGACCAATCGCTGCATGTCTTCGATGGCTCGCTGCATCCTGACAATCGGGCCGCGCTGGTTGGCGCACCTTGGGCGGGGGCAGCCATTCCTGCCGAATGCCCCACCAGACCGCCCTCTTCCTGCTGTCGGGTTTGGTCGCCTTGTGCGGGATTGAGTTTCGACCCTACAGGCTGGCACTTGCCGTCATGCCCCCTACACCGAAGGACGCATGGACAGCCGGCGCCTCGCTGCGGACCGGCTTGCTCTTGCCGCCAATACCCGACAGCCATTCGAGATAATAGGCGAGCGCGAACTGCATGGCGATGCCGGCTGATATCAGCAGGCTGTCATAGGCAAACCCGCCCGGGTTGATCAGCTTCATCACCTGCGCCGCCATGGCGATCAGCGTGCCGGCGATGAAAACCGGCAGCGAGCGCTTGCCCAATATGGCGAGCGGATGGTCACGGCTGGTGCGGAACAGGTTCGAGACAGAAGGAATGGCCACCACCAGGTAGCTCACGGCCAGGATGTGCAGCAACCTCGGCAGCGACAGGAACGTTTTGTCGAAGCCGGTCAGCACCACGGGCAGATCCAGCCACGACACCCGCCCCCACAGCGGGCTGTGCACCCAGACCAACGCTCCGGCGACATAGATTGCCGCCGCGCCGACCAGCCAGCGGTTGACCGGAATGGTGCCGCCGCGCCTGACATGCAGCATGCCCGCCATGCCGATGGTGAAGAGGAACTGCCACGACAGCGGATTGAGGAACCAGAAGCCGGACTCCGGATAATTCGGCGGGGCGATCTGGTAGATCCCGGCAACCAGCCACAGGACTCCGGAGAGTGCGAGCGCCGCCAGGGGCCTGTAGCTGACGAGGAGCAGGAAGGCCGGCGCCATCAGCAGCAGCACTGAATAGACCGGCAGGATGTTGTTGTAGCCGAGCTGATGGCCAAGTGTGACGATGCCGATCAAAGCTTGCGGGGCGTTGCTGATCAACGGCCCGATGTTGATCATCGTCAGTATCTCCGGCCGCTTCGCGAACACCGCCGCCGCGCAGAAGATGGCCACCACCACCATCGTCGTGACGATGTGGGCGATATAGAGCACGCCGGTGCGGCGCCATAATTTCAGTGCCGCCAGGAGCCGGTTTCCGGGCTGGAACTTTGAGCCGTAGGCGAGCGCGACGGACATGCCCGAGATCAGCACGAAGGCCTCCGCGGCATCCGAAAAGCCGAAATTCTTGTAGGTCAAGGTTTCGAAAACGGTGCCCGGCACGTGATCGACAAATATGATCAGCAGAGCGAGAGCGCGGAACACGTCAATACGCGTATCGCGATCCGGGACACGCGCGCTGCGATCCGGGATACGCGTATCCCGTCCCTGCGAAATCGGTATGGTCATCGATAAAAGGCCTCAAAGCTGGTTGTTCATGCCCGGAGATTCGATGCGACCGCCCGGCGCAACGCTTCAACTCCTGCCGCAGGAGGAATATCAGCGGAAAACGGGTTGAAATGCGCCCGGTTCAATCAACTTTGTAGGGGCTCGAAAATATTCCGTTTTGAAGCCGGCAAATTAAGAAAAATCGCATGAAATCAAAAGGATGCAACCATGGCAGAAAAACCTCCGGAAGATGGCTTTTTGCGGCGCGACCTGGCGTTTTCCTACCGGCTTTACCGACCTGTGGATTTGAGCGGCGAATGCCTTTTCCTGCTGCATGGATCCGGCGTCGACGAGACGACGCTGGTGGCGCTGGCGCGGCAGATCGCACCGCGCGCCGTGCTGGTGGCGGTCCGTGGCCGCATCGCCCAGGAGGACGGTTTCCGCTGGTTCGGGCGGATCACACCGACGCGCTTCGAACAGCAGAGCATCCGCACGGAGGCGGACGCTTTCGCGGGTTTCATCGCCGAGGCGGCGAAGCGCCACGGTCTCGATCTCTCCCGAACGGTTTTTCTCGGCTATTCGAACGGCGCCAACCTGGTTTCGACCGTGATGCTGCTGCATTCCGGCCTCATCGAACGGGCAGTATTGCTGCGCCCGATGCCGGTGCTGGACGACGTGCCCCCGGCCGACCTCGGCAAGGCGCGCGTGCTGGTCATTGCCGGCGCCGTCGACCTGACCTACGCGCCCTTCGCGCCGGCGCTGGTCGCGTTGCTCAGCCGGCATAGCGCCGAGGTCGACGCCCGCATCATTGCCTCCGGCCATGAGATCGGCGATCGGGATGCCGGAATCGTCAGGCAATGGCTGGCAGGCCCAGCAATCGCCATTGCGCAAGCGGACTGACAGGGCGTTCGAGCTCACGGCGTTCGTCATCATTCGACCGCGACTCTGGCCTCCGCTCCGCCAATCAGCAGCGCAAGGCAGCTTTCGCAACAGGGCTTTGTGACCGCCGGCGCTACAATGGGCTAGGATTTGCACAACCGTGGCCAATTCTGCGGCGGCGTCCAGCGTGGCACCGCAACGTAGTGCTGGCTTGACCGGGTGTCCCGTGGTTCAGGGGCCCATTTGATTATATAGCATCTGACATCAACGAATCTGCAAACTGTATATCGTTTATATCAAGTCTTAATTTGGGTGAGTCTTCGGACACCCGGCCGGATGTCCTCAAAAACACTCCCCCATGACCTGAGGGTCAGGGGCGGGTGAATCACATGACATCCCCATTCGCGACCCAAGCGCTTGATTTTCCGCTCTTCGTAGCCGACTTTAGCTGATGAACAGCCGCATAGGAAACGATCTCATGGCTAAAGCCGCACAACCATCCGACACCGAGAAGCTCCGTGTCAATGAAAAGAAATGGACTAAGCCTCTATGGGCAGCCGGGTGGAGTGGCATTCCGAACATTATTATCGAGAAGCAGGCCGCCCTCGGGCTCGATCCCCTCGACATGAACATCATCCTTCACCTCACCCAATACTGGTGGAAGGCAGACAATCCTCCGTGCCCTTCGGTCGGCACGATCGCCACGGCGCTTGGCGTCACCGAGAGGACAATCCAGAAACGTATCAAAGCGCTTGAGGAACTGCACTTGATTGAACGCGTGGAGCGCCGTCAAACAAAGTACGGCAGCATGCCGAACATATACAAACTCGATGGGCTCATTGCCGCAGCCACTCCTTACGCGCAAGAGAAGCTGAAGGAGATCGAGCAGGCGAAGGCGGCAAAGAAAGCTCGTATTCTACGAAAGAAGCCCGTGCTTTCCGTGGTCAAATAACAAAATTCGCGACGTAGCTCAGCTGGATAGAGCGCCTCGCTTCGACATAGTAGTAAACAGCGCACCTACTATGGGTGAGGAGGCCGCGGGTTCAAGTCCTGCCGTCGCGCCCAAATTTCTTTTTCCGGCCAGCACCGTGTCTGTGCCCGCCGCTGCTCATCGCAGCTCGCTCGCTTGCTACGCTGCGCCGTCAAGATGCATAACGAGCCGCCGTGGGATAACTACCCCCGCCCCATCCGGTTCCAGGCATCCAGCCCTGCGATCTTGTAGGCTTCGGCCAGCGTCGGATAGTTGAAGGTGTTGTTGACGAAGAAATCGACGGTGCCGCCGAGATTGATGACCGCCTGGCCGATATGGATCAGTTCGGTCGCGCCTTCGCCGACGATATGCGCGCCAAGCAGCCGACGCGTTTCGATCGAGAACAGAAGCTTCAGGAAGCCGGTGTTGACGCCCATGATGTGGCCGCGCGAGGTCTCGCGGAAGCGCGCCACGCCGACCTCATACGCGCCGCCGCTCTCGCGCACCTGCTCCTCGGACTGGCCAACGGTCGAGATCTCAGGCACGGCGTAGATGCCGTACGGAAAGGTTTGCGGCGGCGGCGGCAAGGGCTCGCCGAAGGCGTGGCAGGCGGCCACCCTGCCCTGTTCCATCGAGGTGGAGGCGAGGCTCGGAAAGCCGATGACGTCGCCGGCGGCATAGATGTTCGGCGCGCTGGTCCGGAAGGTCTGCGGATCGACCTTGATGCGGCCCCTGGAATCGGCCTCGATGCCGACCACGTCCAGGCCGAGCGCGCCGACATTGCCGGTGCGTCCCGCGGCATAGAGCACCATCTCCGAGCGTATGGTGCGGCCGTCGGCGAGCGTCACCTCGGCGTAGTCGGCTTTCGAGGCGATCTCCTTGATGGCGCTGCCCAGCCGGATCGTCATGCCGCGGTCGCGCATCTGATGGATGAAATCGTCGACGATCTCGCGGTCGACGAAATCGAGGATGGTGTTGCGCGGCTCGACCAGCGTCACCGGCACGTCGAGCGCCGAAAAGATCGTCGCGTATTCGACGCCGATGACGCCGCCGCCGATCACCGTCAGCGTCCGCGGCAGGCGCTCGAGTTCCAGCATCTCGTCGCTGTCGAAGACACGGGTCTTGTCGAAGGGCACGTCGCGCGGCCGGTGCGGGCGGGTGCCGACCGCGATCAGCGCATGCGCGAAACCGACTTCGCTGTAATCGCCGGCGTCCGTCGTCAGGCTCGCTCTGTTGGGGCCGAGAAACTTGACCGCGGCGCGCGCGCTCCTGACCGTGTTGCGCATGAACTGGTGCTGCAGCACCTCGACCTCGTGATCGAGCGTCTTGTGCAGGCGCTCGATCAGGTCGCCGACCGAAATGTCCTGCTTGACCCGGTAGCCGCGCCCGTAGAAGCCGCGTTCGCGCCAGCCCGAGAGGTTGAGCACGGTTTCCCGCAGCGTCTTCGACGGGATGGTGCCGGTGTGCACGGAAACACCGCCAAGACGCCGGCCCCTGTCCACCACCAGCACGGATTTGCCGAGCTTGGCCGACTGCACCGCGGCACGGCGCCCGGAAGGCCCGCTGCCGATGACCAGCATGTCATAGTCCATGTCGCCCCGCCCCTCGCCTGCACTCTTGTTGCGCTGCAGCAAACTAACGCCATCCGCGCTGCGAATTCAACCGGTTCAGGCTGCGCCCGGCGCCGCTTCCCATCGTATGCCGTGGAAAGGCTTGATCTTGATTCCGCCGCAAGACTTCACCATTTCAAGGCCAGGCGGCCCGCACTCTATCCCGGGCCTGATTACGAGGAAATGACATGAACGCGCGCGTTCTCGACGGCGAAATCATCACCACCAGGCTCGATGATATCAGGGCTTATGACGGCGTGCGCACGCGGCGTGTCCTCGCCTTCATCGTCGACTATTGCATCGTCGCGCTGCTCACCATCCCGTTCGCGATCCTGGTGTTCTTCCTTGGGCTCTTGACGCTCGGCCTCGGCTGGATGCTGTTTTCCGTCCTCGTGCCGGCCGTCGCCATTCTCTACATCTGGAACACGCTTGGCAGCGCCGACCAGGCCACGACTGGCATGAAGATGATGGGGATCCGGCTCGACCGTCTGGACGGCACCCGCATCGACGGGCTGACGGCCGTGGTGCATTCGGTGCTGTTCTGGGCCGGCAACGTCATCCTGACGCCGCTGGTCCTTCTGGTGACGCTGTTTGCCGACCGCAAGCGCACGCTGCACGACCTGCTGCTCGGCACGGTGGTCAGCCGCAGCGACCGCTGAGACAGCTTTTCCGAGTTCCCACGAGCGTTTATGCGCAAATATGAGGCATCCTGTCGGCCGCGCTTTCACAATCCTGTTGAATTTTTCGCCGTCCGCGCCAAAGGTAGAGAGATTCGCAGGAGTGTTTCCAAGGTTCGATGACGCACCATCCGACCCAGTCGCCGCAGTTCTTCCTGACCGCGCCGTCACCGTGCCCGTATCTTGAGGGCCAGTTCGAGCGCAAGGTGTTCACGCATCTGGTCGGCGACAAGGCGCCGGAGATGAACGACCTGTTGACGCAAGGCGGCTTCCGCCGGTCGCAGAACATCGCCTACAGGCCGGCCTGCGAAACCTGCCGCGCCTGCGTTTCGGTACGCATCCTGGCCCAGGAATTCACCACCAGCCGCAACATGAAGCGGGTGATACAGCGCAATTCGGACCTCGTCGGCGCCATGCACGACGCCCAACCTTCCACCGAGCAGTACTCGCTGTTCCGCAGCTATCTCGATGCCCGCCACCGCCGCGGCGGCATGTCCGACATGACGGTGCTCGACTACGCCATGATGGTCGAGGACACCCATGTCGACACCAAGGTCATCGAATACCGGCGCCGCGGCCCCGACACCTTCATCACCGGCAAGGGCCAGGGCGAGCTGATCGCAGTCGCCCTCACCGACAAGATGGCCGACGGCCTGTCGATGGTTTATTCCTACTTCAATCCGGACTTCGAGGACCGCTCGCTCGGCACCTTCATGATCCTGGATCACATCGCCCGCGCCAGGGCGATGGGCTTGCCCCATGTCTATCTCGGCTACTGGGTCAACGGCTCGCGCAAGATGAACTATAAGATGCGCTTCATGCCGCAGGAGCATCTCGGCCCCAAAGGCTGGGAACGCTACGACCACGAAGCGGTTTCGCGCTGATCCGCTCTCTCGCCAATCATCCTTAAAACCGTTCCAAGGAGGATACTGCTGGCTTTTCGGCCATTTGGCTGAAGGGACAGACGCTGGCCAATTTTGCGCCCGGCCTCCAAACTCATTGCGAGAATTGCCGCATGTCATCCCATATCGACCACCAGAAGGGTCTTCTCATCACCGCCATCGGCGGGCTGACGCTGACCGTCGACATTCCACTGATCCGGCTCGCCGACGGCGAGGCGTGGACGATCCTGCTACTGCGCACCGGCACCACCTTGGTCGCGGCGCTGATCATCTGGGCTGTCTGGCGCTCGCTGAGCAGGAACGCGCCGCAGCTCATCCCCGGCTGGTCGGGCCTGGTTGTCGCCATCTGCTACGGGCTGACCTCGGTCACCTTCATCACCAGCATCTATCACACCACGACCGCCAACCTGGTCTTCATCCTGGCCTTCAACACCGTGTTCGCGGCGCTGCTGTCCTGGGTGGTCCTGAAGGAGCGGCCGCGACCGGCCACGGTGGTCGCGATGCTGGTCATGATCGTCGGCGTCGCGATCATCGTCGGCGATTCGATCGGCACCGGACACCTGTTCGGCGATTTCATGGCGCTGTGCTCGGCTTTCTTCATCGCACTGGCCATCACCCTCTCGCGCGCCAGCGGCAAGGACATGGGATTCGCTTCGCTGATCGGCGTGATCCTGCCCCTGGGCGTCGCGGTGTTCATGGTCTCGAGCGAAGGCTTTCAGGTGAACGCGCCGTGGTGGATCATCTTCAACGGCGCCGTCATCATGCCGATCTCGTTCTTCTGCCTCGCCAACGGGCCGAAATACATTTCCGGGCCTGAGGTGGCGATGTTCTATGTGCTCGAAACCGTGCTGGCGCCGGTCTGGGTGTGGATGGTCTTTGCCGAAACGCCGTCGCGCAACAGCCTGATCGGCGGCGCGATCCTCATCGTCACGCTGGTCGCCCATTCGCTATGGCAGCTGCATGAGGGGCGCAAACGCCGCGCAGCCCTTGCGGTCAGTCACCCGGCCTGAGATTTCTTCTCGGCAACGATTTCGATTTGCGGCGGAGCACCTTCCAGCTCCGCCGGTGCCGCCGAGGCAAGTTCATCGGCCAATTCCACCTCGCGCAACCATTCGCGCCAGATCGCGACCAGCAATGCCATCAGCACCGGACCAATGAACAGGCCGAGAAAGCCCATCGTCTTGACGCCGCCGATCAGGCCGAAAAAGGTCGGCAGGAACGGCAGCTTTATCGGGCCGCCGACCAGTTTCGGACGCAATGTCTTGTCGACGATGAACAGTTCGACGGTCCCCCAGATGAACAGCGCCAACCCGGCCATCAGCGAGCCGCTGGCGGCGAGATAGACCGAGACAAGCGTGAAGGACAGCGGGGCGCCGCCGGGGATCAGCGCCATGATGCCGGTCAGGGCGCCAAGCGTCACCGGCGACGGCACGCCGGCCAGCCAGTAGGCCACGCCCAGCACCACCCCCTCGCCGATGGCGATCACGGTCATGCCGGTCACCGTCGAGGAAATCGTCGCCGGCACGACGCGTGAAATCCGCTCCCACCTGGCCGGCAGGATGCGTTCGCCGAGACGGTCGACTTGCCCGGCGAAATGCTCGCCGTCGCGATAGGCGAAGAACAGCGCGATCATCATGAACAGCAGCGCCAGCAGAAGCCCGAAGGCGCTGCCGCCGGCGGCCAGGACGCCGCGATAGATGCTGCCGATGTTGGCGCCGCTGATCAGCTGGATCAGTTCGCCGATGCCGCCGGGATGGCCGAGATTGCGCGTCCACTGCTCGTTGAGCCAGTCGCCCACCACAGGCAGCGTGGCGATCCATTGCGGCGTCACCGCGCCGTCGCGGTTGGTCTCGATCGCCCAGCCGACCCATTCGCGGACTTCGTTGGTGGCGTAGGCGCCGGCGAGCGCAATCGGCACCACCAGGAAGGTGAGGATGAACAGGATCGCCAATGTCGCGGCGATCGTGCGGTTGCCGCCGACAGCGGCAAGCAGCCGCCGATAGAGCGGCCAGCTGGCAAAGGCGATAACGAGAGCGGCCAGCACGGGGACCAGGAAACCATGAAAGAAATAGACCCCGGCGGCGACGATCAGCACCAAGAGCCAGCGCGCCGCCGACAGCGGCGGAATGACGGCGGATCTGACCGGCGTTGACAGGCCGAACAGGCGCTGCTGCCCTTCCGGTTTCCGAATCCTAGCTTCTTTCAAATGCCCATCGCTCCCAAACGCATCCGCCCCGCCTCATGTAGCGATGCTTATGCAGGATCATAGTGCAGCAATCGTGACGATAGTCCAAATGTTTGCGCCTCTTCCTTCTCCCCGGGGGGAGAAGGAAGAGGCGCGTTGCTACCCGAACTTCCCCGTCCGCGGGAATCCCTTCGGCACCATGCGTCCGGCCGAGGCTCGGGCGCCGATCCATTCGACCAGCTCTTCGCGCGATTTGATGAAGGTGCGGTCGGCCGAATCCTGCCAGGAGAGACCGCTTGCAAGCGTGAAGGTCTTGATGTCGAGAACGCCGCCATCCTTGTATTTCTGCAGGCGAACGCCCTTGCCGCGCCCCATCTCCGGTATTTCGGCGAGCGGGAAGACCAGCATCTTGCGGTTCTCGCCGACGATGGCGAGATGGTCGCCGGCGACCGGCACACAGCGCTTGGCCTCGTCGGGCGCCTTGACGTTCATCACCTGCTTGCCCTTGCGGGTGTTGGCGACGACCTCTTCCTCCGGCACGATGAAGCCGTTGGCGCCGTGAGACACCAGGAGCAGCTTGCGCTTGGGATCATGGACAAAGGCGGTGACGATGTCCTGGTCGTTGTCCATGTCGACGATGATGCGGATCGGTTCGCCATGGCCGCGCCCGCCCGGCAGCCTGTCGGCGCCGATCGTGTAGAACTTGCCGCCGGTGGTGAAGACCAGCACCTTGTCGGTGGTCTGGGCGTGGAAGGCGAGCTTGAGGCTGTCGCCCTCCTTGAAGGTCAGGGCCGAATGGTCGGTCAGGTGACCTTTCATGGCTCTCAGCCAGCCCTTTTCCGAAACGACCACGGTGACCGGCTCGCGCTCGATCATGGCGTGGGCGATGTCGGTCAGGTCGTGTTCGGGGGCGTCGGCGAACTGGGTCCGGCGCTTGCCGAGCTCGGTCTCCGGCCCGAATTTGTCGCGGATGCTGGAGACTTCCCACTTGATCGTCGACCACTGCCTGGCGTCGGACGCAAGCAGCGCCTCGATCTGCTTCTTCTCGGTGGTGAGGCCGTCGAATTCCTTGCGGATCTCGAATTCCTCGAGCGTGCGCAGGGCCCTGAGCCGCATGTTGAGGATGGCTTCGGCCTGGTTGTCGGTGAGCGACCAGCGGGCCATCATCACCTGCTTGGGCTCGTCCTCCTCGCGGATGATCCTGATCACCTCGTCGATGTTGAGATAGGCGATCAGATAGCCGGCGAGGATCTCCAGCCGCCTTTCGATCTCGCCGAGGCGATGCCTGGAGCGGCGGATCAGCACGTCGCGACGGTGCTCCAGCCATTCCTTGAGCACGCCTTTCAGCGACAGCACGTTGGGTATCTTGCCGCGCGACAGCACGTTCATGTTGAGCGGAAAGCGGCTTTCGAGCTCGGTCAGCTTGAACAGCGATTCCATCAGGATGCCGGGATCGACCGAACGGCTCTTCGGCACTAGGACGACGCGGATGTCCTCGGCGCTCTCGTCGCGGATATCCTCGAGCAGCGGCAATTTGCGCGCCATCAGAAGCTCGGCGATCTTTTCGATCAGCCGCGCCTTCTGGACGCCATAGGGGATTTCGGTGACGACGATGTTCCAGGTGCCCCTGCCCTGGTCCTCCTGGCTCCATGTCGCCCTGACCCGGAAACCGCCGCGGCCGGTTTCGTAGGCTTCGAGGATCGAGGCACGGCTGTCGACGATGATGCCGCCGGTCGGGAAATCCGGGCCTTGCACGAAGTCCATCAACGTCGTCACCGGCGCATCCGGATGCTCGATCAGATGCAGGGCGGCGTCGCAGAGCTCGGCGGCATTGTGCGGCGGGATCGAGGTCGCCATGCCGACGGCGATGCCGGACGAGCCGTTGGCGAGCAGGTTCGGGAAGGCGCCGGGCAGCACGACCGGCTCCTCGTCTTCCTCATTGTAGGTCGGCCGGTAGTCGACCGCGTCCTCGGTGATGCCGGAGAGCAGCTCGGTCGCCACATCGGTCATGCGCGCTTCGGTGTAGCGCATGGCGGCGGCATTATCGCCGTCGATATTGCCGAAATTGCCCTGCCCGTCGACCAGGGGATAGCGCATCGAAAAATCCTGCGCCAGCCGCACCAGCGCGTCGTAGATCGACTGGTCGCCATGCGGATGGAACTTGCCCATCACCTCGCCGACGATGCGGGCGCATTTGGCAAAGCCCTGGTCGGGGTTGAGCCTGAGCAGCCGCATGGCATGCATGATGCGACGATGGACCGGCTTCAGCCCGTCGCGCACATCCGGCAGCGCCCGATGCATGATGGTCGACAGCGCATAGGCGAGATAGCGCTCTTCCAGCGCTTTCTTCAGATCGACCGGCTCGATGTTGTCGCCGCCGCCATCTCCAGGCGGCAAAAGCCTCTTTCCCATGGGCTGGGACTAGCCGAGCGGGTGATTCGCGGCAAGAGGCAAGGCCCCTTCTGCAACACGAACTGGACGTGCGGCAGCGCCGACCAACATCAACCGGTTACATCCCGCTTCTATGGCAAAGCACGATGGACTGGGCGCGATGGACCGGGTTTGCGTTTCGTCGCGTTTTTCGACCATTGTGCGGATGAACGCCTTTTTCCCGTCCAGTTCGTCACGAAAGGGTGACGCCGCAAGGAATTCGAGAATAATCTAGGACACACTCAAAATACTTCAGGAAACGCTCAGGGAACTCGCGATGACGATCAAACGCTCGACACTCAACAAACTCGCTTTTTCGACCTTTTTGCTGACGCTGCCGCTGAACGCGGCCTTCGCGCAGGATGCGGCGGTCGCCGACCGGCTCAAGGCGGCTCTCGCTGCTCAGGGGGTCGACATCTCCTGGACCGGGGTGACGGGCGATGCCTCCAGCATGGTGCTGCAAGGCGTGGCCGTCAAACCGGCGGCCGAGAAGGAGGCGCTCAAGATCGGCGACGTCAAACTCGAAGGCGTGACAGAAGCCAATGGCGGTTATGAAATCGAAACCGTCTCGACTGCGGCGTTCCAACGCAGCGAGGACGGCGTCACGATCGACCTCAGCCCCTTCATCATCCGCGACATGACGGTTCCCGCCGACGGTGCCACGGGTCCGCTGGGCTCGCTGATGATGTACAAATCGGCCGAACTCGAGACCATGACGGTCAAGGTCGCCGACAAGACCGCCTTCTCGATGGTCGGGCTCGCCATCGAAATCACCCCGCCGGTCGACGGCAAAGCGATGGGGTTTTCCGGCACCACGGAAAAATTCAATGCCGACCTGACCCTGATCGAGGACCCGAAGTCCAAGGACGCGATCAACGCGCTCGGTTACCAGAACATCACCGGAAACCTTGCAATGGAGGGCACCTGGCAGCCCGCGGACGGCAAGATGGAGCTGTCGAAATACGACATTTCCGTCGACAATGCCGGAACGCTCGGCATGACCTTCGGTCTCGGCGGCTACACGCTTGACGTCATCAAGTCGCTGCAGGAGATGCAGAAGAAGATGGCGGCTCAGCCCGAGGGCGCCGACAAGTCGGCTGAGGGCATGGCCATGCTCGGCGTCTTGCAGCAGCTTTCGTTCAACAGCGCTTCGATCCGCTTCGACGACGATTCGCTGACCAACAAGGTGCTGGACTATGTCGGCAAGCAGCAAGGCATGTCCGGCAAGGACATCGCCAACCAGGCCAAGGCGATCGTGCCGTTCGGCATGGCGCAGCTCAACAATCCGGAACTGACGGCGCAGGTGTCGGCTGCGGTCGGCAAATTTCTCGACGACCCGCAGAGCATCGAGATCCTGGCCGAGCCGCCGGCGGCAGTGCCGTTCGCAATGATCATGGCGGGCGCCATGTCCAACCCGATCGACCTGACGAAGACGCTTGGCGTGACGGTCAAGGCGAACGAGGACTGACCGGACCGGTCGCTTGAAAGCGAAAAGCCCGGCAGATGCCGGGCTTTTTTGTGAATCAACAGAATCGGTTGCGGGAGGTTTTTAAACCTCTTTCTTAGTCACCGCGACGCGCAGCGACAATTCGCGAAGCTGCTGCGGGCTGGCTTCCGACGGCGCGCTCATCAACAGGTCATAGGCCTGCTGGTTCATCGGGAACATGGTCACTTCGCGCAGGTTCCTGGCACCGACCAGCAGCATGACGACGCGGTCGATGCCGGCTGCCATGCCGCCATGCGGCGGTGCGCCATATTGGAAGGCGCGGTAGAGGCCACCGAACTGCGCCTCGACCGTCTCGCGATCCAGCCCGACGATCTCGAACGCCTTGACCATGGTTTCGGGCAAATGGTTGCGGATGCCGCCGGAGGCGATCTCGAAACCATTGCAGACCATGTCGTACTGGAACGCCTTGATCCCAAGCGGATCCTCGCCGTTGAGCGCATCGATGCCACCCTGCGGCATCGAGAACGGGTTGTGGCCGAAATCGACGCGCTTCTCGTCCTCGTTCCATTCGTAGAAGGGAAAGTCGACGATCCAGCACAATTCGAAGCGATCGCGGTCGACGAGGTTCAGCTCCTCGCCGGCGCGGCTGCGCGCCGCGCCCGCGAAGGCGACGAATTTCTTCGGGTCGCCGGCGACGAAGAAGGCGGCGTCGCCATCGGCAAGGCCGAGTTGCTGACGGATCGCCTCGGTGCGCTCCTCGCCGATGTTCTTGGCGAGCGGTCCGGCGCCTTCGAGCTTTTCGCCCTCCTTGCGCCAGAAGATGTAGCCGAGGCCGGGCTGGCCCTCGCCCTGCGCCCAGGAATTCATGCGGTCGCAGAAGGCGCGGCTGCCGCCGGTCCTGGCCGGAATGGCCCAGACCTCAGCCTTGGAATCATTGGCGAGGATGTTGGCGAACACCTTGAAGCCTGAATCGCGAAAATGATCGGAGACCGCCTGCATCTCGATCGGGTTGCGCAGGTCCGGCTTGTCGGTGCCGTATTTGCGCATGGCGACGTCATAGGCGATGCGCGGAAAGGCCTGCGTCACCGGCTTGCCGGCGGCAAAGGTCTCGAACACGCCTCGCATCACCGGCTCCATGGTCGCCAGCACGTCGTCCTGCTCGACGAAGCTCATTTCCAGGTCGAGCTGGTAGAATTCGCCCGGCAGGCGGTCGGCGCGCGGGTCTTCGTCGCGGAAGCAGGGCGCGATCTGGAAATAGCGGTCGAAGCCCGACACCATGATCAGCTGCTTGTATAGCTGCGGCGCCTGCGGCAGTGCGTAGAAATTGCCCGGATGGATACGGGACGGCACCAGAAAGTCGCGCGCCCCTTCGGGCGACGAAGCGGTCAGGATCGGCGTCGAGAATTCGGTGAAGCCGACCTCGCCCATGCGCCTGCGCATCTCGGCGATGATCTTGGTGCGCGCCACGATGTTCCTGTGCAGCGTGTCGCGGCGCAGGTCGAGGAAACGGTATTTGAGGCGGATATCCTCGGGATAGTCCGGCTCGCCGAACACCGGCAGCGGCAACTCCTTGGCCGCCGACAGCACTTCGATCTCGCGTGCGAAAACCTCGATCTCGCCGGTCGGCAAATTGGCGTTCGCCGTCTCTGCCAGGCGCGCCTTGACCTCGCCGTCGACGCGGATGACCCACTCGCCGCGCACGGTCTCGGCGATCTTGAAGGCCGGCGAATCCGGATCGGCGACGATCTGGGTCAAGCCATAATGGTCGCGCAAATCGATGAACAGCAAGCCGCCATGGTCGCGCACGCGATGCACCCAGCCCGACAGGCGAACGGAAGAGCCGACGTCGCTCTTCCTCAACTGGGCACAGGTATGGCTGCGGTAACGATGCATTGTCATTCGTAAAGTCCGGATGTTGATTGCGGCCAAGGCATGATGGCCCGGCCCGAAAATTTGCGCGAAAAGCACATGAGAGGCCGCCTTTGTCAAGGCAGGCGGCGCTCGGGCGGCATCTCGGTTCGAACTTCGGCCTTCGACCGAGGCCATGTGAAAACGCCACGCCACGGTCAAAGCGAAGAATTTCCCCTGCTTTGATCGTGATCTGGATGATCAAGCCGTGTACAATGGCCGCCACATTCACGGGAGGACTACCATGCGCATTCGCACATTGACTGTCCTGATGACGCTGCTTGTCGGCACCTGCACATTTGCATACGCCCAGCAGACAAAGCCAGCGTCGATCGAGGTGTTTCCTTTCGAATTGGAGGACAAGAGCGCTGGGGCCGGAATAATTCCCCCGGATGAACACGACAAGCGCTATCTGTCCGAGTCGGCACAGGTTGCGAAGGATATGCTCTCCCAGTCCGGCCGCTTTACAATCGTCGATGTGCCAGCCGGGGACGAGCCGGCGGCTGCGCCGCATGGATTGCGCAATTGCGGGGGCTGTGAAGGCAAAATTGCCAAGGAGCATGGCGCGTCCCTTGCCCTGCTGGGCGTCGTAACGCGCGTCAACCGGACAGAGCATACCATGTTCATTCGTATCCTCGACGCTGAAACCGGGAAACCTGTTTTGCAGGGCTTTACCGATCTTCGCATGGGTGCGAACTACGCCTGGCCCCGTTCCGTGAAATGGCTGATGACGAACAGAATTCTGCGATAGGCAGGCCAGCCAACGCCCGCTGCGAAAAACAGAATAATCGACCGCCGTGGTCGTTCGCCCATTGATGGGCCAAGCATCCGGACTTTCTGGCGATTGCCTGTCGCAAGGGGCCAATGTCCGCCTGCCACTCCCCGAGCGCGCACCGAGAGTGCGCAAGATCGATCCCAAGCAGAAAATCAAACTGAGAAACCGATTGCCGGTGCTGGCCCGCTAACTGCCGGGAATTGCCGCTGGCATTGGCGCGGGCGATGGTTCAAGAAGGGTCAACGACAGGCCTTCCTTCATGTCCTCCATCCGCCCGCTGATTCCGCTCCTCATTGCCGCCGGCATCCTGCTCGGCGGCAACGGCCTGCAGAGCACCTTGATCGCGCTGCGCGGCGCGCAGGAGGGATTTTCGGCCTCGACCGTCGGCCTGATGGGCACGTTCTATTTCGCCGGCTTCCTGCTCGGCTGCCTCGCCGTCACCCGCATTATGAAGGCCGTCGGCCATGTGCGCGCCTTTTCCGCGCTGGCGGCGATCGCTTCCGCCGGAACATTGCTTCTGGTGCTGGTCATCGACCCGGTCATGTGGTGCGCGGTGCGCTTCGCCGGCGGGTTCTGCTTTGCCGGCCTGTTCACCATCATGGAAGCCTGGCTCAATTCCGGGGTCGCCAACAGGGACCGCGCGCGGGTGCTGGCCATCTACCGGATGGTCGACATCGGTTCGGTCACAGGCGCACAGTTCCTGATCCCGATCGTCGGCGCCGGCGGTTTCGCCATCTTCGCCATCATGTCGATCATGATCACGCTCTCGCTGGTGCCGGTGTCGCTCGGCGACCGCTCCAACCCGACCCCACCGGAAGACGTCAAGCTCGACCTAGGCCGCGTCTGGCGGATTTCGCCGCTCGGCTGCTTCGGCTGCATCGCCGTCGGCGTCACCAACAGCGCCTTTCGCACCTTGTCGCCGGTCTATGCCGAACAGATCGGCATGTCGGTCACCGACGTCGTCACCTTCGTCAGCGTCGGCATTTTCGGCGGCGCCATCATCCAGTACCCGCTCGGCTATCTGTCCGACCGCTGGGACCGGCGTTCCGTGCTGCTGATAACGACATGCTGCGCGCTGTTTGCAGCACTGGCGCTGGCGTTCGTGGCCGGGAGCAATCCGTTCCTCAACTTCCTGACCGTCTTCTTCTTCGGCTGCTTCGCCATGCCGCTCTACTCGCTGTCGGCGGCGCATTCCAACGACCGCGCCGACAGGGGCGAGTTCGTGCTGATCAACGCGGCACTGATGCTGTTCTATTCCTTCGGCGCCATCGGCGGGCCGTTCGCCGCCTCGACGGCGATGCAGTATTTCGGGCCAAGCGCGCTGTTCGTGTTCTGCGCCATCGTCTACGCCATCTTCGTTGTCGTCATCCTGTACCGGATGCAGGTGCGATCCGGCGTGCCAGCGGGCAAGCGCAGCCGTTTCATCGCGCTTTTGCGCACATCGACGGTTTTTGCCCGGCTGGCCAAGCGCAACGACGATTCCGACAGGCCAGGCAAGCACCGATGACGGCCCTGCGGCTTGACGAAAGCCCGCGCGGCTGAAATTGAAGGAAACCTTACCTTAGCCAAAAGCGATTTGATGCACGTCATCACCACCCAGGAAGAACTCGAGACCGCTCTTGCCGCGTTCGAAAAGTCGGATTTCGTCACCGTCGACACCGAATTCATTCGCGAGACGACCTTTTGGCCGATCCTGTGCCTGATCCAGATGGCGGCGCCCGGCGTGACGGCGCTGATCGATCCGCTGTCGCCCGATATCGACCTGAAGCCGTTCTTCAGGCTGATGGCCAACGAGGCCGTCATCAAGGTCTTCCATGCGGCGCGCCAGGACATCGAAATCATCGTCCATCTCGGCGATCTGGTCCCGCATCCGGTGTTCGACACCCAGGTGGCAGCGATGGTCTGCGGCTTCGGCGACAGCGTCTCCTATGACCAGCTCGTCCAGAAGATCACCGGCGCCCGGCTCGACAAGTCCTCGCGTTTCACCGACTGGCGCCACCGGCCGCTGTCCGACAAGCAGCTCGATTACGCGCTTGCCGACGTCACCCATCTGATCGAGGTCTATCAGCAGCTCAGCGCCGAGCTTAAGCGGGAAAACCGCGCCCACTGGCTGAACGAGGAGATGGAGGTGCTGACCTCCCGCGCGACCTACGACCCGCATCCGGAGGACGCCTGGAAGCGGCTGAAGATGCGGCTGCGCAAGCCGCAGGAGCTGGCGATCGTGCAAGCGGTGGCGGCATGGCGCGAGCGCGAGGCGCGCGAACGCGACGTGCCGCGCGGCCGGGTGCTCAAGGACGACGCCATCTACGAGGTGGCGCAGCAGTCGCCGCGCGATGCGGCAGCGCTCGGCAAGCTGCGCACCACGCCGAAAGGCTGGGAACGTTCGGCGACGGCAACGGCGCTGCTCGGCGCGGTCAACGCCGCGCTTGCCTTGCCCAGGGAAGACATGCCGAAGCTGCCGAAGACTTTTCAGCCGCCCGAAGGCTCCAATGCCGCCGCGGAACTGCTGAAAGTGCTGTTGCGGATCGTCGCCGAAAAGGAGGGCGTCGCCTCGAAGGTGCTGGCGACGAGCGACGACATCGACCGCATCGCCGCCGAGGGCGAAGCCGCCGACGTGCCGGCCTTGCAAGGCTGGCGGCGCGCCGTGTTCGGCGAGGCCGCGCTCAAACTGGTGCGCGGCGAGATCGCGATCAAGTTCGACAAGCGCAAGATCGCGGTGTTCGATTTGTAGCACAGTTGAACGTTCGGGACGCCGGCGGGACAGAGGGGCGCGAAGGATCTCGACAGACCGGCTCTGTGCCGCTCATGGTGACGACGCGCGGCGCTGTAGGTCCCTAAGCCCGGCGCCGCTGACCCGTCAGGTGGAAAACGACGATGACGATCACCGGTATCGCCAGAAGCGCGAATTTGGTGACGATCAGCGCCGAGGCGAAGGACAGCGAATCCGGATTGGCCGACTGGAAATCGGAGAGCAGACGGGCCACCGCGATGTTCTGCGCATAATCGGCAAGCGTGTAGGGCAGCACCAGGACAAGCGCGAACAGCGACTGGAGCTGCGCGGACTGAGCCCGGAAGTTCTTCAGCCGCCGCCCCGTGGCCAGGATCAGGCTGACCAAGGTCAGTGACAGCAGCGCCGGGAACAAGAGGTCGAAGGTCAGGTAGTGCCAGACGAGAATGATCTCGCTGCCGCGCCGGCCGAGCGCCGTCAGCCAGGCCATACCCTCATCCGGGGCGAAACCGGTGAAGCGCATATCGAGCGACGGCAGGCCGCCGCTCAACTGGCGGAAATAGAGGAACTCCATCGCCGTCATGGCGGCGAAAACCGCCAAGCAGACAAAACACAGTGCTGCAGCGTGGCGTGACAGCCGCAGCATCGTTGCCGTCAGGCTTCGCGCGAGCTGGTCAGGCTCCGCCGGGGTAATTCGGGCTTTCGCGGGTGATCGTGACGTCATGGGCGTGGCTTTCACGAAGTCCGGCGTTGGATATGCGCACAAAGGTGGCGCGTTCGCGGAAATCGGCAAGGTCGCGACCGCCGACATAACCCATGGCGGCTTTCAGGCCGCCGGCAAGCTGGTGCAGCACGCCGGACACAGGTCCCTTGTAGGGAACCTGCCCTTCGATGCCTTCCGGCACCAGTTTCAGCGTGTCGCGGACCTCGGCCTGGAAGTAGCGATCGGCGGAGCCGCGGGCCATGGCGCCGACCGAGCCCATGCCGCGATAGGCTTTGAACGAGCGGCCCTGGTGCAGGTAGACCTCGCCCGGGCTCTCGTCGGTGCCGGCCAGCAGCGATCCGATCATGGCGGCACTGGCGCCGGCGGCGAGCGCCTTGGCGAGATCGCCGGAATATTTGATGCCGCCATCGGCAATGACCGAGACGCCCGATTTCTGCGCCGTCTCGACCGCCGACATGATCGCCGAAAGCTGCGGCATGCCGACGCCGGCGACGATGCGGGTGGTGCAGATGGACCCCGGCCCGATGCCGACCTTGACGGCGTCGGCGCCGGCGTCGATCAGCGCCAGCGTGCCGTCCGACGTGGCGACGTTGCCGGCAAGGATGCGGACCGAATTGGACAGCTTCTTGGCCCGCGTCACCGCGTCGAGCACGCGTTGCGAGTGACCATGCGCGGTATCGATCACCAGAAGGTCGACGCCGGCGTCGATCAGGCGCTCGGCGCGCTCGAAGCCGTCATCGCCGACGCTGGTGGCGGCCGCCGCGCGCAGGCGCCCCTGCACGTCCTTGGTGGCGTGCGGGTTGAGCTGCGACTTCTCGATGTCCTTGACGGTGATCAGCCCGACGCAATTGCCGTCGCTGTCGACCACGACCAGCTTTTCGATGCGGTGCTGGTGCAGGAGCCGCTTGGCCTCGTCCTGATCGACGTTCTCCTTGACCGTGATCAGGTTCTCACGGGTCATCAGCTCGTAGACTTTCTGCGCCGGGTCGGAGGCGAAGCGCACGTCGCGGTTGGTCAGGATGCCGACCAGCCGTCCGACCGTATGCCCTCCGGCGCCGCCGTTCTCGACCACGGGAATCCCTGAAATGCTGTAGGTGCGCATCAGCCCCAAGGCGTCGGCGAGCGTCGCATCGGGACCGATGGTGACGGGGTTGACCACCATGCCGGATTCGAATTTCTTCACTTGCCGCACCTGCTCGGCCTGCTCGGCCGGCGAGAAATTGCGGTGGATGACGCCGATGCCGCCGGCCTGGGCCATGGCGATGGCGAGACGCGCCTCGGTGACGGTATCCATGGCGGCGGAGAGGATCGGCACGTTGAGGTCGATGTCGCCGGCGATGCGGGTGCGGATGTCGGTCTCGCCGGGCATGACCTCTGAATGACCCGGCTGCAGCAGCACGTCGTCAAAGGTCAGCGCCAACGCGCCCGTGGACGTTTCGATAATTTTTGCCATGGCCAGCCCTCGGAATGCATGAAAAGCGCTGGACCGGATGGACAGCGCCGACTCGTATCTTCCCTTTCAGGATTGGCGCTGGCTCGTAACACGTCCCGTCGCCGATGAAAAGCCGGTTTGCTTGCGAGGGGCAGCGCCATGATCGGCAATCGGTCTGAAGCGATTGCCCTAACGCAGTCGCGCGATCCATATCGTGTGGGTAGATTCTGCTTGCTTTGTGACGGCAGGTATGCTAGGAATTTATTCATGGTGCTGATTTGCGCCAGCGACCCGCCCTCAAGGCGGGTTTTTTATTTGGGTGCCATGCTTCGCAGGGTTCCGAACTGGCGCGGCTGCCAGGGTCGCACAAATGTGACGGCAATTAGCGCGACATCGGACCCAACCCGTGATAACCGCCCTGCGTGTCGGCTTGCCCCCGGTCGGCCGCGCAACATTCAAATCCGGACGCGCTCCATGAACCGCACCATTCCGCTCATTCTGGCGGTCGCTCTTTTCATGGAAAACATGGATTCGACCGTTATCGCGACGTCGCTGCCGGCGATCGCCGTCGACATCCAGACCAGCCCGGTGGCGCTCAAGCTGGCGCTGACCGCCTATCTGGTGTCGCTGGCGGTCTTCATTCCGATCAGCGGCTGGATGGCCGACCGCTTCGGCGCCAAGAACGTGTTTCGGGCGGCGATCGCGGTGTTCATCGTCGGTTCGGTGGCTTGCGCGGTGTCCAATTCGCTGCCGGCTTTCGTGATGTCGCGCTTCCTGCAAGGCATCGGCGGCGCCATGATGACGCCGGTGGGGCGGCTGGTGCTGGTGCGCGCCACGCCGAAAAGCGAGCTTGTCGCCGCCATGTCCTGGCTGAGCATTCCCGCGCTGGTCGGCCCGCTCGTCGGGCCGCCGGTCGGCGGTTTCATCACCACCTATTTCACCTGGCACTGGATCTTCCTGATCAACGTGCCGATCGGGCTGATCGGCATCTGGCTCGCCACGCGCTTCCTGCCGGAAACCGAATCGGCGCGGACGCCGCCGCTCGACTTCACCGGCTTCGTGCTGAGCGGGCTGGCGGCATCGGGCATCGTGTTCGGCCTGTCGGTGGTCAGCCTGCCCGCCTTGCCGCCGATTGCCGGCTTCCTCACCGTGGCTGTCGGGCTTGTGTCGGCCGGGCTCTACCTCTGGCATGCGCGCCGCGCCAGAAATCCGCTGCTGGCGCTCGAGCTGTTCCGCAACCAGGTGTTCCGCTCCTCGGTCCTCGGCGGCGGACTGTTTCGCATCGGCATCGGCGCCGTGCCCTTCCTTTTGCCGCTGATGTTCCAGATCGGCTTCGGGCTGACGCCCTTCCAATCGGGAATGATCACCTTCGTGGCGGCGGTCGGCGCCATGGGCATGAAATTCGCCACCGCGCTGATCTTCAGGGTCGCCGGGTTCCGCCGCGTGCTGATATCAGGCTCGCTGATCGCGGCGGCGTCGATCGCCATCAACGGCCTGTTCACGCCCGACACGCCCTATCTGCTGATCCTCGCCGCCCTGCTCGCCGGCGGCTTCATCCGATCGATGTTCTTCACCGGCATCAACGCGCTTGCCTATGCCGAGATTTCGACCGCCGACACCAGCAGGGCAACGCCGATCGCCGCGGTGTTCCAGCAATTGTCGATCGCGCTCGGCGTGGCGCTGGCCGGCGGCGTCCTGGAAGTGTCGACGACAATCCATGGCGGGCCGCTGCGGCTTGCCGACTTCCACATCGCGTTCTTCATCGTCGCGGCCGTGTCGGCGGCCGCATCGCTGTCGTTCCTGCGGCTGGCGCCCGATGCCGGCAACGCCGTGTCGGGGCATGGCGGACTGACGCGGGGCAAGACGCTGGAGCCGGTCAGCCCGCCTGGGAGTTGACGTCACCGACTTCGTCATCCTAGGGCGAAGCGAACGCGAAGCGGGAGCGCAGACCCTGGGATCCATGCCGTAATATCAGAGCGCTGCTGCGGGTGCAGAATGAGTTGCATCGGAATGAGCTATGCCAAGGGATCTCTGCACCGTCGGTGCCCTTCGGCGCCGGTAACGGCATGGATCCCAGGGTCTCCGCAACGTCGCTACGCTCCTGCTTCGCCCTGGGATGACGAAGGTGGGTGTTCTCGCCCCTTAAAATCCTTCGCCAGCAGATAAAGCTCCACCGACTCATCGCGCGAGGCCGGCGGCTTGACGTGGTGGACCGAGCGGAAATTCTGCTTGAGCCTGGCGAGCAATTCGTTCTCGGCGCCGCCCTGAAAGGTCTTGGCCAGGAAATGACCGCCCGGCTTGAGCACCGACAAGGCGAAATCGGCCGCCACTTCGCACAGATACATGGTGCGGATGTGGTCGGTCCGCTTGTGGCCGGTGGTGGGTGCAGCCATGTCGGACAAAACGATGTCCGGCTGACCGCCCAGCGTTTCGGCGAGCTTTTCCGGCGCCTGCGGGTCGAGAAAATCCATCAGCAGCACCGGCGCGCCGGGCACCGCATCCATTTCGAGATAATCGATGCCGACGACATGCGGGTGTTCGGCCGTCGATTTCGTGCGCGCGGCGGCGACCTGACACCAGCCGCCGGGCGCCGCGCCAAGGTCGATGACCTTCATGCCGGGCTTGAGCAGATGGTGCTTGTCGTCGATCTCGATCAGCTTGTAGGCCGCGCGCGAGCGGTAGCCGTCGGCCTTGGAGCGCTGGACATAGGGATCGTTGATGTGGCGCTGCAGCCAGCGGCGCGACGATTCCTTCAGGCCGCTTTTCTTCTTGACCCGTGTCTTCAGCACGCGAATGCCGGCGGAACCCGGCTTTTCCGGTTTCTTGGTCATTGGTTAATTTCTGGTCTGAGCATGATCTTTTCCGAACCGAAGGTCAGCGAAGCAAAAACCGGTTGCCACTTTTCGCTGACGCGGTCCTCCGGTTCGGGATCATGCTCTGGCCCGCCCGCTGTTGCGCCAGACGCCGTCGTCGGCCATCAATTCGCTCAATATGCCCTCGCGCAGGCCGCGATCGGCGACGCGCAGCCTTTCCGACGGCCACATCGCGCGGATCGCCTCCAGGATGGCGCAGCCGGCCAGCACCAGATCGGCGCGGTCGGCGCCGATGCAAGGATTGGCGACGCGCTGCTGGAAATCCCAGCCGACCAGCCTTTCGACCATGCGGTCGACGCTGTCGCGGTCCATCCACAGCCCGTCGACCCGGCGGCGATCGTAGCGTTCCAGGTCAAGGTGAACGCCGGCCAGCGTCGTCACCGTGCCCGAGGTGCCGAGCAGATGGAATTTCGGGCTGGCGAGCACATGGCTCAGCCGGTCGCGCCCGTCGAAGGCATGCAGGCGCACAGCCACATCCTCGACCATGGCGGCGAAGACCTCGCGGGTGACGGTGCGGCCGCCGAAGCGCTCGGCCAGCGAGACGACGCCGACCGGCAGCGACGTCCAGGAGACGATGTGGTTGGCGAGCCGCGGCGAGCGGTGGCCGGTGAGGTCGATCAGCGCGATTTCCGAGGAGCCGCCGCCGATGTCGAACAGGACGACGCCTTGCGTGTCGCGCTCGACCAGCGAGCCGCAGCCCGACACCGCCAGCCGCGCCTCGGTCTGACGGTCGATGATCTCGAGCTTCAGGCCCGCCTCGCGCTCGACGCGGTCGAGGAACTCGGCGCCGTTCGCGGCCGTGCGGCAGGCTTCGGTGGCAATCAGCCGGGCCTTCCTGATCTTGCGGCTGCGCAACTTGTCGCCGCAAATCTTCAGCGCCTCGACCGCGCGGTCCATCGCGGGCTGGCCGAGCCGGCCATTGGCAGTGAGGCCCTCGCCCAGCCTGACGATGCGCGAGAACGCGTCGATGACCCGGAACTGGCCATGCCGCGTCGGGATCGCCACCAGCAGCCGGCAATTGTTGGTGCCGAGATCGAGCGCGGCAAATACCGGCAGTTCCTGCACCGGCGGGCGGCGAACCGCCTGCTCCGGCCTTGCCTGCGAAACCGAGGGCAAGGGCGCGACGATCGCCTCGGGCGGGCGGCCGGCTGGAGCGCTGGTGACGGCGGGCGCCGACAGTCCGGCGGCTGCGAACTGAGCGTCATCGCGCGCAAAAACCTTGCGGCCGCGCCGACGCTTGCGCCGCTTCCTGGTCTTGGCCTTCTGATTCTGGCCATTCTGGTGCTGGCCATTCTGGTGCTGGCCATTCTGATCTCGGGACGCGTCGCCTGCCTGGCCGGACCAAGGCTGCACCGGGCGGCCATTCTGCCGGCCGGCGGATGGGCTTGCCGGGCCCGAAGGCGGCGGCGAAGCCGTTGACACGCCCACTTCCGGCGCGCCGGCGCCGGTGTCGTGGTCTTCCACTTCAGTTCCTTCCGGCGCCGCGCGAACCGGAGACCGGACGCAGCAGGCGCTTTCACATGTTTCAAGTTGCCGCCAGACTAGCAGCGCCGGGCCGGATCACCAAGAGCGCAGCGGCCGAATTTTGGGGCGGCATAGTCTTGCCTGCCCGATGATGGCGGGACAGCACGAAGGATCGCCACGCTTTCCTTCTCCCCGCAGCCCGCCTTCACGGTTGAATAGCCGGCTTCGATAAGGCATTTCTGAAATGGGGATGAAACATCCGGAATCGCGGGCGATTTTCCAGAAGCGAACCGGAGAAGGGTAACGGGCTGCAACGCATGATCGTCACGCCATGAACTGGAAGCGCTATTTCTGGCCGGTCGTCGGCATTGCGGCGGTCGTCTTCTCGCTGTGGCTGCTGCTGCACGAGCTGCGCGGCATCTCGCTCGACGACGTCTGGGACGGCATCGTCGCCATCCCTGCCCGCGGCTGGATGCTCGCCGCGCTGAGCTCGGTCGTCGCCTATGCGTCGCTGGCCGGCTACGACCACATCGCGCTCCTGCATATCGGCAGACGAGTCTCTTGGCTGTTCGTCACCCTTTGCTCGTTCACCACCTATGCGCTATCGCACAATATCGGCGGCTCGGTGTTCTCCGGTGCGGTGATTCGCTATCGCGCCTACGGCACCAGAGGCCTGACCGGACAGGATGTCGGCATTCTGGTGGCGGTCTGCTGGATCACCTTCGTGCTGTCGACGATCCTCGTCTCCGGCCTCGTGCTGGTCTTCGAGCCGGAGATTATCGACCGGTTTTCCGGCGTACCGCACCATGGCCTGGCCATGGCGGCGGGCCTCGCAATGCTGCTCGTGGTGGCGGCCTATGTCTTCGGCAGCTGGCTGCATCTCAGGCCGCTGAAGATCGGCAGCTTTCAGATCCATTATCCGGCGCTGCCGATCGTCGCGCGGCAATTGCTGATCGGCCCGGTCGAGCTGCTGGCAGCGGCGGCGATCATCTATTTTGCCCTGCCCGCGGCTGGTAATCCCGGCTATTTCGTCGTGCTCGGCGTCTTCCTGGTTTCGTTCTCGGTTGCGCAGATCTCGCATGCGCCGGGCGGGCTCGGCGTGTTCGAGGTCGTCTTCCTCGCCGGCCTGTCGCACATGGACCCGGTCGGCGTGCTGGCAGCACTGCTGGTGTTCCGGCTGTTCTACCTGATCATCCCGCTGCTGATCGCGCTCGGTGTGGTGCTGTACTTCGAGCACTCGCAGCTCGGCCGGAACGAGAGTTGAGGGCGCCGCCCCTTCTTCCTTCTCCCCTTGTGGGCCTGTTGCGTAATTCACTGGTTGTGATTCTCTGAGGCGAAAGCCGAGGAGAATCGCGATGGCGGTGAAGCGGACGGGTCAGTTGAGCCTTGCGGAGGCATTTCTGGGGGACAAGCAGGCGGGCGGGTCTTCGCCGCTCGACCGGTTGGTTGACTTGGTGAAGTGGTACCGCTTCGAGAAGCTGCTGACCCCGCTGCGTGATGGTGGGCCGGGACGCGCGGCCTGGCCGCCGCTGCTGCTGTTCAAGGCGCTGTTGCTGCAGTCGCTCTATGGGCTGTCGGATCGCGAGCTGGAGGAAGCGCTGGGTGACCGGCTGTCGTTCCGGCGCTTCGTTGGGCTTGGCCTGGAGGAGAGCATTCCCGATCACACGGTGCTGTCGCGCTTTCGCAATCTGCTTGTTGGCGAAGGTCTCTTGGAGAAGCTGTTTGGCGAACTGGACCGGCAATTGGAGAAGGCCGGTGTGATCCTGAAGCGCGGCACGATGCTGGATGCGACGCTGATCGATGCGGTCTCAGCACCGCCGACAAGCGAGCGGCCGTCGAAGGATGCCGAGGCACGTGGCGTAAGACAGGGCAAGAAGGGCTTCACCTTCGGCTACAAGGCCCATGTCGGCGTGGACGAGGGTTCCGGCCTGATCCGCACGCTGCTCACGACGCCAGCCAACGTCAACGACACGGTGGTGGCCGATGGTTTGATCCGCGGCGACGAGAGGACGGTGTGGGCGGACGCCGCCTATGACACCCATGCCCGCCGCGCGCGGCTCAAGGCCGAAGGCAAGAAGCCGCGCATTGCGCGCCGCCCCAACAAACACCATCCGCTGCCGCCGCGGCTCAAGCACTACAATCGCCTGATCGCCAGACGGCGGGCGACGGTGGAGACCACCTTCGCCACGCTCAAGAACCGCATGAAGCTGACCACGATCCGTTACGTTGGGCTAGCCAAGGCAGCTGCCCAGGTGACGATGGCGGCGATCGCCTTCAACATGCGCCGATGGGCCGCCATCACGGGATAGGTGCGCCCGGTGACCGGCCAAACGCCGCACCAATACCCCTCAAACTCCAAACCAGACGCCAAATCACCCAAGCAAAGCGGAATGCTAACGGTGAAACCGTTCCGCAGCCTGTCCTCGCTAACTGCGCAACAGGCCCACAAGGGGAGAAGGGAGAGCCAACGAGAACCTGAAGCAATCGTGCCGATTGAAATGCCTGGGCAGGCTTGACTATTTTCCGGCGGCGGCTACAAGGCACGCGCGGCGCCATCGCCGCCCTGCCCGCGCGGTTTTCTTCAACCGGGCCTGCTGGGGAATAGGTTAACGGTAGACCCACGGACTCTGACTCCGTTAGTCCTGGTTCGAATCCAGGTTCCCCAGCCAGAAAATTACTCAACGAATATAAGCCTTGCAGTTCCGCACCATCAAAATGCGACTAGGGCTGTGTCGCGTCTTGTTGCAAGAAACTCCTGAACTTTTCTTAAAGCCTCAGAAATGTTCTCAGAAACTCGATGCTACATGACCTGCAACATGAAGGATCAGTGAAAGCCACATCAAAAACCTCTGACGTTCAGATGCATTGAGGATATGAACGCACGATCGCCTGAATCTCTACTTCGAATCCTTGCGCTCGCTGAGAATTGAAGCGTGCGATATCTAGAACAGCTTGCTTAACGAAGGCTATGTCAGCAGAGGGAATATTCAAGGCGAAGCCATGGGCGTGACACGCGGCCAGGAACTGCTCTCTTCCGCCGAGGGATGTAATAAGATCAACGACCTCAAAGACTTTCTCCGGAGTCATAGGTGGAGGCGTCTCCGGAACGCTGCTGATTTCCATTTCACTGAAATTTACTGCCATCTCATGTCCTCCCTTGCTATTATCGACGGCTATCGAACGCCTGCTGCAAGCGTACGTTGTTCAATTCATCTTCGATGCGCTGCTCGGCAATTGTGAGCGCCCGCTCATCTGGCCCGGTTGGCATAACGAATGCTATGGCAACTTTGTGAACGTCAGACCGATCGTTTCTGACGGTCCCAGATGCCTTTGAGAGTTCAAACGGCTCGCCGAGTGGGTTCAGTGAAACGGATGGCCCAACCGAACTCCCGGCGCTCGTCGTGAACGTCAAAGTTATAGTATAGGGAGTCTTCGACGTGTCGAGATTGCCCGATTGGTTCATGCTCAAAAATGTTTGAGCATACCCGCGCAATTCTAGGGCTCCGGTAATCGGATAAATATAATTTTTTCTGTGCGGTGGCGCCAATTCGCAATACTCATGGTCGGGAACAAGCGTTACCAATCGACCGAAGGTGTCTAAGACACGGAAATTTTCAACACCATTGCGCTGCAGCGTAGCCGATGCCGAGAGACCTAGTCCAATAGCTCCTCTGCTCAATGCCCCAACGAAATCAACCATGCCTGTAGTGGCGTTGGTCTCCGTCGCGTCCAAATTGAATTCGTAGCCGACCAGAACATTTTCATATCTTGCAATGATTGGGCGAACATCTTTAGGAAGTCTGGAGACTTCGAGATTCAAAAAATCTTCGTCAGTCGTAAATTTTCTGGAATACTCCTCATGACGCCGAATTATTGCCTGTCGCATTAGATCGCGGACAGCATCTCTCATCTCGCATCTGACTCGAAGGGCGATCTGGTAACTAGAGACTTTTGAGTAATCTGCCGCTTTAGGTGGGATGGCGCAAGAGGCTAGCAGCAGTCCGATTGCGATAACGCTGGCTAGATAACTTCGCAAAACTATCCCTCCCCAAAGGATATTAGCAGTTGCCAGATGAGCAAAAAATGTGCCTGCGAGTGTCAACAGACTTACGCAGGCCTTCAGTGTAAAAATCATGTTCTATTAGCGTGACCAGAAGTACAAGCCAGACCACTTACTACGGCCAGCCGCTCCTCGATAATGAGAAGTTATTCAACGCTTGTTGATGCCAACACACCTTGACAGTGTCGTTCAATGCACGATTTCGACGCTAATTTTTGCGATCGACTTTGCCTCAAAAAATATTTCAACGTCGGTGTACTCTGGTGCGTCTGGCCGAATGACGGAGTCGTAACGTGCTTGCACCCAAGTCATCACCTGCGGCCACATTCCCGGCCGTTGCACAAGATGCAGGTCAAGAAGCAAGATTTTGTTATTAATCCCTTGCGGCTCCCGAAAAGCAAGAAAGCCTTCAACGCCTGGATTTCCTACATATACCTCGCCAATGACGTGAAAATCATCTGGCTTGGGAGGCATGGTATTGATCCAGGCATACCAATCGCGCGTTTCCATATCACTTTCTCCCGTTGGATCGTTTTCGACAATGTGGATATTATGCTTGATTTCGGGCTCGCTGCGGCTCGCGCCAACTCGAAATGTCGACAAACGGCACCTGCGCACCGCGCCGAACCAGCAGCGAATTGTCGACCCCAAGAATCTTCCGCACGCTCGCCAGCGCCGCCTCATTCACCTCGATATAGGCCACGATGTACCATTCGCCGTTTTCTTCTCGCGCCATGCCCATCGGCTCGGCGTGCCACTTCAGCGCGCCGTGGTGCGGCATGAAGTACGTCTCCTGGACGCCGCCCACCGCACTGAGGCCCTCGTCCAGCGCGTATTCCATCACGGCGCAGCAGAGCTGCGTCAGCGTGCCGCGCAGCCCGGTCGAACGTTTGTCGGGAACGACGAAGGTACGGGTCCATTCGGCCCAATCGGGGCGCCTTGGGACGCCCGATTTTTCGCACATGTGAGAAAAGACCTCCGAGACCATGTGCGGCTCGCTCGTTGGGATCAATCGAGCCGAGGTCACGACGCGACCGTCTTCAATACCCAGCAGGTAGGTCGCCGCGTCCGTATCGAACTGGTCTAGCTCGCGACCATCCGGGCTCGGAGGGCGCCAATGTTTTTGGTGCACGAAAAAATCGTGCCGCCGGCGCAGGAATTCGTCGAATTCGGTCTCGTAGAGATGCTTATTATGCGCATTGACAACATGAGCAGTAATCATAGCGCGACCCCCCGATCGTTCTCGGAGGGATAGTTGCAGTCATCCTAACATTGGTCACCTGTCCGATCGGACAGTTGACGCGTTCACGGGTGAATCAGGCGCCTGCGCACTGCTTCAACGACGGCCTGCGTGGTCGTGGCGACGCCAAAAGCCTCGCGCGCCCGCGTCGAGTGCCATTTGACAGTGCGCTCGGTCAGGCCGAGAATTTGTGAGGTTTCGGATGAGGTCTTGCCGGCAGCTGCCCACAGGAGCACTTCTTTTTCCCGTTCGGTCAGCGGACCTTCATCTTCGCCGTCGCCTATGTCATTCGACAAGGCCTGGATCGACATGCCGGCATAGACCGCCATGGTGACCAGTTGCACTTGATGTCGCGGCGACAGGATGCAGGACTTTGCGGACGACGCAAACGACAGAACGGACTGCCAATGGTGGACGCTGAGCATCGGCACCGCAAAGCCACTCCATATGCCGAACTCCGTCGCTTCTCCGGCAACGCGTCGGGAGTCGTCCGTGTCGGACCATTTTGCGGGAACATCGGCCCAGAAGAATGGCTTCAGGGTCTTTGCCGAATAGATGCAAACGCCGTCGACAGCAGCATGCTCGGCTTCGACATAGCGCTCGAACCAGCCCGCGGGCCAACCATTCAGTTCAACCATCGGCGCAAGTTTCTGACCACTGAGCGGAACCCCGCTCAGGATAAGATGCTCGAAGCCGAGATTTCTCACGGTTTCAAGAAGGTCACCCAGAAGCGGCCCTGTTGCTGTGTGTTTCCTGCAGCGTTCGACAAAGTCGAACACCTCTGAATCAATCATGCCAGAGACCCCCGCCTCCATGCCGAAAAATGAGTATACCTCAAATTAGAGCTTTCGAATACGGCGCTGGCCAAGGCGGTCGATCAGTTCGTCCTGTCTGCGCAAGACGAGCGCGCGACCGAGGCAAAGCTGCTGTCATTGAGGCGCCGGCTTCTCGCCCTATCAGTCTCGCAGCGTGATTTCCCGCCTCACGCAGCCGCATCCAGCCCCTGTGCCGACACATAATTAAGTATCGGCCCGAGCCAGCGTTCTACCTCGGCCAGCGGCATGCCTTTGCGCCGCGCGTAGTCCTCGACCTGGTCGCGTTCGACCTTGGCGACGCCGAAATAATAGCTTTCGGGATGCGACAAATAGATGCCGGAGACGGAGGAGCCCGGCCACATCGCAAAACTTTCGGTCAGGCTGACGCCGGCATTGCGCTCGCCGTCGAGCAGGCGAAACAGCGTCGCCTTCTCGGTGTGGTCGGGCTGCGCCGGATAGCCGGGCGCGGGGCGGATGCCGCGATAGGGTTCGCCGATCAGGTCGTCCGGCGCCAGATCCTCGTCCGGCGCGTAGCCCCAGAACTCCTTGCGCACCTTCTCGTGCATGCGCTCGGCGAAGGCTTCGGCGAAGCGATCGGCCAGCGCCTTGACCATTATCGAGGAATAATCGTCGTTGGCCCGCTCGAAGCGCTCGGCGATCGCCGCTTCCTCGATGCCCGCGGTGACGATGAAGCCACCTATATAGTCGGCCTTGCCGCTGTCGGCAGGCGCGACGAAATCCGACAGCGCGACATTGGCCTTGCCGTCGCGCTTGGCCAGTTGCTGGCGCAAGGTGAAGAAGGTCGCCAGTTCCTGCGATCGCTTATCGTCCGTGAACAGTCTGATATCGTCGCCGACGGCGTTGGCCGGCCAGAAGCCGATGACGCCCTTCGGCGCGAACCATTTTTCGGCGATGATCTTCTTCAGCATCGCTTGCGCATCTTCGAACAATTGCCGTGCCGCCGGCCCTTGCGCCTCGTCGTCGAGTATCTTGGGATATCGCCCCTTCAGCTCCCAGGTCTGGAAGAACGGCGTCCAGTCGATATAGCGGGCAAGCTCGGCCAGATCCCAGCCTTCGAAGACCTTCAGGCCGAGGAATGAGGGCTTCGGTGATTCGTAGGCTGACCAGTCGATCCGGTGGGCGTTGGCCCGCGCCCTGGCCAGCGGCAGGCGCTGCTTGTCGGCTTCGCTGCGCGCATGCGCATCGGCGACCTTCCTGTATTCGGCGCGAACATTGTCGACATAGCCAGCCCTGGCCTCGTTCGACAGCAACGCCGATACCACCCCGACCGCGCGGCTGGCGTCGGCGACGTACACCGTCTGGCCCTTGGCATAGCGCGGATGGATTTTTACCGCCGTATGCACGCGGCTGGTCGTCGCGCCGCCGATCAGCAGCGGAATGTCGAAGCCTTCGCGCTCCATCTCGGCCGCCATGTGCGCCATCTCGTCGAGCGAGGGGGTGATCAGACCGGACAGGCCGATGATGTCGACCTCTTGCTCGCGCGCCGTCTGCAGGATCTTCGCCGCCGGCACCATGACGCCGAGGTCGATGATCTCGTAATTGTTGCAGGCCAGAACCACGCCGACGATGTTCTTGCCGATGTCGTGGACATCGCCCTTCACCGTCGCCATCAGGATCTTGCCGGCGGTCTGGCGCTCGCCATTGTCGATGCCATTGGCGGCATTCGCCAGCTTCTCCGCCTCCATGTGCGGCAATAGTCCTGCGACGGCCTGTTTCATCACCCGCGCCGACTTCACCACTTGCGGCAGGAACATTTTTCCCGCGCCGAACAGGTCGCCAACGACATTCATGCCGGCCATCAGCGGGCCTTCGATGACATGCAGCGGGCGCTCGGCGGCACGCCGCGCCTCGTCCGTGTCGGCGTCGATGAATTCGGTGATGCCGTTGACCAGTGCGTGCGAAATGCGCTGCTCGACCGGCCAGTCGCGCCAGGCGAGATCGCGTTCCTGCGCCTCCTTGCCGGCCGTGCCCTTGAAGCGTTCGGCGAGTTCCAGCAGGCGCTCGGTCGCCGTGCCGCCGCCCTTCGGCTGGCGGTTGTTGACGACATCCTCGCATGCTTCGCGCAGCTCCGGATCGATGGTGTCGTAGACGGCAAGCTGTCCGGCATTGACGATGCCCATGTCCATGCCCGCCTGGATGGCGTGGTAGAGGAATACGGCATGCATGGCCTCGCGCACCGGCTCGTTGCCGCGAAACGAGAAGGAGAGGTTCGACAAGCCGCCCGATATGTGGACATGCGGCAGCGTCGCGGTGATCTGCCGTGCGGCTTCGATGAAGTCGACGCCGTAATTGTTGTGCTCGTCGATGCCGGTGGCGATGGCAAAGACGTTGGGATCGAAGACGATGTCCTCCGGCGGGAATCCGGCCCGCTCGGTCAAAAGCTTGTAGGCGCGGGTGCAAATCTCGACCTTGCGCGCCTTGGTGTCGGCCTGGCCGTCCTCGTCGAAGGCCATGACGACCACCGCCGCGCCATACGCGCGGACGAGCTTCGCATGATGCAGGAAAGCCTCCTCGCCTTCCTTCATCGAAATGGAGTTGACCAGCGGCTTGCCTTGCACGCATTTCAGGCCGGCCTCGATGATCTCCCATTTGGAACTGTCGATCATCACCGGAACGCGGGCGATATCAGGCTCGGCGGCGATCAGGTTGAGGTATTCCACCATCGCCTTCTTCGAATCGATCAGGCCCTCGTCCATGTTGATGTCGATGATCTGCGCGCCATTGGCGACCTGGTCGCGGGCGACGTCGAGTGCCGCGACATAGTCGCCTGCCGTGATCAGCTTCCTGAACCGGGCCGAGCCCGTGACATTGGTGCGCTCGCCGACATTGACGAACGGGATCTCGTCGGTCAGCGTGAACGGCTCGAGGCCGGACAGGCGCATCTTCGGCTCGATCTCGGGAACAGCGCGCGGCGGATATTTCTTCACCGCCGCCGCGATGGCGCGGATGTGGTCGGGCGTCGAGCCGCAGCAGCCGCCGACGATGTTGACCAGGCCGTCGCGCGCGAACTCCTCGATTTGCGCGGCCATGAATTCCGGGCTCTCGTCGTAACGGCCGAATTCATTGGGTAGGCCGGCATTCGGATAAGCGCAGGTAAAGGTGTCGGCGACGCCGGAAAGCTCGTCCAGATGCGCGCGCATGGCCTTGGCGCCGAGCGCGCAATTGAGGCCAATCGTGAACGGGCTGGCGTGACGGACCGAATGCCAGAAAGCCGTCGGCGTCTGGCCAGACAGCGTGCGGCCGGACAGGTCGGTGATCGTGCCGGAGATCATCACCGGCAGGCGCACGTCCTTCTCGATGAAGATCTCTTCTGCTGCGAAGATCGCCGCCTTGGCGTTCAGTGTATCGAAGATGGTCTCGATCAGGATGATGTCGGCGCCGCCGTCGATGAGACCGCGCAGCTGCTCGCCATAGGCAAGGCGCAATTCGTCGAAGGTCACGGCGCGGTAGCCGGGATTGTTGACATCCGGCGACATCGACGCGGTGCGGTTGGTCGGCCCGAGCGCACCGGCGACGAAACGACGCCTGCCGTCCTCCTGCTGCGCCCGCAGCGCCGCCCGACGCACCAGCCGTGCACCGTCGCGGTTCAGAGCGTAGACGACGTCCTCCATGCCGTAATCCGCCTGGGCGATGGCGGTCGAGGAGAAGGTGTTGGTTTCAAGGATGTCCGCGCCTGATATGGCGTATTGGTAGTGGATCTCCTCGATCGCCTTGGGCTGCGTCAGGATCAGCAGGTCGTTGTTGCCCTGCTGATGGCAGGCGCAATCGACGAATGTGTCGCCACGGAAGTGGTTCTCGTCGAAGCCAAGGCCCTGGATCTGCGTGCCCATGGCGCCGTCGAGGATGAGGATGCGTTCGCGCGCCGCCGCCGTCAGCGCGGCAAGCACTTCCGAGCCGTCGGGCTTTGCCGCGACGGGGCCGAACAGATCGTCCAGCGATGAAGAGTTTTGCGACATTTCTCATCCTCAACGCGACGGTCGCGCTTAGGTCACATAAAGACATCTTTATGTCAATATACGCTTTTTGTTCGCTGCTGTCACCTAGCGCCGGGAAATGCTGCCCGCTGGCGCTACAATGCAGCCTGCGCTGTCTTCGCCGATGCTGCCCTGAGCAGCATCCCGAACAGGTCGCGTGGCTCGTCGGGGTCGGCCAGCATGTCGAGCTCCTGATAGAGGCCGGTCGAGTGCAACTGGTCTCTGATATAGCGCAGCGCCGAAAAGTCCTCGATGGCGAAGCCGACGGAATCGAACAGCGTGATCTGGGCCGGGTCGCGCCTGCCTTGTACGGCGCCGGTGATGACCTGCCACAGCTCGGTCACCTCGTGGTCCGGTGCAAGCTGCTGGATCTCGCCCTCGATACGGGTCTGCGGCGGGTATTCGACGAAGATGTCGGAGCGCAGCAGGATGTCGCGATGCAGCTCGGTCTTGCCGGGGCAGTCGCCGCCGACCGCGTTGATGTGGACGCCCGCGCCGACCATGTTGTCGGTGAGGATCGTCGCATACTGCTTGTCGGCGGTGACGGTGGTGATGATCTCAGCCCCCTCGACGGCTTCCTCCGTCGAGCGGCAGGCGACCATGTCGAAGCCCAGCCC
Source organism: Mesorhizobium sp. M9A.F.Ca.ET.002.03.1.2 (assembly GCF_003952365.1). NCBI lineage: Bacteria > Pseudomonadati > Pseudomonadota > Alphaproteobacteria > Hyphomicrobiales > Phyllobacteriaceae > Mesorhizobium > Mesorhizobium sp. M9A.F.Ca.ET.002.03.1.2. Next base: position 4,237,164 of record NZ_CP034443.1, on the reverse strand, counting down.
GGCAAGATTGCGGATGCATTTTTCCGTCGCCGAGCGGTCGATGTCGAAGAAGCGCAATTTGCGCACGCCGAGCAAGGCCTTGAAGGCCAGCGCCTGGAACTCGGCCTGGGCGCCGTTGCCGATCAGCGCCATGCAGTCGGCATTGGGCGGCGCCAGGTGCTTGGCCGCCAGCGCCGACATCGCCGCCGTGCGCAGCGCGGTCAGGATGGTCATCTCCGACAGCAGCACCGGATAGCCGTTATGGACATCGGCGAGCATGCCGAAGGCGGTCACCGTCTGGCGGCCCTCGCGCATGTTCTTCGGGTGGCCGTTGACATATTTGAAGCCGTAGACCTCGCCGTCGCTGGTCGGCATTAATTCGATCACGCCCTCGGCGCTGTGCGAGGCGACGCGCGGCGTCTTGTCGAAGGCTTCCCAGCGGCGGAAGTCGTCCTCTATGTAGCCGGCAAGTTCGGTGAGAAACCGCTCGACGCCGATCTTCAGCACCAACTTCATCATGTTGTCGACGCTGACGAAGGGAACAATGTTGAGATTGGGGATCATGGCTATAGTGTCCTCCCGCCACGTTGCGGCGGCAATCAGTCTTTGCGATGTGCGTTGTGTATCTTCATCATCGTCGCCAGCGCCGGATCGCTTTCCTCAAGCGCGCCGATCGCGGCATTGGTGTCGTATAGCCGTTCGTCCTGCCCCATCTTGAACTTGGCCTCGAGCCGCTCGATCGGCAGGTCGAAGCCAAGGATGTGCGGCATGCGCCGCTCCATGCCGCCCGGTCCGAGCTCGCGCATGCGCCAGCGGTCGTCGCGATCCTTTTCCAGCATGTCGACAAGCCGCAGCAGGTGTCGGGCGGTGGCGTGGTCATCAAGCGGCACTGGCCGGCCGTGGCAATGGACGACGGCGAAATTCCAGGTCGGCGCGCTGTCGCGTACCGGGTTGCGCGGATACCAGGACGGCGAGATATAGCCATGCGGTCCGTGGAAGATTGCGATCGTCTCCCGGCCTTCGGCGATCAACGCGCTGTGCGGGTTCTGCCGGGCAAGATGCGACACCAGGGTGCCGTTCTCTCCCCGCTCACGGTCGAGCACGAAAGGCAGATGCGAGACGATCAGCCCCTGCGGCCCTGATGTCACCACCGTGGCGAAGGCAGCCGCCTCGATCAGGCCGAAGACGTCGCCCGGTGACAACGGTGCAAATTCGGGCTTGGTATACATCAGCTTCTCTGGGCGCGAACGGCCGGGATCAGGCCTTGCGGCCGCACCAGCAGCACGGCGATGACGCCTGACAGCACGATCGCGTCGCGATAGGGCGCGACCGCCGCCGGCAGTGTCGCCTGCAGCAGCACTTCGATGACGCCGAGCAGGAAGCCGCCGGCGACCGCGCCGGGCAGGCTGCCGAGCCCGCCGACGACGGCGGCGATGAAGGCCTTCAGCACTGGCGTGAAACCCATCAGCGGGTCGACGGAGGCGCGCTGCGCCACCCACAGCATGGCCGCCAGTCCGGCCAGCAGGCCGGAAAGCAGGAAGGCGGTGGCGATGATGCGGCTGGCCGGGATGCCCATCAGCCGGACCACGTTGAAATCCTCGGCCGCGGCGCGCATTGCCGTGCCGGTGACGGAACGGCGCAGGAAGACCTCCAGCGCAATCAGCGCCAGTGCCGAGACAACGATCGAGATGCTAGGGCCGACGCCGATGGTGAAATCGCCGAAGGAGAAGGCGCCGGTCATCCAGCCCGGCATGGCGACGGCCTGCGGCCGAGCCGAGATGCCGTTCTGGAAGACGACCTTCAGCAAGCTCGAAACGGCAAAGCTGGTCAGAAGCAGACTGGTGACGCTGGCGCCACGCATCGGGCGAAAGGCAACGCGCTCCATGGCAACCGCTGCGAGCGCGCCGCAGGAGACGGCGACAAGCACCGCCGCCGGAAACGGCAGACCGAAAATCAGCGCGGCAAGCAAGGCATAGCCCGACAGCGTCATCAGCTCGCCATGGGCGAAATTGATCAGGCCGACGATGGAAAAGACGATCGCCAGCCCCAGCGCCAGCAGCGCATAGACGCCGCCGAGGCTCACTGCATTGATGATCTGCTGCGCGATCATGGCTCAGGCTCCGAGATAGGCTTGGCGGACGAGATCCGAGGTGGCGAGCTCCTTCGCGGTGCCCGACAGCACCACCTCGCCATTGGCAAGCACGATGGCGCGGTCGGCGATCTCCAGCGCAAGCGCCACGTTCTGTTCTACCAGAAGGATGGTCAGGCCGTTACGGCGCAGTTCTGCGATCAGGTCGAAGACCGTGTCGATCAGTTGCGGGGCAAGGCCGAGCGACGGCTCGTCGAGCAGCACCATGCGCGGCTTGCCCATCAGCGCGCGGGCGATCGCCAGCATCTGCTGCTCGCCGCCAGAGAGGTTGCCGCCTTTGACGCGATGATAGCGTCGCAGAATCGGGAACAGTTCCAGCATCTCCTCTTCGCGTGCACTCGCCTCGACCGCCGACAGATGCACGGCGCCGCCAAGCCGCAGATTGTCGGCCACGGTCAGGCCGGCGAAGATGCGCCGGCCTTCCGGCACCAGCGACACACCCTTGCGGGCGATCGCCTCCGGCGCCAGGCCGGTGATGTCGACGCCGTCGAAGACCACTTTGCCGGAGACTGCCGGCACCAGCCCGGCGATGGCGCCGAGCGTCGAGCTCTTGCCGGCGCCGTTGGCGCCGACCAGCGCGATGATCTCGCCGCTGTCGACGGCGAGGTCGACGCGGCGCACCGCCTCGACCTCGCCGTAGCGTATCTTAAGGGCTTCGACGCTCAGCATCATGTCACGGCGCCGGGACGTCGGCGGCGGCGGGGATCATGGTCTGGATATGCTTGCCCTCGCCGCCTTCATAACGCATCAGCGCCACGGGCCTCAGCGGCATGCGGTCGGTGCCGGCATAGGTGATCTTGCCGGTGATACCTTCGAAATCCTTGAGGCCGGCGATGGCGTCGCGGATCGCCTTCGGCTCGTCGGAGCCGGCCGTCTTGACCGCATGGTCGAGGATCAGCCCGATCTCGTAGCCGTTCACCTCATAGGTCGATTCCGGTGCGTGGCCGGCATATTTGGTGAAGGCGGCGTCGAAGGCTTCCAGCTTGCTGCCCGGCTCGGCATAGCCGGCCGCCGTGTAGACGACACCGTCGACCAGCTTGCCCAACCCCTTGATGGTCGGCGTGCCGATGGCATCGGCGCCATAGACCGGAATGGTGACGCCGGCACCACGCAATTGCTGGATGAAGGCCGGGAAATCCGGCTCGTAGGCGGCCGTCATGATCAGGTCAGGCTGCTCGGCGAGGCCCTTGATGTTGGTGATCTCGGCTGAAAAGTCCGGCTGGCCCATCGTGTAGGTGCCGCGGCCGGCAATGGCGCCGCCTTTCTTCTCGAACACCGTGCCGAAATATTCGGGCAGGTTGGCGGTGTAGGTGGAATCCGGCGAGGTCAGGAGATAGACCTTCTTCTTGCCTTCCGCGATGGCGAAGTCGGCGACCGCTGTCGCCTGCACATTGTCGGCCGGATAGGTGCCGAACATGACGTCGCCGACCGCGGCGGTGAGCACCGGGGCGGAGCCGCACAGCGTCAATGTCGGAATGCCGAGCGGCTGGGTGAGCTGGCCGGCCGAGATCGAGGGATCGGCGTCGCAAGGCGTGATCATGATCTTGGCGCCGGCGTCGATCAGCTCCTGGGCGACGGTGGCGGTCTGCGCCGTATCGGAGCGGGTGTCCTTGATGATCAGTTTGGCGGTGTATTTGCCGCCAAGCCCGCCCTTGGCGTTGAGTTCGTCCAGCGCCATGCGCAGGCCGGCGAGTGCCGGCTGGTCGTAGGGAGCAAGGCCGCCGGTCTGCGCGGTCGCGGCGCCGATGACGATCTCCTCGGCGGAAGCCGTCGAAACGACGGCGATGGTCGTGCCGAAGGCCGCCGCATAGAGGGCGGCGCGGCGGAGGCGATAGAGCTTTGGCATGTCGGTTCTCCTTCTGGATTTGTTATCGTTGGCTATGCGGTTTCACTTGCAGGCGTCTCGTTGGCGGGCGCCGCGCTGGTGGTCTTGGCGCGAGCGGTGCGGCTGCCGAGATAGGCGGCGATGACGGCAGGATTCTTCTGCACCTCGGCCGGCGTGCCGTCGGCGATGACGCGGCCATGGTCTATGACGACGATGCGTTCGCACAGGTTCATCACCAGCCGCATGTCGTGCTCGATCAGGACGACGCCGATGCGCCGCTCGGCGCGGACGGCCGAGAGGATGGAAACCAGCTCGGCGGTCTCGACCGCGTTCATGCCGGCGGCGGGCTCGTCGAGCAGCAGGAAACGCGGCTTCAGCGCCAGCGCCCGCGCCACCTCCAGCCGGCGGCGCTGGCCATAGGCGAGCCCGGCGGCGGGCTGATCGGCAAATTTTTCCAGCCCCATGCGGGAAAGCTCGCGCAGCGCGGCCGCCTCGGCCTGGCCGAGGTCGGGCTCGACCGAGCGGGCGGCGACCACGACATTTTCCAGCACGGTCATCTGCGGGAAGATGCGGATGTTCTGGAAGGTGCGGGCAATGCCGGAGCGGGCGAAGCGGAAGGCCGAGGCCTGCCTCACCAAGCCGCCGATCGACACGCTGCCGGCGCTCGGCTCGACGTCGCCGGCCAGCATGTTGAGCAGCGTCGTCTTGCCGGCGCCGTTCGGGCCGATGATACCGGTGATGCTGTCGGTGTCGAAGGCAAGCGTGACGTCGTCGACGGCAACGACGCCGGCATAGCGCCGCGTCAGGTGGTCGGCCGCCAGCCGGTCGCGCTCGGCATGCAGCGGCGGCTCAGCCGGGACAGTCGCGGCCTGACGACCGGGCCGGCGCAAAAGGTTCAGCTCGCGCTCGCCGAACAGGCCGGTCGGCCGCCGCCAGATGACCAGGATCATGGCGACGGCAAGCACGCCCTGGGTCAGGCCGAACAGCACCGGCAGATGCAGGCCGAACACCTCGCCGCCGCCTTCGAAACGGCGCACCACCTCGATGACCACGATGGTGACGACGACGCCGGCAAAGGCGCCGAGCGAGGAGCTCATGCCGCCGACGATGAGCATGGCGAGCATGGTGAAGCCGAGATCGAAATAGAAGTCGCGCGGCGAAAAGGCGCCGAGGAACTGCGCCATCATGGCGCCGGCAGCCATGGCGGCGACCGCGCCCACCACCCAGGCGGCCAGTCGCGATGTGCGCTGATCGACGCCGACGGCGGCTGCACCACGCTCGTCATTGGCGGCGGCGCGGGTGGCAAGGCCGAAGGCGGTTTCCCGGAAAAGCCTCGCCGCCACCAGCACCACCGAAGCGACGCCGATGGCAGTCCACAGCCCGACCTCGCGCGGCACGCCATAGAAAGGCTGGCTGCCGCGGGTGATCTCGCGCCCGGCGACCAGCAGCGTGTAGACGATGATCAGCATGGCGAGCGTGGCGATCGACGCGCTCGACCCGGTTAATCTCAGCAGGGGTGTGCCGGTCAGAAGGCCGATGACGATCGCAAGGACAATGACGACGGCGAGAGCAGCGAAGAAGGAGAGTTCATAACCGGCGAGGAATTGCGGCAGGTCGCGCAAAGCCGTGCGCTGAAGTGCGGCCGGCATGGTCAGAATGCCGGTGGCATAGGCGCCGAGACCGACAAAGGCGGCGTGGCCGAAGGAGACGATGCCGCTGTTGCCAGAGAATATCTGCAGGCCGAGCACGGCTGTCAGCATGATTGCGGCATAGGTGACCACACGCTGCATGGCGGCGCCACCAAAAAGAAAGACGGCAAGCGCCGCCAGCAGTAGCACCGCCACCATGCAGAGCGCGTCGGCGCTGGCGTTGCGGAACGCGGCCGGCATGAAGGACCGCGCCCTGGCCTCGCCTATCGCCACCGACGACATCACGCTGCCTTGAAACGGCTGGGCGAAAACGGCGCAAGGATCGGCTGGGCGCCTTCGGTGACCAGTCTGGCCACCGCTTCGCCGACCGCCGGGCCGGTCTTGAAACCATGGCCGGAGGAGCCGGCCGAAACGAACAGCCCGTCGACGCCAGGCATGGCGCCGATAACCGGCAGGTCGTCGGGGCTCATATCGTAGAGCCCGGCATAGCCGGGGCGGATGCCGAGATCGGCCATGGCCGGCACACGCGTCGCGAAGGTTTCCAGGATCTCCACCGATTCCGCTTCCTCGACGCCTTCCATGTAATTGTCCGGATTGTCGACGAAACGCGGACGGCCGGCATGCTCATGGCGCAAGCCGGTGCCGCCGCCGGCCCAGGTGCCGGCCAGGATGACGCCGTCATTGTCGGGCCGCGCATAATTGCAGGCGATGTCGTCACACCAGGCGAAGGGCATGACCTGGCGCGCTTTGCCGGCGGCGTCGAGCACGGCCATCGGATGACGCTCGACATGCAGCGGCAAATCGAGGCCAAGCGTCGCCAGCAGGCGGCGCGTCCATGGCCCGGCGGCGAGCACCACGGCATCGGCCTTTAGCACCGTGCCATCGGCGAGCGCGACGCCGCTGATGCGGTCGCCCTCCTTCACCAGCCGCTCGACGAGGGTGTTCTGCATGATCCTGGCACCGCGCGCCTTGGCGGCGCGGGCAATTGCATTGGTGGCGCCGAAGGCGTCGGCATAGCCGTATTCGGGCTCCCACAGCGCCAGCGCGACATCGTCCAGCGCAAAGCCGGGCGTGGCGTCGGCGAAGGCTTGCGGCGACAGCGTCTCGATCAGTGCGCCCTCGCCGCGAATGCGTTCGGCGGCAGCCTTCCAGCTCGCTTCATTGTCGTTGCCGCAGACCCACATCATGCCGATTTCGGTGACGAAGGGGCCCTCGCCCGATATCTCCGGCAAGGACACCAGGATCTCGCGGCCACGGATGGCGAGCTGCGATAGTTCCGGCAAGAAATAGAAGGCGTGCAGCAGGGCCGAAGACTTGCCGGACGGTCCACCGGCGGGATGCGTCTGCTCGACAAGCGTCACGTTCACCCCGGCCGCGGCCAGATGATAGGCGGCGCTCGATCCAACAATTCCCGCACCGACGACGATGACGTCGCTTCCTGTCCGCATGGCTGTTCCCCACAGTCTCTGGCTGCTTTCCGACAAAGCTAAGACCAGTCGTCCGGCTATGTCAACATCTCTTCATTGTTGACCGAAATTAAATTCTCTGTAATAAACTCGACACAACGAAGGAACACCGAATTCGGGGAGGCCAATGGCGATACGCGACGTTCTGATGCGCGGGGATATTGTGCTGACGCCGTCGGAGGAAAAGATCGTCCGGCTGCTTTTGACCGACTATCCGACCTCCGGCCTTGGCACTGCTTCGTCACTCGCCCGGCGCGCCGGCGTCAGCGACCCAACCGTGGTCAGGCTGGTGGTGAAGCTCGGCTATGATGGCTTCCCGGATTTTCAGGCCAAGCTTCTGGCGGAGGTCGAGGCCAGGCTGCATTCGCCCCTGCTGATGATGGAGGCCAAGCGGCCGACAGGCGCTGAAGACAGCGCCATCCTCGCCTATCTTGGCTCCGTCGGCGCCGCGCTCGAGAAATCCGTCAGCCTGACGCCGCTGCAGAGCTACGAGCGCGCCGCCCGTTTGCTGATGGAGACCAAGGGTGAGGTGGTTATGCTCGGCGGTCGTTTCAGCCGCCATATCGCCAGCATGTTCGCCGGCTACATGCTGCAGTTCAGGCCGGGCGTGCGCGACCTCGGCACGCTGTCGGCACAGGCTTTCGACACGCTGGCCGATCTCGGCCGCCGTGACGTATTGGTCGTTTTCGATTATCGCCGCTACCAGTTCGACGTCATCGACTACGCCAGGCAGGCGGCGGCGCGCGACGTGCGCATCGTGCTGTTCACCGACCAGTGGCTGTCGCCGATCGCCGATCTCGCCGAGGTTACCATCGTCAGTCCGCTGGAAGTCGCCTCGCCCTATGACACGCTGGCGCCGGCGATCGCGCAGATGGAGGCGCTGGTCGCCCAGATCGTCTCCTCGCTGGGCGATGCCGCTCGCGAACGCATCGAGAGGCTCGAAGACGTGCGGCATGCCAATGCCGTGACCCTCGACAGCGCCGGTCTCGAAGAGAACGGGGCGCGTAGGACGCCCGGGCCCAAATCGGCCCAACCTAAATCCGCCCAAACCAAATCAACAAAGCAGGGCCAGAAAGCATGACGCAACCACTGCCAAAACGAAACGAGCCGTTCCGGGCCGGCGAAACCGCGTTGCTCGTGGTCGACATGCAGCGCATCTGGCTGGAGCCCGGCGCCGATCCGTCGCATCCGGAGCGCGGCCCCGACCACTATTTCTACCGGCAGACGGCATCGCAGACGATCCCCAACCAGGAGCGCCTGCTGGCGGCGGCCCGCGCCAATGGCGTCGAGGTGATCCACACCATCATCCAGAGCCTGACGGAAGACGGCCGCGACCGCTCGCTTGATCACAAGCTGACGCCGATCCATATCGCTCCCAGCCTGCCGGAGGGCTTGCCGGTGCCATCGCTGGCGCCGGTCGGCGACGAGATCATGCTGCCGAAGACGTCGTCCGGCGTCTTCAACTCGACCAATATCGACTATGTGCTGAAGAATCTCGGCGTGCGTTACCTGATCGTTGCCGGCATCATGACCGACCAGTGCGTCGACATGGCGGTGCGCGACGCCGCCGACCGCGGCTATCTCGTCACTTGCGTGTCGGATGCCTGCGCCGCCGCCACGCAGGAGCGCCATGACGGCGCGCTCATGGCCTTCGGCGGCTATTGCTGGGTCACCGATACGGCCACCGTCGTCGATCGCTTCGAAGCCTTGGGAAAAGCCGCATGACATCGACCGTCGAACCGCTCGTTGCCGTCGTCACCACCGATCTCTCCGCCATCACGCGCGGCCGCTCGGTCGTCGAAAGCAAGCTGCAGAAGATCGCCGCCACCGGCGTCGGCTGGCTGCAGGCCAATCTGTCGCTGACGCCGTTCAATTCCATCGTCGATCCCAATCCCTGGGGTTCGTCCGGCGACGTGCGGCTGGTGCCCGATCTCAACGCGCGTTTTCGGACAGTGCTGACCGGATCGGCGACGCCCTTCGACATGGTCGTCGGCAACATCGTCGAACTCGACGGCGGCCCTTGGGTCGGCTGCACGCGCACCATGCTGATAGACGCGCTGGCGGAACTGAAGGCCGCGACCGGGCTTTCCCTGGTCGCCGCCTTCGAGCATGAGTTCCACATCGCCGACGCCGGCTTCGGGCTGGGTCATTCGATGTCGTTCGCCGCGCTGCGCCGCGCCGACCCGTTTGCGCCCAATCTGATGGCGGCGCTGGAGGAAGCGGGCGTGGCGCCCGAAGTGGTCATCGCCGAATTCGGTGCCGACCAGTTCGAGGTGACGCACGAGCCGGCCGACGCGCTTGCCGCAGCCGACCGCGCCGTTGCCATCCGAGAAATCACCCGCGAAGTGGCGCGCAATGCCGGCTGGCGCGCCAGCTTCACACCGAAACCTGCTCCCGATGCCGTCGGCAACGGCGTCCATATCCATTTCAGCTTCGTCGACGAGGCCGGCAAGCCGGCGACCTACGATGCGACGCGGCCGGGCGGTCTTTCCAGCCAGGCCGGCGCCTTCTGTGCCGGCGTGCTGCGCCATCTGCCCGGTATCACCGCCATGACGGCGGCGAGTGTGTCGTCCTACTACCGGCTGAAGCCGCATAGCTGGAGCTCGTCCTACACCTGGCTTGCCGATCGCGATCGCGAGGCGTCCTTACGCATCTGCCCGACGGTGACGATCGGCGGGCGCGATCCGGCGCGGCAATACAACATCGAATACCGGGCCGCCGACGCCACCGGCAATCCCTATCTGTCGCTGGCGGCCATCGTGCGCGCGGGACTGGAAGGGCTGAAGGCCAAGCTGCCGGCACCACCGCTGGTCACCGGCGACCCGACGCTGATGAGCGAGGCGGAGCGCAAGAAGCTCGGTCTCGTACGCCTGCCTGAAACCCTGCCGGCGGCGCTCGACGCGCTCACCGCCGACCGAACCGTCACCGGATGGTTCGCACCGGTCTTCGTCGAGACTTTCGTCGGCCTCAAGCGGCATGAGACAGAGCGCCTTGCCGGTCTCGATCCGGTGGCTGTCTGCGACCTCTACCGGACGCTTTATTGATGGCCGCGCAGCCTGAAAACGCCATCCAGCCTGAAAAGAATTGGCCGGCTGCCGTCGAAGTTCTTAACGAAAGCGGGCGCTCCGACATCGTGCTGTTGTGCGAGCATGCATCCAACCATATTCCGGCGGAATATGGACAGCTGGGGCTCGATATCAGCCATTTGCAGCGCCACATCGCCTGGGACATCGGCGCCGCCGAAGTGACGCGCCGTCTGTCGGTGCTGCTCGACGCGCCGGCCTTCCTCAGCGGTTATTCGCGGCTGCTGATCGACCTCAACCGGCCGCTAGGCACCAATGGCAGCATTCCGGTCCTATCGGAAGACACCGATATTCCCGGCAATGTCGGGCTCGATCCGGCGGAGCGGGCCCGCCGCGCCGAGATCATGTTCACGCCTTTCCATGACCGGGTGGCCGCCCATCTCGACCGCCGGTCGAAGGACGGCAGGCCGACACGGATCGCGACGATCCACAGCTTCACGCCGGTCTTCCTCGGGATTTCCAGGCCATGGCATGCCGGCGTGCTTTACGACCGCGCCGGCGAATTCGGCGACGCGATCCTTTCCGCCCTGCGCATCGACGCAGCGCTCAACGTCGCGGCCAACGTGCCTTACGTGATCAGCCGCGATGCCGACTACGCCGTGCCCATCCATGGCGACGATCGCGGCATTCCCGCCGTCCTCATCGAGATCCGGCAGGATCTGTTGTCGAGCCGCTCCGGCATCGAGGCATGGGCGGACCGCCTGGCAGCTGCCTTGCTGGCGCAGCAGAAGAAGGAAGAAGAAGGCGTCATGAGCAATCTCAGCCTGCGTGAGCGCGACGCGGCAATCATCGCCCAAATCGGCAAGCTGCGCTTCTCGCCGCTCAGCGTCGTCGGCGGCCAGGGCAACCGGCTGATCGAGGAAGGCGGCCGCTCGCTGCTCGACCTGTCCGGCTCGGCCGGTCCGGCGATCCTCGGCTACGGCCACAAGGCAATCGTCGCCGCGGTCGAGGCGTCTATTCGCGACATGGCCGGCGCCAGCCTCTTGCTCTACCCGAACGAACCGGCGGTTTCGCTGGCCGAGCGGCTGCTTGCCATCACGCCCGGCAACGGTGAGCGGCGCGTCTGGTTCGGCCATTCCGGGTCGGACGCCAATGATTGCGCGGTGCGTGTGTTGCAGGCGGCGACCGGCCGTTCGCGCTTCATCTCCTTCATCGGCTCCTATCACGGCAACCTCTCCGGCTCGATGGGCATCAGCGGCCATACAGCCATGACCCACACGCTGCCAAGGCCGGGCGTGCTTCTGCTCCCCTACCCCGATCCGTTCCGGCCGCGATTCAGCGCCGAGGACGTTCTCGCTCTGCTCGACTACCAGTTCGAGACCACCTGCCCGCCGCATCAGGTCGCGGCGGTGTTCATCGAACCGCTGATGTCGGATGGCGGGCTGATCGTGCCGCCGCCCGGCTTCCTCAAGGCGTTGCAGGAGCGTTGCCGCAGGCATGGCATCAAGATCGTTGTCGACGAGGTCAAGGTCGGGTTGGCCCGCAGCGGCATGATGCATTGTTTCCAGCATGAAGGATTGACGCCCGATCTCGTCGTGTTCGGCAAGGGCATCGGCGGCGGCCTGCCGCTGTCGGCGGTCATCGGCCCGAAGGAGATCATGGACCACGCACCGGCCTTCGCGCTGCAGACCACCGCCGGCAACCCCGTGGCGGCGTCCGCCGGCAACGCTGTGCTGAAGGTGATCGAGGCGGACAGGCTGATCGAGCGCTCGGCGCGCGTCGGCAAGCTGTTCTCAGATGCGCTGCGGGTGCTCGGCGCCAAACACGAGATCGTCGGCGACGTGCGCGGGCGCGGCCTTGCCGTCGGCGTCGATCTGGTCAAGGACCGCAAGACACGCGAGCCGGTCGCGGCGACAACGACGGCCAAGATCATCTATCGCGGCTACGAACTGGGCGCGGCCTTCAGCTATGTCGGACTGAAGGCCAACGTGCTCGAATTCATGCCGCCGCTGACGCTGACCGAGGACGAGGCGACTGAAGGCGCAGCCATCGTCGATCAGGCGATCGCCGACGTGACGGCAGGCAAGGTTTCCGACGCGGATGTCGCTTCCTTCATGATGTGGTAGATCGGCCCGCTATGAGAAGATTTCCGCCAGTTCGTTGACGCTCGTGCCTTCCTTGACCTCGCGCAGTTCGACATAGCTGACCGCCGGGGCGACCGACGTCACCACGGACACGACTGATGTCACCAGGGCGTCCAGGACGAGGGCCACAGTCATGCCGAAAATCGTGACGAGTTGGCTGAGCACGAGCTGGATGGCGATCGCGGCGATGATCAGGATGATCCAGAATCCGAACAGCGCCCAACGGCTCCCCTTGGTCAGGTCGCGACTGCGCTTCATGCTGCCGAGCACCCCCAGCCGCTCCTGAACCAAAGCCGGCACGGCGACCGACCAGCGAAGCCACAATATGATGCCGGGAACGATGAGAAACATGAAGCCCAGTCCGGCGCCAAGCGTGACCAGCACTGCAATGCCTATTACCGGCAACAGGAGGGAAAGCGCCGTCCCGATGCAATCGCCTATCGCAGGCCGCTTGCCGTTCAGATCCTCGATGGCCCCGCGCACCAGCGCCGCCTGCAAAATGGCCGCCAGCACCATGGAAATCAGCACGGCAACGACCGTGAAAGTGACGCGTTGGGCCGAGAATTCCGGGGCGGTTGTCCCGATGCCGGTCACCGATTCCCAGATCCAAAGCTGGTAGAGGAGTGTCGGCAAACCCGAAAACAGCACTGCCAGCCCGAGGCAAAGGACGGGATTTCGGCTGATGACCGCAAAGCTGTCGTTGAAAACCCTGCCGATGCGGAACTTGTCCGGTCGCTCGCTGGCGATTGAAGCCATGTATATTACCCCCTGCTCATAGATATCCGAAATCAGAAAGTATAATTCGCCAAGATTGATACTTGTGGTTGGACGCGCTTGCAATTGTCTTGCAGCATTGCCAGTGTCCACGTGGAACCGCAGGTTGCGTGGGGAGCGGTGAAGTGGCAGAGCCGGACATCGGGGGGCTGGTGGAACTGCACAAGCAGTTGCTTGCGGACGATTCGATCCAGTTCGATCTGCCGGCCTATGTGCCGCCCAAACCGCCGGAATGGCTGAAGCCCTTGGCGGACCTGTTGTCCTGGCTCGGCCCCTACATGATCTATCTGTTCTGGGGGGCGGTGATATCGGGTGCCGCGATCATCCTGTTATTGATCGTGCTTGAGGTGAAAGGCGTCGCCTGGCGTCTGCCGTGGCGGCGGGCAAAGCACGAGATCGAAGCTGAGGAAGTCTGGCGCCCCGATGCCGGCGCCGCGCAGATCCTGCTGTCGGAGGCCGACGTGTTGGCGGCGCGGGGCGACTATGACGAAGCGGTCCATCTCCTGCTTCGCCGCAGCGTCGCCGATATTGCCGGACGGCTGCCCGACTTCCTGCGGCCGTCGCTAACGGCGCGCGACATCGCCAATGCCCCTTCCCTGCCGGCACGGGCTCGCCACGCATTCACCGAGATCGCGCGCATCGTCGAGGCCGCGCTGTTCGCGAGCCGACCGGTCGGCGCCGAAGGCTGGCAACAGGCGCGCGGCGCCTATGAGCGTTTCGCCTTTCGGGATGCCTGGACATGAGCGCACCGGCGATCGAGGCGCACGAACCGTTCAATCGAAGAACGCTGTTCTGGGGGATTTTCGCCAGCCTGCTCGCGGCGGCAGGCTTCTTCCTGCTGTCCACCTATGCTCCCGATTTCAGGCAGCCCAGCGATGGCGGGGCGACGCCGCTGTCCAGCGGTGGCTCCGGTTATGCAGGGCTGGCGAAATGGCTGCGCCTGACCGGCGATTCACCCTCCATGGCGCGCAACGAAAGCGACCTGACCGATCCCGCCTTGATGATCGTCACCATTTCGCCCGACAGCGATCCCGAAGCGCTCAGCCGCATCATCGAGTTTCGTGAGGAACTGGACACACTGTTCGTGTTGCCCAAATGGCAGACCATGCCGCTATGGCACCACGAGGGATGGGAGATGAAAACAGAGCGGCTGCCCGATTCGGTAATCAATAGCTGGCTCGGCCGGATCGCCAACGCGAAGATCGGCAATGGCGAGAGCACGGTGAAGCAGTTCGATGTCGCGGGCCAGATGGTCAACGTTCCCGATCAGCTGCAATGGGTGCCCGACCAAGCCCCGCTCATTGCAGCCGGCAACGGCAAGGCCGTGCTGACCGAGGTGGAAGACAAGCCGTTCTACATCCTGACCGACCCCGACCTGATCAACAATGCCGGGCTCAAGGATCCCGACAGGGCCGCGGCGGCGCTGAAGCTGATCGCCTTCCTGCAGCCCGAAGAAGGCCGGGTGATGTTCGATCTGACGCTGCATGGCGCGGGCCGCAAATACGATCTCGCCAAGCTTTTGGTCGAGCCGCCGTTCCTGGCGCTGACACTGACGATCCTGATCGCGGCGGCGCTGGCGTTCCTGCATGGCCTTGGCCGTTTCGGCCCAGCGCGTGCTGAATCGCGCGCTATAGCCTTCGGCAAGCGCGCGCTGGTGGACACAACGGCAATGCTGTTGCGGCGGGCCGGGCGGCTGGAGGAACTGGGGGACCGCTACGCAGCCTTGGCACGGGTGCGCGCCGGCGCGCTGCTGGGCGCCCCACATGGGCTGCAAGGCGAAGCACTCGACCACTGGCTCGATTCTCGCGATAAGGACGAGGTCGGCGGATTTACCGCGCGGGCGCAAGCCACCGGCGAGGCGAAGAGCCTGACGCAAATGCACGAAGCAGCGGAGCGGCTGCACGATTGGACGGCAAGGAGGCTCGGTGAACGTCGATGATGTGAAGGCCCTGGCGACACGGATCAGGGAAGAAGTGGCCAAGGCGATCACCGGGCAGCACGACACGGTCGACCTGATGCTGACCGCCTTGTTCGCCGGCGGGCATATCCTGTTGGAAGGCCCTCCGGGCACGGCCAAGACAATGACCGCGCGCTGCTTCGCGCAAGCTCTGGGCATCGCTTACGGACGCATCCAGTTCACCCCGGACCTGATGCCTGGCGACATCGTCGGATCGAACATCTACAATTTCCAGACCGGACAGTTCACGCTGACGCGCGGTCCGATCTTCTGCGACCTTCTGCTTGCCGACGAGATCAACCGCACGCCGCCGAAGACGCAGGCAGCGCTGCTGGAGGCGATGCAGGAGCATGCGGTCACCTTTGACGGCACCACGCATTCGCTGGGCCGTCACTTCATGGTGGTCGCGACCCAGAACCCGATCGAGCATCAGGGCGTCTATCCCCTGCCCGAGGCACAGCTCGACCGCTTCCTGTTCAAGCACCGGGTCAGCTATCCCGGCCCCGAGGAAGAACGGGCCATCATCATCCATCACGGCGGCGGCTCCGCTTCGCATGACATCGCGCAGTACGGCATCAAGGCCCAGGCGGACCGCAAGGCACTGGAGGCCGCGCTCGCCACCGTCGGCTCCGTAACGCTTGTCGACGACGTCGTCGGTTACATCGCGGCTCTGGTGCGCGCCACACGCGAAAGCCCGGACCTGGAAGTCGGAGCCAGTCCACGCGCGGGCGCCATGCTGGCCCGGGCGGCACGAGCGCGGGCGGCGCTGGACGGCCGCGCCTATGTGATCCCCGACGACGTCAAGGCGCTGGCGGTGCCGGCGCTGCGCCATCGCGTCATCCTGTCGCCGGCTGCTCAGATCGATGGCCGCCTGGTCGAGCAGATCGTCTCCGACCTGGTCGACCAGACGGAAGCGCCACGTTGATCTATCCGAGTGGCCGAGCAGTATGGACGGCGGCGGCAGGCGCGGTGCCGGCCTTCCTGGTCGCGCTGGCGGTGCCGTCATTGTGGTATCTCGGATTGCTGTGGATCTGCTTGCTGCTCGCCTTCCTGGCGGTGGACGCCGCGGCAGGACACGGCCGGGCATCGCTGACGGCCAGCCTCCACGCGCCGCCGCAGGTCGGCGTTGGTGGAGAGTTCACCGTCCATGTCGCCACCCGTTTTTCGGGCCGGCCGCGGACGCTGGAGGCGCGCGTCGGCCATGACGAGCGCCTGGCGCCAATAGGCCGCACCGGCGGAGCCCTGGCCCCGACCAGCGACGGCGGATCGCTCGACCTTCGGTTTCAGGCGCTGCGGCGCGGCATCGCCAGCTTCGATCGTCTGTGGGTGCGCTGGCGCGGGCCGTTCGGACTGGTCTGGAACCAGGTCATTCTGCCGATGGACAGCAAGGTGGCGGTGTTGCCCGACGTAAGCAGCGCCCGCGACCAGGCAATCACGTTGCTGCAGCGCGAGGCCTTGCCCGACGGGCACGCGCAGCGCCGGGCCGGCCAGGGCCGGGAATTCGAGGCGCTCAAGGATTATCAGCCGGGCATGGGCCGGCGGATGATCGACTGGAAGCGCAGCGCTCGCCATGGCAAGCTTCTGGCGCGCGAGTTCCGTATCGAGGAAAACAACAACATCGTGTTGGCCATCGACAGCGGACGGCTGATGTGCGAGCCGGTCGACGGCGTGCCGAAGGTGGACCGGGCGGTGACGGCCGCCTTGCTGTCGGCGTTCATCGCGCTCAAGGGCGGCGACATGGTCAGCCTGTTCGGCTTCGATGCGCGGCCGCGCGTCTCAAGCGGCGCGGTGCGCGGCTCCGCCAGTTTCGCGATGATCCAGAAACGAGCGGCGGAGATCGACTATTCCAATGAGGAGACCAATTTCACCCTGGCGCTGACCACGCTTGCGGCGCGACTCGACCGGCGCTCGCTGGTGATCATCTTCACCGACTTCGTCGATCCGATCAGCGCGGAATTGATGCTGCGCACCGTCGGCCGGCTCACCGAGCGGCATCTGGTGCTGTTCATGATGATGAGGGATGTCGAGTTGGAGGCCTTGGCCGACATGCCGCCCCGGTCCGGCGAGGATGTCGCCCGCGCCGTCGTTGCCGGCGGGCTTTTGCGCGAAAGGCAGGTCGTCATCGGCCGGTTGCGGCTGCTTGGCGCGCATGTGATCGAAGCCGACCATCAAAGGCTGGGACCGGCGCTGGTCGAGCGCTACCTGCAGTTCAAGCAGGAGGATTTGTTGTGACTGTGCCGGTACGCGGCGATGCCGTACGCCAGTCGCTGGCTAGCTTCCGTCGGGAGCGCGAGGCCGACTGGAAGGCGTTCGAGGCGCTTCTCGCCCGCGTTGAGAAGCGCGCGCCGCGAACGCTGTCGGAAGAAGAGCTGCTGTCGCTGCCGTTGCTCTACCGGTCGGCATTGTCCTCCCTTTCGGTAGCGAGAGCGACATCCCTCGACAGCGCGCTGATCGCCTATCTCGAATCCCTGTCGCTGCGGGGTTACTTCTATCTCTATGGGGCACGCCGCGGACTGCGGCAGCGCATTGGCGATTTCTTTCTGTATGACTGGCCCGGTGCCATCCGCGATTTATGGCGCGAGACGCTGGTGTCGGTGGCGCTGATGTTTGTCGGCGTCGGCGCCGGCGCCTGGCTGGTGGCGTCCGACAAGGATTGGTTTGACGCGATCATTCCGTCTGGTCTGGCGGGAGGCCGTGGCCCCGATGCTTCGGCCGAGTTGCTGCGCGGGATGCTCTATGATGGCGACAATGGCTTTCTATCGGGTTTTGCCGCCTACCTTTTCACGCACAACGTCCAGGTCGCAATCCTGGCCTTTGCGCTTGGCTTCGCCTTTGCGATGCCGACGGTGCTGCTGATGCTGTTCAACGGCTGCATGCTCGGCGCGCTGTTCCAAGTCTACTGGGCAAAGGGGCTTGGCACGGAGCTCGGCGGCTGGCTGGCCATTCACGGCACCACCGAATTGTTCGCCATCGCACTGGCCGGCGCTGCCGGCATGCGCATCGGCACGCGCATCGCCTTTCCCGGTGAGTTCTCCCGCATGACGGCGGCGGCCCACGCGGGACGCGTCGCGGCGACCGCGATGGTTGGCGTTTCGGTCATGCTGCTGTTTGCCGGGCTGCTCGAGGGCATCGGCAGGCAGACGATCACCGGCGATGTCGCGCGCTATGCCATTGGCGGCGGCATGCTCGCGCTATGGGTCGGCTATTTCTACCTGTTCCAGGTGGTGCGGAATGGCGACCGCTAGACGCACAGCACAGGCGACGACACGCTCGCTGATCACGCCTGAAGGCGTCGATCTCCAGATAAAGCTGGCCGATGCCGGCACGCGGGCTGCCGCTTTCCTGCTCGATGTCGTGTTCATCGTCACGGCTGCAATCGTGGTCACGGTTGTCGCGCTGTTCGGGGTGAGAGGCCTTGGCACCGATCAAATGCAGCCGCTTTTCATCGTCTGGATCATCCTGATCTTCTTTCTGCGCAACGTCTATTTCATCGCCTTTGAGGCCGGCCGGCGCGCATCGACTCCCGGCAAGCGGATCGTCGGCGTCAGGGTGGCGTCGCGCAGCGGAGCCGGCCTGTCGGTTGATCAGGTCATTGCCCGCAACCTGATGCGCGAGATCGAAGTCTTTCTGCCGCTGTCGATTATCGCCGGACGCGGTGGGATGGGCGTCGCCGATACGCTGACGACGGTCTTCGGACTGGTGTGGGCGCTGCTGTTCGCCCTGTTCCCGCTTTTCAATCGCGACCGCATGCGGATTGGCGATCTGCTGGCGGGAACCTGGGTCGTCGAGGCGCCGAAGCGCACGCTGATGGAGGATCTGTCGGCAAGGCAGGATCCGGTCGCCAAGGCCTTTCAGTTCAGCCACGCCCAGCTCGACGCCTATGGCATCGCCGAACTGCACAGACTGGAGGAAGTGCTGCGGCGCGACGATTATTTCGCGCTGCGGACGGTGACGGAAACGATCGGACGCAAGATCGGCGTGAAGATCGAGCCGATCGATTCCAAGGCCTTCCTGACTGCCTATTACGGCGGGCTCAGGGCGCATCTCGAGCGCAAGCTGCTGCTCGGCAACCGCAAGGCGGATAAGTACGCGCGGTAGCCGCGAACCGATGAGGCCGCAATGAACTCTTCACTATCCGAACTCGAATTCCAGGAAATGGACGCTCGAACCGCCGCGACCCAGCCCGCCCCATGGAAATCATGGGTAGAGGGCCGGGATTTTCTCGGGGGATCGAATTTCATCCAAACCGGGCAAGGCCCCGATCGCGGCGAAGACATCGAAATGACCGGCGCGACGGCTGCGGATCAGGATTTCATGGCCGCCGCCTGGCAGGACATCCCTCGTCTGATTGCTGAAGTGCGCAGGCTGCGGGGACTCCTTAGTCGCTCGAAATAGAGAGGCAGCGTGGCCGCCTGCTTCACCCCACCCACTTCTCGTAATCGGACACGAGCAGGTGCAGCGGCGCGACATCCTCGTCGATGTCCGCGAAGCGGCCGATCGGTTCGCGGAAGACATTGTCGGTGAGATCGTCATTGACGGTCGACACCTCGCCGATCAGCACATCCTTGCCTTCGGCCCAGAAGGCGTGCCAGACGCCGGGCAGCAGCGTGACGCTCTGGCCCGGATCGAGCTTCAGGAGCCCGCCCGCCGGCAGCCTGTGGATGGTTCCGTCGACAGGCACCGATACCTCGGCCTTCGGATCGATGCCGCCATCGCGATCGTGCATGAACAGTTCCAGCACCAGCTTGCCGCCACCACGGTTGATGATGTCTTCGGCCTTGATGTTGTGGCGGTGCATCGGCGACAGCTGGTCCTTGCGCGAGATCATGATCTTCTCGGCATAGAGCATGCCCATGCCCTTCTTCATGTCCTCGTAGCGACCGTTGCGAACGGTGAACAGGAAGAGGCCGAGCTCGTCGAACTTGCCCTGCCCGTAGTCGGTGATGTCCCAGCCAAGCCGTGAGGAGAAGATTGCCGACGAATCCTGCCGGCGCGCCTTCATCTCTTCCGGCGACCAATAGGCGAAGGGCGGCATGATGTAGCCGAACGAGCGGATGAAGGCGTCGGCATCGCGGATGATGTCGTTGACGGTGGAACGTTTCATGGTCGTGATCCTTCTTCAGGCGGTGCCTGACCGAATAGCCGAACACCGATCCGGTGTCGACGTAAACTGCATGAGCTGGCCTCATGACATCCGGTCCGATCAAGGCCATAAGTTCGAGCGAATTCCTGACGGTGACAATCCCATGCGCAGCATAGATGACCTCGATACGCCGGCGATCCTGATCGATGTCGACCGCGCCGAAGCCAACATCGCGCGGGCGCAGGCCCATGCCGACCGCCACGGGCTGAAGCTCAGGCCGCACATCAAGACCCACAAACTGCCTTACTGGGCAAAGAAGCAGGTCGCAGCAGGCGCCGTCGGCATCACCTGCCAGAAGATCGGTGAAGCCGAGGTGATGGCCGATGCCGGCCTCACCGACATTTTTCTCCCTTACAACATTCTGGGCAGGGCCAAGCTGGAGCGCCTCAAGGCGCTGCACGGCCGCGTGACGCTGTCGGTGACATCAGACAGCGTGGAAACGCTTGGCGGTCTCGCGGCCACCTTCACCGATCCCGGCCACCGGCTGCTGGTGTTGGTGGAATGCGACACCGGCATGGGCCGCTGCGGCGTCCAGTCGGCCAGCGAGGCAGTCGCACTGGCCAGAGAGATCGACAAGGCCAAGGGGCTGGCCTTCGGCGGGCTGATGACCTATCCGGCGGCCGGCCGCGCCGCCGAGGCCGAGACGTGGCTCGCCGATGCGCGCCAGGCGCTCGTCGCATCCGGCCTTGCCTGCGAACGCATCTCCAGCGGCGGCACGCCGGACATGTGGCGTTCCGGCGAGGATAGCGTCGTCACCGAATACCGGCCCGGCACGTATATCTATCTCGACCGCTACCAGGTGGCCAAAGGCGTCGGAAGCCTCGACGATTGCGCGCTGACGGTGCTGTCTACGGTGGTCAGCCATCCGACGCCGACACGGGCCATTCTCGATGCTGGCAGCAAGGCCTTGTCCAGCGACACGTTAGGGCTTGCGGATTTCGGCGAATTGCTGGGCGTTCCGGGCGCCACCGTCACCGGCCTCAGCGAGGAGCACGGCAACATCACGCTTTCCGGCGACGCCAGGCTGCGTATCGGCGAGCGCGTGCGCGTCGTGCCCGACCATTGCTGCGTCGTCACCAATCTGTTCGACGAGGTCCACCTGATCGCCGGAGAACGGGTGCTGGAGACGCTGCCGGTGGTGGCGCGCGGCCGCATGGGGTGAGTGCGGAATTTCTCAGAACGCTGGCGGGACAGCATCCCCTCTGTCCTTCCGGAGGGGCGCGAAGGAACTCGGCAGAGGTCAGTTAGCCTGCCTCGCTGCGATGCGGCGCATGGAATTGACACGGCGCCGCCGGATTTCGGTGCGCATCGCCATCAGATGCAGCGCGAAGAACAGCACGGTAAAACCCAGAGCCATGACCAGCAATGGCCACAACAGGCTGGGATCGATGGTCGGCCCGCCGAGCCGGAACACCGAAGCCGGCTGATGCAGCGTGTTCCACCAGTCGACCGAGAATTTGATGATCGGGATGTTGATGAAGCCGACCAGAGTGATGATTGCGGCGGCCCAGGCGGCACGTGCGGCATCGTCGAGTGCCCGCGTCAGCGCGATGATGCCGAGATACATCAAAAACAGCACGAAGACCGAGGTCAGCCGCGCGTCCCACACCCACCAGGTGCCCCACATCGGCTTGCCCCAGATCGAACCGGTGATAAGCGCGAGCGCTGTAAAGACGGCGCCGATGGGTGCCGCCGATTTCAGCGAGACATCGGCCAGCGGATGGCGCCATACCAGCGTACCCAACGCGGAAACCGCCATCAGCGTGAAACACATCATGGCCAGCCAGGCGAAGGGCACATGGATATACATGATGCGCACGGTGATGCCTTGCTGGAAATCCTCCGGCGCCGTGAAGCTCATATAGAGCCCGGCGGCCAGGATGAGTGTGGCACTGGTCGCCAGCCACGGCACCACCTTGTCGGCCAACCCGACAAACCGCGTCGGGTTGGCGAAATCCATCCAGCCGCTGAGGCGTGAAGTCATATCACTCATGCGGCTTTACATAAACCGCCGATGCGTTTGGGGCAACTACAGCGCCGTGTCGTAGGCGGGGTCTTCCCTTCTCCCACGAGGGGAGAAGGGAAGCAGCACCTGTTCAGGCGGCCTCGTCCGTGATGGTGCGGCTGAGGCGACGGACTTCCTCGTCGTTGAGCAGACCGCCGGCGCGCAGCAGGCTGGCAAAGCGGCCATTGCGCAGCGATAGCTCAGTGAAGCCACCCATTTCGACCACCTTGCCCTTGTCCATGAACACGACCAGATCGGCATCGCGAACAGTGGTCAGGCGGTGGGCAATGATGAAGGTGGTGCGGCCGCGCCGCAACTCATCGATCGCTTCCTTGACGCGGTCTTCCGTCTCGACATCGAGCGCGCTGGTCGCTTCGTCGAGCACCAGGATGGGCGAATCCTTCAGCACGGCGCGTGCGATCGCGATACGCTGGCGCTCGCCTCCCGAAAGCTGTCCGCCGCGTTCGCCGACGACCGTGTCGTAGCCGTTGCTCTTCGACAGGATGAAATCCTGCGCGGCTGCGGCATTGGCGGCGGCGTGGACCTCGTCATAGGTCGCCTCGGCGCGTCCGACGCGGATATTGTCCTCGATCGAGCGGTTGAGCAGGCCCGCATCCTGGAACACGGTAGCGATCGAGTGGCGCAGCGACTTACGGGTCACCGTGCGGGTATCGATGCCATCGATCAGGATACGGCCGCTGGACGGCGCAAAGACGCGCTGCAAAAGATTGATGAGCGTGGTCTTGCCGGCGCCCGTCGGACCGACGATAGCCACCGTCTGGCCAGCGTGGACCTCGAATGACACGTCGTGCACGCCCTGCCCCGAATTGGCGAATTCGAAGCTGACGTCTTCAAAGCGCACATGACCAGTGACGTTGACGAGGTCGCGCAACCCATCCGGCTCGGCGACGTCGGCCGCAGAGTCCTCAAGGCGATAAAATTCCTCGAGCTTGGCCCTGGCTTCCGAAATCTGGTTGGCGAAGGCCGACATCTGGTCGAGCCTGGCAATCAGCAGCGTGGCAAAGCCCGTAAAGGCGATGACGTCACCGATACGCAATTGGCCATGCATGACCAGATAGGAACCGATCAACAGCACGACCATCATCGAAATGGTCGACGACAGGCGGTGCAGAGCGTTGGCCAATGCCCACCAGTCAAGCACCGGATACTGGGCATCGAGCAGATTCTTGACATAGCGCTTCAAGGCGTCGGTCTCGTGGCCGATGCGATTGTAGCTCTGCAGCACGGCGACGTTGCTGACCGAGTCGCTCACATGCGCGAACACTTTGTGGAAGTGCCGCTCCACGGAGGCCTGGCCTTCCTTGGTACGGCGCATCACCAGCCGCCCGATTCCGACGTAGAGCGCGCCCAGCGCCAGCAGGACCATCGACATGCGAATGTCCATGCTGAGCGCCGTCGGCACCAGCAGAACCAGCGCAACGGCGGTGGACAGATGCTGCCTCATGAACTCGAGCCAGAGGCTGAACAAGGTCTCGACCGCGCGCAGAAGCGTATGCAGGGAATTGGAGGTGCCGCGCTGATGATGCCACGCAAGCGGCATGGTGATCACGCGTTCGAACGACTCGCAAAGGACATCGCTGCGCCGTGCATGGGCAAAGCGGTCCGCGCCGCGCGCCACCAGGACGAAGGCAACGATGTTGAAGGCGCCGATACCGGCCCACAGCCCGAGCGTCGAGAAGACCGAGCCGCGGTCCGAAATAGCATCGATCACCCGTCCGAACATGATCGGCTCAAGGATGGCGATAATGGCAAGCGCGACATTCGCCCCGCAGATAAACGCCACGCGTTTTCTGTCGGCGGCGAGATAACCGAGCGCTCTCCAGTAGATTTGCAGAAGGGACACTTCAGCTACTCCGGCAAATTGTTATTGTGCACTGCATCATTTTCTGACTCGTACCTGTTGACGTGTCGCGAAACAATGCCCGTGTACCTCTTCAGTTCCCATTTCGCGAACAAAAGATAGCGACGTTCCGAAATCTGCCGTGATCACCTAACGGTTTGAGAAAAAAGGTAAAATGTCAGCCTTGCGGCAAAATCGTGGCAGGCTGGAAGCACTGCCGCAATTTTAATCAGCAAGTGGTTATGTACGTGTCCCGAAAGCCTGTACCGGCTTTTCGGAAAACTCATGCGCAATAGAATTGGCAGAGCATCCTTAAGCAACGCGCGCCCTCAAGACGTGCAAAGACGCTCCAAATCCTTGAAACTACGCTGGTATCCTGACGACCACTTCAGACTTTTCGCCGGCTTTCGGTTCGAAAGACGCAGCCTTCGTCTTTTTACCATTTACCTCAAGCGAGATGGCTTTGGCCTTGGTGTCGCGGATAACGCGAACCCTCAGCTCGGCCCCCAGCACCTTGAGCGTTGCTGCATAACCGTCCCAATGGCTGGGGAGTTTCGGCCTGAATTGGATGCGCTCTCCCCTGCGCTCGATGCCGAGGATGCCTTCGACCGCCGCGCGATAAAGCCAGCCGGCCGAGCCGGTATACCAGGTCCAGCCGCCGCGGCCGCCCTTGCCTTGGCCGGCGTAGACGTCGGCCGCGACGACATAAGGCTCGACGCGGTAGGTTTCGGCAGCGGCCTCGTCGAGCGCGTGGTTGACCGGATTGAGCATCGAGAAACAGCGGTAGGCGTCGTCGGTGCGTCCCATTTCGGCGAGAGCTATGACGAACCATGTCGCCGCATGGGTGTACTGGCCACCGTTCTCACGGACACCCGGCGGGTAACTCTTGATGTAGCCCGGGTTCTGTTCCGTCCTGGAGAAGGGCGGGGTGAAAAGCTTGACGATCTTGAGCTCGTCGTCGACGAGCATTTTCATCGCCTGCTGCATCGCCGTGGTTGACCGCGCCGGATCGCCCTCGCCCGACAGCACGCTCCACGACTGGGCAATCGAGTCGATCTTGCACTCCTGCGAACCGCGCGACCCCAGCGGCGTGCCGTCATCGAAGCTGCCGCGGCGATACCACTCACCATCCCAGGCCGTGCTTTCCAGCGCCCGCTTCAGCACGTCGGCGTGTTTTGTCCAGGCTTGCGCGCGCTTGGTGTCGCCTTCCGCCTTGGCGACAGCAGCAAAGTCACCCAACGTCTTCAGCAGGAACCAGCCCAGCCAGACGCTCTCGCCCTTGCCGTGCTCGCCGACACGGTTCATGCCGTCGTTCCAGTCGCCACCGAGGATCAGCGGCAGCCCGGCGGGGCTGCTGCGCTTGACGGCAAGGTCGAGCGCGCGCGCGCAATGATCATAGAGCGAAGCGGTCTTCTTCGAGACCTCCGGGGTGAAGAAGGCGTCATGCTCGCCTTCTTCCAGCGCCTGCCCTTCGATGAAGGGCAGTTGCTCCCTGAGGATCGCGGTGTCGCCGGTCACCAGCAAGTAGTGGGCCGTGGCATGGGCGAGCCAGACCACGTCGTCGGAAATCATGGTGCGGACGCCTGCCTCGCTGCGCGGCAGCCACCAGTGCTGCACGTCGCCTTCGGGGAATTGCCGCCGCGCCGCGTTGAGGATCTGGTCGCGCGCCAGTTTCGGATCATGGGCAAGCAGGGCCAGCGTGTCCTGCAACTGATCGCGGAAGCCGAAGGCGCCGCTCGCCTGGTAAAAGGCGGAGCGAGCGCGGATGCGGCAGGCAAGGCTCTGATAGGGCAACCAGTGGTTGACCATGGCGTCGAGCGCCTTGTCCGGAGTCTCGACCTGGATGGTGTCGAGGAACCCTCGCCACGTGCGCTCGTTGTCAGCCAGCCGCTGATCGAAATCCTTGCCGCGATGATGCTGCACCAGGACGCTGGCTTCCTCGGCAGAGGCTGCATCGCCGAGCAGCCACAGCAGCGTCACGTCGCCGCCGGCAGGGATGTCGATGTCGCGTGCGATTGCAGCACAAGGATCGTCGCCGGCCTCGACGCGGCCGGACAGGCTGGCGCCGCTGAGCACAGCCTGCGGAAGTTCGCTGGTGCCGTGCCGGCCGATGAACTCGCCGCGGTCGGCCGTGACCGACTGTGCCGCGCTGTCGGCGGCCAGGAAGGCGATCCGCTTGCTGAAGTCGAGCCCGTAGGGATTTTGCGCCAGCAACGCGCCCGTCGCGGCATCCCTGGACGGAACGATCGTCGCCGCCGTGCGCGAACGATGGCTGCCAAGAACCCACTCCGCATAGGCATAGACGCGCAGGCGCGCCGGCACCGAACCCGAATTCTGGATGCGCAATCGGGAGATTTTCACCGGATCGACCGGATCCACCACATGGGTAAGGTCCATCGACAGCGGCCCGCGCCTCGAACGGAAGGTCGAAAAACCCTGCCCGTGCCATGTTTCGTAGGTCATGGCTGGATCGCGCACGACGGCGGCCATCGGAGAGAACGCCCGGCCGCTGGCATGATCGTAAATATAGATGCCCTCGCCGGGGCGGTTGGTAACCGGGTCGTTCGCCCACGGCGTCAATTGATAGTCGCGGCTGTTTCGGCTCCAGGTGAAGGCAGCTCCTTCAGCCGAAACATGGAAACCGAACGAGGCGTTGGAAATGACGTTGATCCAGGGCTGCGGCGTCGTGCGCCGGCCAGCAAGGCGCACGACATAATGGCGTCCGTCGCCGTCGAAGCCGCCAAAACCGTTCCATTGGTTAAGCCCGCTGCCATCGGCACCACCTTCGATCGAGGCCTGAGCAGCCCATGTCTGTGGTGCAGGCGAAGATGGTTCGCGAAAGGCTGCGGCACCTACCGGCTGCAAGGCGTCCCGCGCTTGCAGCGCGGCGGCCTCGGCGCGCTCGATCTGATCGAAGATGGTACCGTTGCGCGTGTGCAGGACGACGCGGGCTACGGCGAGCAACGTCTTGTAGGTCGTCTCGTCCATCAGGTCGCGGCGCACCGCGAAGATGTGCTGGCGGGGTCCGAGTTCCTTGCCGCGCAGGCGGCTGTTTTCGCACAGCGTTTCGACCGCCCGTTGCAGATCCTGCACGTAGGATGAAGCCTGCTCGTTGACGACGACAAAGTCGATCATCATGCCGCGGGCGCGCATGTATTCCTGGAAGCGGAGCGCCTGGGCGATGATCTCCAGGTCGGCGACGTCGCCAATCCTGACCAGGAAAATCGGAAGGTCGCCGGATATGCTGGTCGGCCACAGGCTGGACTGCCTGCCGAGCCCGGAGGCGATCGATTCGGCCGGAAGGCGCAGGAACGGATCGGGATAGATCAAATAGCGTGCCAGCTTCTGCACATTGGCGGCGTCGGCCAGGCTGAGGCCGAGATGACGGGTCTGCACCTGCGAGCGGGTCCAGGCGAGCATCGCCTGGCGGGCGAAGGCTTCCGGATGATCGAGCCGCGCAACGGCTTCTTCGAGTTCGGCACGGTTGGCGCCGACGGCAGTCCAGAAGGTCAGCGAGATCTTCTTGTTGGCCGGCACGCGCACCTGCCGGCGAAGTGCGGCAACCGGATCCAGCGTGAAGCCGGAATGGCCGCCGAGCTTGGCGCCGGGATCGAAGGCGGCGGCCTCGGCAATGGTACGGCCGCGGCCGATGAAGGCGCGCCGGTCGGTCTCGGCCTCGGCGTCGCGCGTCGACCCGGACGGATCGGTGACGAAATGCACCATGGTGACGTCAGGCTCGTTCGCTTCCCGCTTGCGCCTTGTGGCGAAGATCGCCGCGTTATTCGCAGCGATCTCGGTTTCCACGAACATTTTCGAGAAGGCCGGATGCGCGTTGTCGGATACGTCAGAGCCCAGCACCAGTTCGGCAAAAGAGGTCACTTCAATATGCCGGTCGACCGCGCCGTCATTGTAGAGCGTCACCCGCCTGCCTTCGCCGTTTCCCTCCGAGATGACGATGCATTCGACCTCCGAACGCAGCGATCCCAGCGATTTGACGAAGCTCGCCTTGTCGTCGGAGAACAGCGTCTGCACCACTTCGTCGGGGGCACGCTTGGGCTCGGCGGTGGCCGACCACCAGTCGCCGGTGCCGGCATCGCGCAGGAAGATGTAGGAGCCAAGCCGATCCTCGGTCGGGTCCGGCTGCCAGCGCGTGACGGCAAGCTCGCCCCAGCGGCTATAACCGGAGCCGGTCGCGGTGACCATAACCGAGTAGCGGCCATTGGACATGACGCTGGTCGAACGCAGCGCCCTGCGCGGGTCGAGCACGATGCGCGTATCGGGGCTCTCGACTTCGGTTTCGTCCTTCGACCGTTCGTCGGCCTCGGTCCTGACGGTGGCGGTGGGGATGTCGCGCGGCGCTCTTTCCTGTAGCAGCAACTCGGCCGACTCGATCACCGGATCGCTGTGGAAGCGGTCGCGCAGGCGTCCTTCGAAGATGGCGTCGGCAACGGCGGCGATCGACATGCCGGAATGGTGGGCCATGTAGTTCAGCACGACGGCATGGTCGGTGCCGTCCGGCACACGCTGCGGCGTGAAATCGACCGCATCGTAAAAGCCGTGCCGGCCAAGGGCGCCGATCTGCCGTAGCCTAGCCAGGTTCTGCACTGATTCACGCGGGGTGAACTGCGCCGCCAGCACGGTCGCGTAAGGTGCAATCACCGTGTTCTGGCCAAGACCTCGCTTCAGGCCCAGCCCGGGCACGCCGAAATTGGTATACTGGTAGGTCAGTTCGCGGTCGCGGGCGTTGTAGGCGGCTTCCGAAATCCCCCAGGGCACATTCTTCGAGCGGCCGTACTGGATCTGGCGCTTGATGATGAGCTTGCTGGTCTGGTTGAGGATGCTGCCCTGCGGCTCCTTCATCACCAGCGGCGGCATCAGATACTCGAACATCGAGCCGGACCAGGACATCAGCGCGCCCTGGAAACCGATCTCGACGATCGGCCGGCCGAGGTGGAACCAGTGCTCCGTCGGCAGATCGCCCTTGGCGATGGCGAACAGGCTTGTCAGCCGCGCCTCGGAAGCCAGGAGGTCGTAGCAGCTTTCGTCGAGCTGATGCTCCTCGACCCGGTAGCCGATCGACAGGAGCTTGCGTTCCTTCCGCATAAGGAAGGAGAAATCCATCTCGAAAGCGAAGCGGCGCGTGCGCTCGCGCAACGACAAAAGCTTGGCCCGCAAGGCTTCGACGGCATTGTCGTCGCTATGTGCGTCATGGACATGCGCCTCGCAGGTGGCTTCCAGTCTCGCCGCCCAGTCGGCGATGATGTCGCTCGGTGTCGATGCGGCCTCGGTATGGATGGCGGTTGCGAGCTTGCGGATCTCGCCGGCCAGAACGGCGAGGTTGATGGTGCGGATCGACGCCATCTCGGGTTGTGCCTTGATCGATTCGACCGCCCGCCGCATGCCGTCGAGGCGATCGGCGAGCCGTTGGCGCAACGGCCGCAACTGGCGGCGGTCGTCAGGCAACGCCGCCAGGCTTTCGTCGAGGATCGTCACCGTATCGAGAATGCCCTCGAAGTCGCCCTGAAGATGGACCGCAGGTGCTTCCGCCCATTCGGCGCAGGCGGCCGCCACCGCCACCAGATGGCCGGCGAGATTGCCGCTGTCGACGGCGGAAATGTAAAGCGGATAGAGCGGCTTCAGCGTCGTCGTGTCATACCAGTTGAAGAGATGGCCGCGCTCACGCGGCATGCTCTCGATGGTCGACATCGTGGCGTCTATGCGGGTGGTGGCGTCGGACAGGCTGATCCAGCCGAAGTCGCGCGCCGAAATCACGGACAGGAGATAGACGCCGATATTGGTCGGCGAAGTGCGGGGGCCACGACTGGCGCCGGACTTTCCTGGAAATTGTCGGGCGGCAGATTGTGGTGCTCGGCCGTCACGAAGGTCTCGAAATAATGCCATGTACGCCGCGCGACCGTGCGCAGCGCATGGATGTCGGCCGCCGATATGCGCAAGCGGTCCTCGGTTTCGGCCGAGCGGCTGATCCAGCAGGCGAAGGCCGGCGAGCCGATCCAGAACAGCGCGAAGAAGAAGGCGACGAAAGCGCCGGTGGAATCGGCCAGAACCGGAATGGCGAGGCCGACGACGCCGACAATCACCGCGCCATACATCATGCCGTAATAGGAGCCGAGATCGTTGTCGCCATTCTTGTGCGCCTGCGAGGCGGTGCGCCATTCGAGCAGGTTCTGGCGGCTGACGAACAGGCGATAGAGCGTACGGATGATGGCATCGCCCATCATCCAGGCATTGTGCGCCATCAGCACGATCTTCAGGGCCACCAGGGCGGTGCCGAAGACAACGTCGCGCGCCAGCGCCGAGAAATGGCCGCGCGGCGTCTGGTCGCCACTTTTTGGCAGGATGGCGTGGACGATGTCGAACGTCGGCGCCATGAACAGTGTGAGGATCAGCAGCGCCTGCCATTGCGCGGCCTGCGTGAAGGGCAGCAGCGTCCAGCCTGCGATCGCCGCCATCACCCAGAAGATCGGCGTCAGCGAGCGGCGCAGATTGTCGACCATCTTCCAGCGTGACAGCGCCGGCACGCCGGAGCGTGGATCGAGAAGGAAGCCCAGAAGCTGCCAGTCGCCGCGCGCCCAGCGATGGTGGCGCGATGCGTCGACCGAATAGCGTGTCGGATAATCCTCGACCAGTTCGACGTCCGTGACCAGCGCCGCGCGTGCCAGAGCGCCTTCGAGCAGATCGTGGCTGAGGATGGTGTTTTCCTCGATGCGGCCCTTCAGCGCCGCTTCGAAGGCATCGACATGATAGAGGCCCTTGCCGGTGAAGGAGCCGTCGCCGAAGACGTCCTGATAGATATCCGAGACGGCAAAGACGTAAGGATCGAGGCCGCGATTGGCGGAAAAGACCCGCTGGAAGAAGGATGCCTCGTCACCGCTGGTCAGCGAGGCGGTGATGCGCGGCTGCAGGATGGTGTAGCCGGCGGTGACAAGGCGCTTTGCCGCGTCGAAATGCGGGCGGTTGAGCGGATGGCAAAGCTTGCCGACCAACGCGGCGACGGCATCGCGGGTGGTGCGCGTGTCGGCGTCCAGCGTCATTACATGGACGACGTTTTCCGGCAACGGCACATCCAGCGGCAGGAAGGTGGTGTCGCTGTCGCCGCGCAGCAGAAGATTCAGTTCGTGCAGCTTGCCCCGCTTGCGTTCCCAGCCCATCCAGGCGCCCTGGGATTCATTGTAGAGCCGCCGGCGGTGCAGGACGTAGAAACGCGGCGCGCCTTCGCTGGGATAGCGGGCGTTCAGCCGTGCGATCTCGTCGCGGGCATATTGGAGGATCTCAATATCGGCCGCATCGATTTCGGTTTTGCTGTCCGGCCAGTCCGAAAGCAGAGCGAAATGGATTTCGTCCGCCGTGTTGGCCAGGTGATGCACTTCGATGTTGCGGATGTTCTCCTCGACGTCGTCGCGCGAGCCGATCAGCGACGGCACCACCACCAGGGTGCGCGCCTCCGGCGGCATGCCGCGTCTGTAGTCGTAGCCGACGAGGCGCGTCGGCTTCAGGAACAACGATACGACGGTGTTGAAGAAGGCAAGCGCGCCCTCGCTGGCCGGCACGGCAAACAGCGCCAGCATCAAGACGATCGACGGCACGGACAGGCCGAGATTGGCAAGGGCGTTGCCGGAGAGGACCAGAAGCAGGGCCGTCAGCGCGAACACCGGCACGACAATGCCCAGCCATCCGGTCTTGCCGAACGCCCGTTTGGTCGCGACGCTGACGGTCGGCCGATAGCCGATCGCTTTTTCCAGTTCCAGCCGGCGCGGGCCGACCAGAAAGAACCCGACGTCGGTGTGATCGGTCGGACCGGTGCCGGTCGTATCGGTGACAGCGGCGTGGCCGGCGAGTTCGATGGCCTTTTCGGCGACGCGGAATTCGGAACGGTCGGAGCGGCGCGCCAATTCCTCGATCGCGGTCCGATACTGGTCGCGCGAGAAGAAATCGAGCGTGGCGAAGTCGGTGCGCTCGCGCAGCAAGGTGTCGATGCGGCTGACACCTTCGAACCAAACCGTCCAGTCGATATCGTTGATGAGTCTGAGGCCGCGGATGATGTTACCAGTGGTCACATTGCCGCCGGACAGCGTGCGATGCTCGCTGATGATGATCTCCTCGGCATCGGAGCCGGACTTTTCAAGCTCGTTCTCCAGCCATTCCAGCGCCCTGCCGGCATTTTGCGACCCGTCGCGCAGCCGGTAGAGCAATTGGGTGGCAAAGGTGGTGTCCTGTGCATGGGGGACGTAGCTCGACAGGATCGCCTGACGGTCGGCGCTGTCGTCGATCGCCAGCACGCGATCGGCAACCTCGTTGGCAATCTGGCGCATCTGCCGGGTGCGATTGACCCGAACCGCGATCCGGCGAAGATTTTCGATCAGAACGAAACGCAGCAGTGACGGCAGCGCCCAGAGTTCGCCGATCTTCAACGGCTCGACAGCCTGAAAGCCTTCGACGATCGCCTTGAACATCGTCGCCGAGACGGAACTGTCCGAATGCGCGACATAGGTCCAGGCCAGCGCAAGCGCGCGCGGCACGCTGGCGCCGTCGGACAGTTTCAGGGTGGGCAACTGCCGATAGAAACGGCGCGGCAGGTCGCGCTTAACCTGAAAGATGGTTTCCTCGACCAGATAGTTGTTGTCGAGCAGCCATTGCGCCGCCGGGGTGATGGTCTCGCCTCTCGCCTGCGCGGCGTTGGTCGAGCGGTAGACTTCGAGGATCTTCCTGGCGCTGTCGCGGATGCGTGACTGGAACTCGAACGGCTCCAGGCCGAACAGATCCCTGACGTCGTTCTCGGCGAGGCTTGTACCCAGCGTGCGCAGGCGCTCTTCCGGCAGGAAATTGGAGCGTATCGGCTCTTCCGTGATGGCCGGGAAGCTCGCGCTCGTCTTTTCCATTTGGGTGGGATTTGTCTGGATATTCATTGAAAATTCCGCATAGGGGGACGCATAGCGGCGTCACCGCCACGGCAATGTCCCTAAAACCGATTCAAATGCAATTGGTTGCATCGAAACATGGCCGAAAGTCTGTTTTCGCAGCACGACTTCCAGACGAGCACCCCCTCGCTTCCGTCGGGCCTTGATCGACGGAAGGATTCGGGCTTTTTCGTGATGTGAGCTTGAGCTTACGGCATATTTTGCCGGTGTCGCGATCATGTTTCGAAACAGGCGTTAATCGTTTGCAGCAACGCGATCGATGCGGATCACGAACAGCGACGCCGTCCGGGCAGGCTCCAGGCGCAGTTTCATGGCGTCCGGCCTGAGCAACAGCGTGTCGCGCGGCCCGATGCGGACAGGCGCCGCGCCGGCCACCGTGATCCCCCCGTCAAGACTCAGGATGAGGGTCGCATCGGCCGCCGACTGGATGTCCGTCGGGGCCGAAATCACCACGCGTTCGACAGCGTGGGTCATCCGTCCGCGCCGCGTCATGACGTTGAGATCGATGATCGGACCGGCGATCAGAGCCGCCTGCGTCGGGACATC
Organism: Mesorhizobium sp. M9A.F.Ca.ET.002.03.1.2; assembly: GCF_003952365.1. NCBI lineage: Bacteria > Pseudomonadati > Pseudomonadota > Alphaproteobacteria > Hyphomicrobiales > Phyllobacteriaceae > Mesorhizobium > Mesorhizobium sp. M9A.F.Ca.ET.002.03.1.2. The sequence goes on along the minus strand of NZ_CP034443.1, from coordinate 4,203,707 downwards.
GGCGGGAAAGGAGAGCGGGGCGGAAGCCCTGGTCACCGTTGCTGCCGAGCGGCCAGCGATATCAAGGACAACCCCCTCGCCTTCCAGCACGGCCAAGGTTCGGTCCACTCCGGCAAAACCGGAGAAGGGCCCGCCGCTTTCGACGCGCGCCATGGAGACGCGCCAGTCGAAAGCGTCGAGCGCTGCACCAGCCGGCGAGACGGCGATTTCCGTCGTCACCCCGCCGCCGTTCTTCCACGGCATGGACCGGTATTCGGCTGCCCGGAGGATGCGCAAGGTGCGGCTCAGCCGAGGATGCCGGGCAGGTTGAGCTGGTGCTCCCTGGCGCAGTCGATGGCAATGTCATATCCGGCATCGGCGTGGCGCATGACGCCGGTCGCCGGGTCGTTCCACAAAACACGCTCGAGGCGTTTGGCGGCTTCGCGTGTGCCGTCGGCGACGATGACCATGCCGGCATGCTGCGAAAAGCCCATGCCGACGCCGCCGCCATGATGCAGCGACACCCAGGTTGCGCCGGAGGCGGTGTTGAGCAGCGCGTTGAGCAACGGCCAGTCGGATACGGCATCCGAGCCGTCCTTCATCGATTCCGTCTCGCGGTTCGGCGAGGCGACCGAGCCGGAATCGAGATGGTCGCGGCCGATCACGACCGGCGCCTTGAGCTCGCCCTTCGCCACCATTTCGTTAAAGGCGAGGCCGAGCCGGTGGCGGTCGCCGAGGCCGACCCAGCAGATGCGCGCCGGCAGACCCTGGAAAGAAATGCGCTCGCGCGCCATGTCGAGCCAGTTGTGCAGGTGGGTGTTGCCGGGCGTCAGTTCGCGCACCTTGGCGTCGGTCTTGTAGATGTCCTCGGGATCGCCTGAGAGGGCTGCCCAGCGGAACGGGCCGATGCCGCGGCAAAACAGCGGGCGGATGTAGGCCGGCACGAAACCCGGGAAGGCAAAGGCGTTCTCGAACCCTTCCTCCTTCGCCACCTGCCGGATGTTGTTGCCGTAGTCGAGCGTCGGCACGCCGGCGTTCCAGAACGCCACCATCGCCTCGACATGTTCGCGCATCGACGCGCGCGCCGCCTTCTCGACCGCCTTCGGGTCGCTGGTGCGCTTCTCGCGCCATTCGGCGAGCGACCAGCCCTTGGGCAGATAGCCGTTGAGCGGATCATGCGCCGACGTCTGATCGGTGACCATGTCGGGGCGCACGCCGCGGCGCACCAGTTCCGGCACGATGTCGGCGGTGTTGCCAACGAGGCCGACCGATTTAGCCTCGCCTGCCCTGGTCCAGCGGTCGATCTTCTCCAGGGCCTCGTCGAGCGTGTCGGCGCGTTCGTCGACATAGCGGGTGCGCAGCCTGAAATCGATGCGGTCGGGATCGCATTCGATCGCCAGGCAGCAGGCGCCGGCCATGACCGCGGCCAGCGGCTGGGCGCCGCCCATGCCGCCGAGGCCGCCGGTCAGGATCCATCTGCCCCTGAGATCGCCGCCATAATGCTGGCGGCCGGCCTCGACGAAGGTCTCATAAGTGCCCTGCACGATGCCTTGCGTGCCGATATAGATCCACGAGCCGGCCGTCATCTGGCCGTACATCATCAGGCCCTTCTTATCGAGCTCGTTGAATTTCTCCCACGTCGCCCAGTGCGGCACGAGGTTCGAATTGGCGATCAGCACGCGCGGCGCATCGGTGTGCGTGCGAAACACGCCGACCGGCTTGCCGGACTGCACCAGGAGCGTCTCGTCATCTCCAAGCGTCTTCAGAGAGGCGACGATGCGGTCGAAATCGTTCCAGGTGCGCGCCGCCCGGCCGATGCCGCCATAGACGACCAGTTCGTTGGGGTTTTCGGCGACATCGGGATCGAGATTGTTCATCAGCATGCGCAACGGCGCTTCGGTCAGCCATGTGCGGGCGTTGAGCTCGCTGCCGCGCGGGCTGCGGACTTCGCGGATGTTATGACGAGGATCGGTCATGGTGTCACTGTCCCTTTCGAATGGCGGCGGCGCGTCAGCCTTCAGCCCAGGCAATCGCGCTTTCGAGGATCTTCTTCAGCGTCACGCGGATCGGCGCCGCAAAATCGGCATCGTAGGGCACCGGCCAATTGTCCGGCGCACCCTTGCCTTCGGGCTCACGCATGTAGCCGCGGTTGGACAATTCCATCTGCAGCGCATGGATGCCGTTTTGCGGCTGGCCGAAATGGCGCGTGATCCAGCCGCCCTTGAAACGGCCGTTGACGACGAAGGTCTCGCCGGTTTCGGCCAGGATCTGGCCGACCATCGCCTGCAGGGCCGGATCGGCGCTGTTGCCGTCGTTGGTGCCGAGACTGAACACCGGCAGCGTACCCTCGAACAGGCGCGGCAATACCGAGCGGATCGAGTGGCAGTCATAGATGACGATCTTGCGGTGCAAGGCGCGCAGCCTGTCGATCTCGGCCTGCAAGGCGGCATGATAGGGCACAAAGAATTTTTCGCGGCGCTCGCCGATCTCCGACGGTCCCGGCTCTTCGCCCTCGCGATAGAGCGGATCGCCATCGAAGGTTTCGGTCGGGCAGAGACCGGTCGTCGCCTGGCCGGGATAGAGCGAGGCGCCGGACGGATCGCGATTGACGTCGATAACGGTGCGCGAGATCGCCGTATGCACCACCGTCGCGCCGAGGCCTTCGGCGAAATCATAGAGCTTGTCGATCCACCAGTCGGCGTCGCGACGGCCGATCCAGGGCGAGGCCAGCCGGTTCTCAAGGCCGGTGAGATCGATGCCGGTGTGCGGGATCGAGACCAGCAGGGGGGCCGTGCCCTGAGCGACGGTGAGCCAGGAGGGTGACGTCATGAGTGATCTCCGCAGGTTGGAGCTCTACGGCGCCCCCCTGTCATGATATACGCTCTCATGACGTAATCCCCGGCAGCGCCACCGCGCCCGCCGCCCTCACCGCCGCGCCGCTGCGCACCATGGCGATGGCCTTTTCCATGTCGGGGTGGAAATGCCGGTCGTTGTCGAGATGCGGCACCTCGGCCCTGACCAGTTTTCGCACAGCCTCGAGTGCGGCACTCGACGCCAGCGGCGTATGGAAATCGCAGCCTTGCGCCGCGGCCAGCAATTCGATGCCGATGACGGCCGCCGCATTCTCGACCATGCCGATCAGCCGGCGCGCACCGTGCGCTGCCATCGAGACGTGGTCCTCCTGGTTGGCCGAGGTCGGGATCGAATCGACGCTGGCCGGATAGGCCTTCTGCTTGTTTTCCGAGACGAGTGCTGCCGCCGTCACTTGCGGGATCATGAAGCCGGAATTCAAGCCGGGCTTCGGCGTCAGGAAGGCCGGCATGCCCGACAGCGCCGGGTCGACCAGCATGGCTATGCGCCGTTCCGACAGCGAGCCGATTTCGCAGACGGCGAGCGCGATCATGTCGGCGGCGAAGGCCACCGGCTCGGCGTGGAAATTGCCGCCGGAAAGCGCTGTGTCGTCCTCGGCGAAGATCAGCGGATTGTCGGTGACGCCGTTAGCCTCGGTGGCCAGCGTGTCGGCGGCCTGGCGCAGCACGCTGAGCGCGGCGCCCATCACCTGCGGCTGGCAGCGCAAGCAGTACGGGTCCTGCACGCGCTCGTCGCCGAGCCGGTGCGATTCACGGATGGCGCTGCCGGCCATCAGATTGCGCAGCGCCTCTGCCGTCTCGATCTGGCCAGGATGCTTCCTGAGCAGATGGATGCGCGGATCGAAGGGGGCGTCGGAGCCCTTGGCGGCGTCGGTCGAAAGCGCGCCGGCGACGAGCGCCGATTGGTAGAGCACTTCGGCGTCGAACAGGGCGGCCAACGCGTAAGCCGTCGAGAACTGCGTGCCGTTGAGCAGCGCCAACCCTTCCTTGGCGCCTAAAGTCACCGGCTCCAGCCCGTGCGAGACAAAGGCGACCTTGGCCGGAACGCGGCCATGCGGGGTAAAGCATTCGCCGACGCCGATCATCACCGCCGTCATGTGCGATAGCGGCGCAAGATCACCGGATGCGCCGACGGATCCTTGCGCCGGCACCACCGGGATGACGTCGTTGGCGAGCATTGCTTCCAGCAGCTCGATGGTCTGCGGCCGCACGCCGGAAGCGCCCTGCGCCAGGCTGGCCAGCTTCAGCGCCATCATCAGCCGGCAAACAGCAACCGGCATTGGTTCGCCGACGCCGGCGGCATGGGACAGCACGATGTTGCGTTGAAGGGTTTCGAGGTCGGCGGCGGGAATGCGGACGCTGGCCAATTTGCCGAAACCGGTGTTGATGCCATAGACCGGCTCACCCTTGGCGACGATCCGCGCAACCGCCTCGGCGCTGGCCTTGATCTTCGGCCGGCAGGCAGCGTCCAGCTTCGGCACGGCGCCACGATAGATTTCGCGCCAGTCGGCCAGCGTTGCGTTGCCCGGCTTGAGTTTGAGTTCGCTCATCGTCCTCTCCAGATGCGGGCATGCAGCGGATTGAAGCCCATGCGATAGACGAGTTCGGCCGGGCGCTCGATGTCCCAGATCGCCAGATCGACCGACTTTCCGGCCTCCAGCGTGCCGGTCCGTCCGAGCAGCCCCAGCGCACGGGCGGCCTCGCGGGTGACACCGGCAAGGCATTCGTCGATCGTCAGGCCAAACAAGGTCGCCGCCATGTTCATGGTCAGCAGCAGCGAGGTCAGCGGCGAGGTGCCGGGATTGCAATCGGTGGCGACCGCCATTTTGACGCCGTGCTGGCGAAACAGGCCGACCGGCGGCTTCTTGGTCTCGCGGATGAAATAATAGGCGCCGGGCAGGATCGTCGCCACGGTTCCGGCCTTCGCCATCGCCGCGGCACCCGCCTCGTCAGTGTATTCGAGGTGGTCTGCCGACAGCGCCCCGTAGCGCGCTGCGAGTTCGGCGCCGTGCAGATTGGACAATTGGTCGGCATGGAGTTTTACCGGCAGACCCACCGCCTTCGCCGCATCGAACACGCGAGAGATATGCACCGGCGAAAAGGCGATGCCCTCGCAAAAGCCGTCGACGGCATCGGCTAGGCCCTCGGCGGCGACGGCCGGCAAAATTTCCTTTGCGACCAGATCGATAAAACCGTCCTTGTCGCCATTGGCTTCTGGCGGCAGCGCGTGAGCGCCGAGGAAGCTCGTCCTCACCGTTACCGGACGGTGTTCGCCCAGGAGCCGCGCTGCGCGCAGCGACTTCTTCTCGTTTTCGATGTCGAGGCCGTACCCCGACTTGATTTCGATGGTGGTGAGGCCTTCGGCGATCAGCGCATCGAGGCGCGGCAGCGACTGCGCAACCAGTTCATGCTCACTGGCAGCGCGCAGCGCCTTGACCGACGAGACGATGCCGCCGCCGGCCTTGGTGACCTCTTCATAGGTAGCGCCGGCCAGCCGCATCTCGAATTCGTTGGCGCGATCGCCGGCATGGATCAGATGGGTATGGCAGTCGATCAGGCCTGGCGTGATCCAGCGGCCTTCGCAATCGACAATCTCACCGCTCTGGCTGAGCACTGCCGGCATGTCGGCTTCCGGGCCGGCATAGACGATCGCGTCATCGCGCGCGGCGATCGCGCCGTGTTCGACGATGCCAAGTCCAACGGCGCTTTCGGCCATGGTCGCCAGGCGGGCGTTGCGCCAGATGCGAACCTCCCCTGCCCGATCTTTGCTCTCTCCAGCCATCATCTTTTCCGTTTCAATCGGTGGCGATTATGTATATACATATTGGAACGCACCGCAAGTGCTATCATCATACTGCCAGATGGGATTTGGAGGAAAACGTGACGGCGATCTTTGCGGAACAGGCGCTTCTGCCCGACGGCTGGCATGGCAATGTGCGGATCGTTGTAACCGACGGTCGTATCGCGACAGCCGAACCCGACACCAAATCCCAGCCCGGCGACGAACGCCATGCCATCCTTTTGCCCGGCATGCCGAACCTGCACAGCCACGCCTTCCAGCGCGGCATGGCCGGCCTTGCCGAGCTGCGCGGCCCTTCCGCCGACAGTTTCTGGAGCTGGCGCGAGGTGATGTACCGCTTCGCCCTGTCGATGACGCCGGATCAGATCGAGGCTGTCGCAGCCCAACTCTATATCGAGATGCTGGAGGCAGGCTTTTCGCGCGTCGGCGAATTTCACTATTTGCACCACGATCGCGACGGCCAGCCCTACGCCAACATCGCCGAGATGGCTGAGCGCATCGCTGCCGCCGCTGCCGACACCGGCATTGGGCTGACGCTGCTGCCGGTGTTCTATGCGCACTCCTCCTTCGGCGGCGCTGCACCGAACGAAGGCCAGCGGCGATTCATCAATGATGTGAATCGGTTCTCGCGGCTTGTTGAGAAATGCCGCGAATCCGTTCGCGCCTTGAATCAAAGCAACGTTGGGAATCAAAGCAACGTTGGGAATCAAGGCGTCGTTGGGAATCAAGGCGTCGTTGGCGCCGCCCCGCACAGCCTGCGCGCCGTGACGCCGGAGGAATTGGAAAACATCGCGACGCTAATGCCGGATGGACCGATCCACATCCATGTCGCCGAGCAAGTGAAGGAAGTCGAGGACTGCCTTGCCTGGTCCGGAGCGCGGCCGGTCGAATGGCTGCTCGCCAATGCCAAGGTCGATGGGCGCTGGTGCCTGATCCACGCCACTCACATGACCGAGACCGAGACGGCGGCCATGGCGAAAAGTGGAGCAATCGCCGGCCTCTGCCCGATCACCGAGGCCAATCTCGGCGACGGCACCTTTGCAGCACCTTTGTTCAGACAACATGGGGGCCGCTTCGGTGTCGGCTCCGATTCCAACGTGCTGATCGGCCTGCCGGACGAATTGCGGCAACTCGAATATTCGCAGCGCCTCACCCACCGCGCCCGCAATGTGCTGGCGGTCGCCGGTGGCTCGACCGGCCGCGCTTTGTTCGATGCCGCACTCGACGGCGGCAGTGCCGCCCTTGGCGCGGGACCCTCGCGGATCGACGCCGGTGCGTCAGCCGATTTCATCTCGCTCGATGGCAATCACCCTTCGCTTGCTGGAAAGACCGGGGCCGGCAAGACGGGCGATGCGGTGCTCGACGCCTGGATCTTCGCCAACGGCACCAAGGTCGACTGCGTCTGGGTGCATGGCAAGAAACTGGTCAGCGGCGGCAGGCATTCAAGGCGCGATGCCATCGCCGAGCGTTTTCGCAGCGTGATGACGGAACTCGCGGCTGGCTGAGCCGAGCCTCACCCAGCAGGCAGTCAGGATTGCGGCATGAGCATGATCGGAACAATGGACGCGGACGTCGGCGAACCTCTCTCGCTGCACCAGCGTATCCTGTCCGACATCAGCGAACGGATCCTGTCCGGCGCTTGGGTGCCCGGTCACCGCATCCCGTTCGAGCATGAACTGACGGCCGAGTACAAATGTTCGCGCATGACGGTGAACAAGGCGCTGTCGCAGCTTGCCAAGGCCGGGCTGATCGAGCGCCGCCGCCGCTCCGGAAGCTTCGTCCGGCGGCCGCAGTCTCAGGCGGCAGTGCTGGAGATCCACGACATCAGGATCGAGGTCGAGGCGCTTGGGCTTCCCTATCGCTACGAGCGTGTGGCGCGACACAAAAGACGCAGCAGCGCGGAAGATCGCGCCTTGCTGGAACTCGCCGCCGCCGGACCGGTGCTGGCGCTGGAATGCCGGCATTTCGCCGGCAAGCGGCCGTTCGCGCACGAACAGCGGCTGATCAACCTGGCCGCCGTGGCCGAGGCCGCCGACGAGGAATTTCATGCCATCGCGCCTGGGCCGTGGCTGATCGCCCGCGTGCCGTGGAGCGCCGCCGAGCACCGCATCCGCGCCGTCGCCGCCGACAGACACATTGCGGCCGCGCTCGACATCGAGGCCGGCGCACCGTGCCTAGTGGTCGAGCGACGGACATGGAGCGCCGAGCACCCCGTCACCCATGTCCGTTTCACCTATGCAGCCGAGAGCCACACTCTGGTGGCAAGGTTTACGCCTTCGCAGGGATAAATAGGCGCTTGAGGTTGGCGAAAGCCGGCGCGCCGGCCGATCTCCCCCTCGAGGGGGAGATCGCAGCTTCATTGCCTCAAATCGCAGCGGTAACGATGATCTCGACCAGATATTCCGGTCCGGCAAGCTTGGCTTCGCCGGTGGCGCGAGCAGGTGTATGGCCCTGCGGCGCCCACTTGTCCCATTCCGCGTTCATCTCGGCAAAGGTGCCCATGTCGGCCAGCCAGATGATCGCCTGCAGGATCTTGGTCTTGTCGGTGCCCGCCTTGGCCAGCAGTTCGTCGATGGCCGCCAGAATGTCCCTGGTCTGGGCGCCGACGTTTCCGCCCGGCTCGCCGACCTGACCGGCCAAATAAACGGTATTGCCGTGGATGACGATCTGGCTCATGCGTGGGCCTACATCGATGCGACGAATGCTCATGGGACGTTTCCTTCCTTTGTGGCTTGCGCCTCTTTAGAGTCGCGGTCGGTCTCGGGCAAGGTCGCCTGAGCGAATCCTCTTGAGCCAACAGGCACGAGGAAAAGGCACGAGGCAAACCTCCCCGGTCGCCGTACTTCCGCCCGATTGACTTGTTGACTAATGTAATAACATCACATATCCAGTCGGCCGCCGTCCGCAGCCGCGCGGATTGTAGTCGCACACGGATTGTCACATGACCCAAACCTGCCTGACCTTCCGCGACCTGACGCTGGGCTACAACAGCCATCCGGCGATCCATCATCTCGACGGCACGATTCGCCGCGGATCGCTGACCGCCGTCGTTGGCGCCAATGGCTCGGGCAAGTCGACCCTGATGAAAGGCATCGTCGGCGTGTTGAAGCCGATGGCCGGCGCAGTCATTCGCGCACCCGGCGTGCGCGCCGCCTATCTGCCGCAGCAGTCGGAGCTCGACCGCACCTTTCCCGCTCGGGTCGTCGATCTGGTTTCGCTCGGCCTGTGGCCACGGCGCGGGCTGCTCGGCCGCTATACCAAGGAAGATCGCGATTCGGTCAGCCAGGCGCTGATGGCCGTCGGCCTCGGCGGCTTCGAGAAGCGCCCGATCGACACGCTGTCGGGCGGCCAGCTACAGCGAACGCTGTTTGCCCGCGTGCTGCTGCAGGACGCTGATCTCATCCTGCTCGACGAGCCGTTCAATGCCGTCGACACCAAGACCGTCGGCGACCTGATTGCGCTGATCGAGCGCTGGCATGGCGAGGAACGCACCATCATGGTTGTCGTCCACGACCTGGATCTGGTGCGCCAGAATTTCCCCGAGACGCTGCTGCTGGCGCGCCAGCCAGTCGCCTGGGGCGACACCAAGGAAACGCTGCGGCCGGAAAACCTGTTGCGCGCGCGCCGCTTTCACGAAGCCTGGGAGGAGAACGCGCCCTGGTGCGAGCCCGACAACCACGAGCACGGTGATCAGGATCACGACCATGGGCACGATCATGGGCACGACCATCATCACGGCTCCGGGCCGAGGGCGGCATGATGGACACGCTCTACGGGTTTTTCATCGCCCCGTTCGCCGAGTTCGCCTTCATGCAGCGGGCGCTTTTCGGGTCGCTGATGCTGTCGCTCGGCGCCTGCCCCGTCGGCGTCTTCCTGATGCTGCGGCGCATGAGCCTTTCCGGCGACGCCATGGCCCACGCCATCCTGCCGGGTGCTGCCGCCGGTTTCCTGTTCTATGGGCTGGAGATCCTACCGATGACCATTGGCGGGTTGATTGCCGGCATCATCGTTGCGCTCGGCGCCGGCGCCGTCTCGCGCTTCACCATCCAGCGCGAGGACGCCTCGATGGCGGCCTTCTACCTGATTTCGCTGGCCATCGGCGTGCTGATGGTGTCGATCCGCGGCTCCAGCGTCGATCTCATGCATGTGCTGTTCGGCACCGTGCTGGCGCTTAACGATGAAGCGCTGACGCTGATCGGCGGCATCGTCCTAGTCACGCTGGTCAGCCTCACCATCTTCTGGCGGGCGCTGGTCGCCGAATGTCTCGACCCGCTGTTCCTGCGGTCGGTCAGCCGGCTGGGCAGCCCGGTGCATTTCATCTTCCTCGGCCTCGTCGTGCTCAACCTCGTCGGCGGCTTCCAGGCGCTCGGCACCCTGCTTTCCGTCGGGCTGATGATGCTGCCCGCGGCCGCTGCCCGCTTCTGGACCATGCGTGTCGAGCCGATGTGCTTGCTGGCGATGCTGATCGGCTTTGCCTCCTGCGTCGCGGGGCTGCTCTTGTCCTATCACGCGTCGCTGCCTTCCGGCCCGGCCATCATCCTGTCCGCCGGCGTCGTCTATTTCGCCTCGATCCTGTTCGGCACGCGCGGTATCCTGCGCGCCCGTATCGTCCATCACCGCCACAGAACCGCCTGATCCCCAACAGAGGAGACCTGTCCGTGCTGAAATCGATCCGCGCCGCCCTGACAATGAGCGTTATAACATTAACCGCCTTTGGCGCGTCGTCGGCCCTCGCGGAACCGCTGAAAGTGGTCGCCAGCTTCACGGTCATTGCCGATTTCGCCAAGAATGTCGGCGGCGACCGCATCGATCTGACCACCATCGTTGGCCCGGATGGCGATGCCCATGTCTACGAGCCGAGCCCGGCCGACGCGGTGGCCATGGCCGGGGCGGATGTGGTGCTGGTCAACGGCCTGCACTTCGAAGGCTTTCTGCAGCGCCTGGTCGATGCCAGCGCCACCAAGGCGACGATTGCCGTTCTGACCAAAGGAGTCACACCGATCAATTTCAAGCCGGAATTCGCCGATGCCGACGCCCATGAAGACGCAGATACCGGCGGCGAGGCGGCTACCGATCCGCACGCCTTCCAGTCGATCGCCAATGCGAAGATCTACGTGAAGAACATCGCCGACGCTTTCTGCACCGCCGACGCCAGCGGTTGCGACAGCTACAAGGCCAATGCCGCCGCCTACACCGAAAAGCTCGACGCGCTCGAGGGCGAAGTGCAGACGGCGATCCAGTCGATCCCGAAAGAGAAGCGCGTGGTCATCACCTCGCATGACGCCTTCGGCTATTTCGAAAAGGCTTATGGCCTCACCTTCCTGGCCCCCGAAGGAGTGTCGACCGAGTCGGAGCCTTCCGCTGCCGACGTTGCCAGGCTGGTCAGCCAGGTGAAGCAGGACAAGGCGGCGGCGGTCTTCATCGAAAATATCACCAACGCGCGGCTGATCGAGCAGATCGCCAGCGAGACCGGTATCAAGGTCGGCGGCACGCTCTATTCGGATGCGCTGTCGCAACCCGACGGCCCAGCCTCGACCTATATCGACCTGATGCGCAACAACATCGCCCGGATCAAAGGCGCGATCCTCGGAAGCTGAGGCCCGCATCATCGGGAAAGGCGGAGCCGGACTCCGCCTTTTTCGGGCCATCATTTGTTATGTAATAACATACATATTCCTTCAAGCCCGTTCAGCCGCGGCCAACCTTCGGACACATAATGCTTCAGACTTCCAAACGCCTCCCTGTCACCGTGCTCTCCGGCTTTCTCGGCGCCGGCAAGACCACGCTTTTGAACCACATATTGTCGAACCGCGAAGGGCGCCGCGTCGCGGTCATCGTCAACGACATGAGCGAGATCAACATCGATGCCGAGCTGGTGCGCGACGGCGCCGACCTCTCGCGCACCGACGAGAAGCTGGTGGAAATGTCGAACGGCTGCATCTGCTGCACGCTGCGCGACGACCTGCTCAGGGAAGTCCGCGCGCTCGCCGAACAGGGCCGCTTCGACTATCTGCTGATCGAATCCACCGGAATTTCCGAGCCGCTGCCGGTCGCCGCGACCTTCGATTTCCGCGACGAGAATGGCGACAGTCTCGCCGACGTCGCCCGCCTCGACACGATGGTGACGGTGGTGGACGCGCTCAACCTGCTCAAGGACTATTCCTCCTCGAATTTCCTGCGCCAGCGCGGCCAGTCGCTCGGCGAGCAGGACGGCCGCGCGCTGGTCGACCTTCTGGTCGAGCAGATCGAATTCGCCGACGTCGTGGTGCTGAACAAGATCGGCGCGGCAAGCACATATCAGCGCGACAGGGCGCGCCTGATCGTGCGCGCTCTCAATCCCGACGCCGAGATCGTCGAGGCCGATTTCGGCAAGGTGCCGCTCGACAAGCTGCTTGCCACCGGCCGCTTCGACTTCGACAAAGCGCAGCAGAACCCGCTCTGGTTCAAGGAGCTCAACGGGTTTCGCGACCATATCCCCGAAACGGAGGAATACGGCATCCGCTCGTTTGTCTATCGGGCGCGAAAACCGTTCGAGCCCGCCCGATTCCAGGCCTTCATCGACCGCGCATGGCCGGGCGTCGTGCGTGCCAAGGGCTTCTTCTGGCTCGCCACCCGACCGCGTCACGTCGGCGAGCTGAGCCAGGCCGGCACGCTGGTCAGGACCGAAAAGCGCGGCCTGTGGTGGGCGTCGGTGCCATCGGGCCGATGGCCCGACCATCCCGAATGGCGAGAGAGCATGCGGCGCTATCTCGATCCCGTCTGGGGCGACCGGCGCCAGGAGATGGTCTTCATCGGCTGCGAGCCGATGGACGAGGCCCACATCCGCGCCGGACGACTGCCTGATCGAGGCCACGGCCTTCGAGCCCGAACTCTGGCGCGGACTGCCCGATCCGTTCCCAGACTGGAAAGCCTGAGCTGGATTCTCCGCCGGAAATGTCTATCTGCACGAGTGGGATTTCATTGTGCGCGGATTGCCGGCCTCGTCGGGGAGTGGCAAGACTGTCGCCAAACCAGATTGCGAGGACAGGACATGGACTATCGTCAGATCAGCAAGGATTATTCGGTCTCGGGCCAGATCCAACCCGAAGAGGCCGTCGCCATCAAAGCCGCCGGCTTCAAGAGCGTGATTTGCAACCGGCCCGATGACGAGCAGCCCGGCCAACCTTCGGCGAACAGCGTCAAGGCGGCGGTCGAAGCCGCCGGGCTCGCCTTCCGCTATATCCCGGTCATCAGCGGTCAGATCACGGCCGAGAATGTCGAGGACCAGGCCGAGGCGCTGGACGAGCTCGAAGGCCCGATCTTCGCCTATTGCCGCTCTGGCGCGCGCTGCACCAATCTTTATGGGCTGATCCAGCAGTCGAAGGGTTAAATCGGCAGCGCGCCGGTTTCCTTCAGCGTCTCGAGCACGATCGCCGTCTTTACATGCTGCACGGATTCGTGCGGCAAAAGCACGCCGTTGACGAACTCCGACAGCGACTTCAGGTCGGGCGTCACCACTTTCAGGATGTAGTCCATCTCGCCGGTCAGCGCGTGCGCCTCCTGCACTTCCGGCAGCCGCGCCACCAATTCGCCGAAGCGCCGCGCATTGTCGCGGTTGTGGGTGGCGAGCGTTACCGAGATGACATTGACCAGCGAGAAGCCGAGCTTGTCGCGGTCGAGCACCGCGCGATAGCCCCTGATATAGCCGTCCTCCTCCAGCCTCTGGCGGCGGCGCGAACATTGCGACGCCGACAGATTCACCCGTTCCGACAGATCGTTGTTGGTCAGCCGTGCGTCGTCCTGCAACTCAGCCATTATCTTGCGGTCAAACTGATCAACGCGCGCATCATCCATGGATTCTTCTCCATATGTGCACAGTTCACGCATAACCTGATCATTTCAAGCGTTTGAATGCAAGCACCGTGCGCCCGCTCCGCGCTATGATTGCGCTGTAATGGCCTTTTCCGGCCACGCCAGCTTTTGGAGGCAATGTCATGGGTCCCTTCCCGCACGACGCACCGCCCGCAAAGATCAGCAAGGCCAACCCCGCCGGCACCGATGGCTTCGAGTTCGTCGAGTTCGCCCATCCCGAGCCGAAAAAGCTCGCCGAGCTTTTTACCCGCATGGGCTATGTACCGGTAGCGAAGCACCGCACCAAAGAGATCACCGTCTGGCGGCAGGGCGACATCAACTATGTCGTCAATGCCGAGCCCGGCTCGCATGCGATGAAATTCGTCGACAAGCACGGCCCGTGCGCGGCTTCGATGGCCTGGCGGGTGGTCGATGCCAAGCATGCGTTCGACCATGCCGTCGCCAAGGGCGCCACGCCTTATGAAGGCAAGGACAAGACGCTCGATGTGCCGGCAATCGTCGGCATCGGCGGCTCGCTGCTTTATTTCATCGAGGCCTATGGCGAGAAGGGCTCGGCCTATGACGCCGAGTTCGAGTGGCTGGGCGAACGCGACCCGAAGCCGGAAGGCGTCGGCTTCTATTATCTCGACCACCTCACCCACAATGTCTATCGCGGCAACATGGACAAATGGTGGGATTTCTATCGCGACCTGTTCGGCTTCAAGCAGATCCATTTCTTCGACATCGACGGTAAGATCACCGGGCTGGTCAGCCGCGCCATCACCTCGCCCTGCGGCAAGATCCGCATCCCGCTCAACGAGTCCAAGGACGAGACCAGCCAGATCGCCGAGTATCTGAAGAAGTACAATGGCGAAGGCATCCAGCACATCGCCGTCGGCACCGACGAGATCTATGGCGCCACCGACAGGCTGGCCGCCAACGGGCTGAAATTCATGCCCGGCCCGCCGGAGACCTATTATGACATGTCCCACGCCCGCGTGAGCGGCCATGACGAGCCGATCGAGCGCATGAAAAAGCACGGTATCCTGATCGACGGCGAAGGCGTGGTCGACGGCGGCACGACCAAGATCCTGCTGCAGATCTTTTCAAAAACCGTGATCGGGCCGATCTTCTTCGAATTCATTCAGAGGAAGGGCGACGAAGGTTTTGGTGAGGGCAATTTCCGAGCCCTGTTCGAATCGATCGAGCAGGACCAGATCAGGCGCGGCGTGATCAAGGTGGAGGCGGCGGAGTAAGCGGTCGTCATCAAGATTTCTTGCGGATAGACCATTTATGACCTAAATTCTGGTCATAAGAGGTCTGACATGAACGTTCCAATGGCGAAAGCGAAGGCCCAGCTCTCTGAGTTGGTGAAGCGTGCCCAGGCAGGCGAAGAGATCCATCTCACGCGGCACGGGGAGATCGTCGCGACCTTGAGTGCTCCCGCCCGGCTTGGCGGGAGCAAAGGCCTGTTTGGGGCCTTGAAGGGCCAGATTCGGATATCGGATGATTTTGATGAGCTCGGTCCCGAATGGGACGAGTACATTAAATGATCCGCAAATATCTGGTCGATACCCATATTCTGCTTTGGGTGCTCAACGCGGACCCACGTCTGTCGGATCGCCATCGTGACATCTTTCTCGCCGGCGAGGATGTGATCGTCAGCGCCATCTCCGTGGCGGAGATCACCATCAAGAAATCGCTCGGCAAAATCATGCTCACTGGCAACATTGTCGAAATCCTGCGGTCGAACGGGATTCCAATCCTCAGTGTGAATGAACTACACGCCGCGAGGCTTGAGCATTTGCCTTTTCATCATCGCGATCCCTTTGACCGTCTGCTCATCGCCCAGGCTCAAATCGAAGGCTTGACGTTAATCTCCACGGATCGTCATTTTTCGGCCTATGACGTCGAGTTGGCCTGATCCTCCAACCCCAACCGCTCGACGGCTACTTCGGAAGGCCAGCGGCCTTACGCAGGATGTCGTTGATCCGGCTCTGCCAGCCGGGGCCGCCGGCGCGAAAGCGGGCGACCACATCGCTGTCGAGCCGGAGCGTCACCTGCTTCTTCGGATTGTCGAGCGCCGGCCGGCCGCGCGCGCGGCGAATGCTTTCGGCAAGGTCCGGGAAGACCTCGGTGAAAGGACGGGCGTTTTTGAAATCCTCCTCCGTCCATTCGGGGTTGTCCGAAACGGCATCCCAATCTTCCTTGGTAAAGCCCTTGCCAGGCTTGAACTCCTTGTCAGGCTTCGTGATTTTCAGTTTTGCCATCGAACAACCTCCTTTCAGCCGGGTTGGCCGGACGCATCGAAATTATCGAAACACCCTCGGAGCCAAGCCTGGCAAAGATCACCACAATCACCCCGCCAGCTGTCCGGCCTATTGCCATGAGGCGGGCCCGCCTTGGCGGTTCGAATCGTCGAGGCAAGAAAGAATTCGTCACCTAAAACGGCAAAATCCAACCCATGCTTTTCGATGTTGGCCAGCCGTTTCGGTTCATCCCAAACGATCTTCATCTGAATTTATGTACCTACAATAATCGAGTCAATAATTTTCGTAACTACAATAATTTCTCGGGCATGACCGCTTTCAATCACAAGCCCAGCCGCTTGATCTCTACCTGTCTCAGCTTCAGATCATAATCGAGCAGGAACTCGTCGAGTTGCGGCGGCTTGACTGAAGTGCCGGACAGCATGGCATGCACCTGGCCGCGATGGTGGATGTCGTGCAGGAAGACGTGAGCGAGTATGTCGCCGATGCGTTCCGGGATCATGCCGTCCTCGCGCCGGTCGGTGATGACGCGACGGTCGAGATCGTCAGCCGACAAGGCGTCGCAGAAAGCAACCAGCCTGCGGTCGAAATCGGCCTGAGCCACCGCCAGGCTTGCGGCGTCGTCGAACGGCACGAAGTCGTCAAAGACGGCGGCGCCGACGCCGCCCTCTTCGAGAAAGTCGAGATAGAGATGATCGACCGCCAATATGTGGTTGAGCGTCGCCTTGATCGAGGGGAAAAAGCTGGTTCGCTCGGCCTCGAACTCACCGAGCTTAAGCTGCAGCACGGCGCGATAGAGCCGGTCGTTCGACCAGAGATTGTTGCGCGCCATGCGGCGATTGTGGTCCAGCAGGTTCATCGTTTCGGAGGTCTCCCCAAACCTTACCCGACGTATTTCTCGACCTTCTGCTCGATCGCACCAAAGATCGAATGTCCGGTCCCGTCCTTCATCTCGATGCGCACGGTGTCGCCAAAACGCAGGAATGGCGTTGTCGGCGCGCCGGCCTCGATGGTTTCGATCATGCGCAACTCGGCAATGCAGGAATAGCCTGCGCCGCCCGCCGAGACAGGCTTGCCCGGGCCGCCGCCCTGCTTGTTGGAGACAGTGCCCGAACCGATGATCGTGCCGGCGGCCAGCGGCCGGGTTTTCGCGGCATGCGCAATCAGCGCCGGAAAATCGAAGGTCATGTCGATGCCGGCATCCGCCCGGCCGAACGGCTTACCGTTGAGATCGACCAGCAGCGGCAGGCTGACCTTGCCGCCATCCCAGGCCTCGCCCAATTCGTCCGGCGTCACCGCGACCGGAGAAAAGGCCGAGGACGGCTTTGACTGGAAGAAGCCGAAGCCCTTGGCAAGCTCTGGCGCAGTGAGGGAGCGCAGCGTGACGTCGTTGACCAACATAACCAGCCGGATCGCGGCCTGCGCCTCATCGAGGCTTGCGCCCATCGACACGTCGTCGACGATGACGGCGACCTCCGCCTCCATGTCGACGCCAAAAGCCTCGTCGGCCGCCCGGATCGGGTCACGCGGCGCGATGAAGGCGTCCGAGCCGCCCTGGTAAATTAGCGGATCGGTCCAGAAGCTTGCCGGCATCTCGGCGCCGCGCGCTTTCCGCACCAGCTCGACATGATTGACATAGGCCGAGCCGTCGGCCCACTGATAGGCGCGCGGCAGTGGTGAATGGGCGTCATGCTCGTGAAAGCGGTCTGACGGCACCGCATTGTTCTCAAGCGATTCCGCGATTGTCGCCAAATGCGGCGCTATCCGGCTCCAGTCGTCGAGCGCCGCCTGCAGCGTCGGTACCAGAAACGAGGCATCGGTGAACCGCGTCAGGTCGCGCGAGACGACGACGAGTTTCCCATCGCGCGTCCCGTCCTTCAATGAGGCAAGCTTCATGCGGTTTCCTCTCCTGATGCGGCTTAGTCACCGCTTAGCTGTACAACAAGGCCGTCGCGGGCGATCGTCAAGTCGCCGGCCCATGTTTTCCTGACGGCGGCGATCCAGTCGGCCTCGCCGATCTCAGGATCGTCGGCCGGAATGAGGTGGTTGAGCAGGAGTCTCCTAACCCCGGCCTCGGTGGCGATGCGCCCCACCTCTCCGGCAAAGCTGTGACTGGAGATCAGATGTTCCCTCAACCGCGCGCCGTTGCCGGTTTTCGCGACGAGCCGCTCGATGCCTTCTTCCAGCATGGCTTCATGGACGAGGATGTCGGCGCCTTTGGCAAAATCGGCCAATGGCGGAAAGAATGCCGTATCGGCAGAGAACACGACGCTTTGTCCGGCATGCTCGAAGCGCAGCGCAAAACAGTCGGCCACCGGCGGATGATCGACGCGCAGCGCTGAAACCTTCAGGCCGTGCTCCTCCATCACCCGGCCTTCGCCGAATTCGACGATCGAAACCATATCTTTGATATTGGGCCGGCCTTCGTCGGCGATGCGGATCTCGATGTCGAATTCCATCGCCTGGCAAAAGCGCTGCCAGTAATGCCCGGTGCCGGGCGGGCCGAACACGGTGACCGGTGTCGCCAGGCCCGCCGTCCAGGCGGTGTGGATCAGCGGACCGAGTTCCAGCACATGGTCGGAGTGCAAATGCGTGACGAAGACCAGGTCGAGCGCCTTCAGGCTGATGCCGGCGTCGGCCAGCCCGCGCGTCACGCCAAGCCCGCAATCGACGACGATATTGCGGCCGCCGAATTCCAGCAATGACGAGCTCGGCCACGGACCGCCCGGCCGCAGCGCCGGGCCGCCCTTCGAGCCCAGAAGCACCAGCCGATCCGGCGTCGGATCAGCGCTCAAGACCAGTCGCCCTCGGGCGTGCCGTTGAAGCGCTTCTTCAGATCGGCCCAGCAGTCGATGTAGTTGTCCTGCCGGGTTTCGAGCTCGGCGGCGTAACGGGTCAGCATCTGCGGGAATCGCGTCTCGAACATGAAGGCCATGGTATTGTCGAGCTTGACCGGTTTCAGATCGGCGCGGAAGGCCTTTTGGAAGCCAGACGCGTCTGGCCCATGGGCCAGCATCATATTGTGCAGGCTGATGCCGCCGGGGACGAACCCCTCTTCCTTGGCGTCGTACTGGCCGTGGATCAGGCCCATGAACTCGCTCATGATGTTGCGGTGATACCATGGCGGGCGGAACGTGTCTTCGGCCACCAGCCAGCGCGGCGGAAAGATGACGAAGTCGATGTTGGCGGTGCCCTCCTCGCCGCTCGGCGCGGTCAGCACGGTAAAGATCGACGGGTCGGGGTGGTCGAACAACAGTGCGCCGACCGGCGAAAAGGTCGCAAGATCATATTTATAGGGTGCGTAGTTACCGTGCCACGCCACCACATCCAGCGGCGAATGGCCGAGCTCGGTGACATGGAAATTTCCGCACCATTTGACGGTCAGCCGGCAAGGCGTTTCCTTGTCCTCGAACCAGGCGCAAGGCGTCTTGAAATCGCGCGGATTGGCCAGGCAATTGGCGCCGATCGGGCCACGGTCCGGCAGCGTCAGCTTGGCGCCGTAGTTCTCGCAGAGATAGCCGCGCACTTCGGCATCGACCAGCTCGACCTTGAACACGAGGCCGCGCGGCAGCACGGCGATCTCGCCAGGGCGCAATTCGATGACGCCCATCTCGGTGACGAGGCGCAGGCTGCCGACCTGCGGCACCACCAGCAACTCACCATCGGCATTGAAGAAATGATCGTCGACCATCGAGCGGTTGGCGACATAGACGTGTGCCGCCATGCCGGTCTGGCCAAGCACGTCGCCGGCGGTGGTAATCGAGCGCATGCCGGCGATGAAGTCGGTCGGTTCCTTCGGCATCGGCACCGGATTCCAGCGATATTGGCCGAGCGCCAGCTCGTGATCGCCGACATTCGGCGCGCTCTTCCACAGCGGATAGCTCGCCGGCTTGAAGCGGCCGGTGTGCCTGACGCTCGGCCGGATACGATAGAGCCACGAGCGCTCGTTGGTGCCGCGCGGCGCGGTGAAGGGCGAGCCGGACAGTTGCTCGGCGTAGAGGCCGTAGGCCGGCCGCTGCGGCGAATTCCGCCCCTGCGGCAGCGAACCCGGCAGGGTTTCGGTTTCGAAGTCGTTGCCGAATCCCGGCATGTAGGAAAAGGCCATGGCATCCTCCCTGATCCCGGTCTCTCAGCCAGTTGAACGCGGCTTGCCGGTAATGTTGACCAAAGTGGTTTCATTTGTAACCATCGAAAATGTAACTATCAACGGCGAACGCCGCATCCACAGTGCGCACATGGAAATCCTCGAACTCGAAAGCTTCTTGCCCTACCGGCTCTATAGGCTTGCCGATTCCGTCAGCCGCGAATTCTCGAAGATTTACCGAGATCGCCACGGCCTGACGCGGCCGGAATGGCGAACGCTTTCAGGTCTGGGGCAGCATGGCACGATGACGGCAACTGAGCTTGGCGAGCAATCGGCGATGCATAAAACCAAGGTGTCTCGAGCGGTGGCCGAGCTTGAGCGGCGGCGCTGGCTGACCCGCACGCCAGACGAGAAAGACCGTCGTGTCGAGCATCTGGCGCTGACCAAAGCGGGCCTGGCCGCCTATCGCGAAATGGTGCCGCTAGCGAAGGCGTTCGAGCGGGAACTCTTGGCGAAGCTGAGTGAAGGTGATCGCGCGGCAATCACGAAAGGGCTGACCGCCTTGGAGGGTAGTTTGGGGCGAGCCAAGGTTAGGGTCGAAGCCAATCGCTCTGAACGCAACGCCTAGCCACCGCCTGACATTTGTCGAGAAAGTGACCAGTCTTCACTTATAACTTCAATCGCTTCGTCGCGAAAATAGAACAGGAACTGTCGTGACTTGGGCCCGTCAGGCGACAGAACCTCCCAATCGTGCTCACTGGTCGGCCGGCTATCACCGATAACCTCATAGAATTCGCCCCATTTTGGTGCGTTTCCGGCGTAAAGACCTTCCCCTGCGAACCATGCGTGGTCGTTTGTTGAGTCCCACCGCCAACGACTGCAGCCAATGAAACGAAGGGTCCCCTTCTCTCCTTTGCTGGCGTCATAAGCCCATGGGTTCAAGCGAAAGGTAAGCTGAACGGTATTGCCCTCAACTGTTAGCTCAACATCGGGAGCGTTAGGCTCTGCGTTCCAATCTAGGTTCAGGTGTCGGAAAGATAAGGCGCTCACCAGTCCATCACCACCTTGCCGGAATTGCCGCTCTTCATCGCCTCGAAGCCGGAAATATAGTCGTCAATCCCAATGCGGTGGGTGATCAGCCCGGTCACGTCGAGCGGGCCTTGCACGAGGGCGATCATCTTGTACCAGGTCTCGAACATCTCACGGCCGTAGATGCCCTTGAGATGCAGCATCTTGAAGATCACCTTGTTCCAGTCGATCTCGAAGCCGGTCGGGGCAATGCCCAGAATGGCGATCTTGCCGCCATTGTTCATGGTGTCGATCATGTCGCGGAAGGCGGGCGCGGCGCCCGACATTTCGAGGCCAACGTCGAAACCTTCGGTCATGCCGAGCGCCGGCATCACGTCGCGCAGCTTTTCCTTCGACGCGTCGACCACATGCTGGACGCCGAGTTTTTTCGCCAGCGCCAGCCGCACCGGGTTGATGTCGGTGATGACCACTTTTCGCGCGCCGACGCATTGGGCGACGAGCGCACCCATGATGCCGATCGGCCCGGCGCCGGTGACCAGCACGTCCTCGCCGACCAAATCAAAGGACAATGCGGTGTGCACGGCATTGCCTAAGGGATCGAAGATCGCGGCGATCTCGTCGGGCACGTCGTCGGGGATCGGCACGACATTGTGCTGCGGGATCGCCAGGTATTCGCCGAAGGCGCCGGGACGGTTGACGCCGACACCGAGCGTGTTGCGGCACAGATGCCCCCTGCCCGCGCGGCAGTTGCGGCAGTGGCCGCAGACGATGTGGCCCTCGCCCGAGACGCGCTGGCCGACCTTGTACTCAGTCACCGCCGCGCCGAAATCGGCGACCGTGCCGACGAATTCATGGCCGGTCACCATCGGCACGGGCACTGTCTTTTGCGCCCACTGGTCCCAATTGTAGATGTGGACGTCGGTGCCGCAGATCGCGGTCTTCCTGATCTTGATCAGAACGTCGTTGGGGCCGATTTCCGGCACCGGCACCTCTTCCATCCAGATGCCTGGCTCGGCCTTGGCCTTGACCAGCGCCTTCATCATGTTCGACATCAGGCCCTCCCGACGCTTTGAAAGGTAGCGTTCCTTCGCGCCCCCCTCAGTCCTGCCGGACATCTCCCCCACGAGGGGGAGATTGGCAGCTTACGCGTCGCGCCTTTTTTGCCGCGTCGGCGATTGGCCAGGGCGAAGACGAGAGCCGATCTCCCCCCGTGTGGGGGAGATGTCCGGCAGGACAGAGGGGGGCGCCGTTGAGCGAAAGCATTTGCGATTATCCGATCACGCCGAGTTCTTTGCCAACGTCGCCAAATGCCTCGACCGCGCGGTCGATATCGGCGCTGGAATGGGCGGCCGACATTTGCGTGCGGATGCGCGCCTGGCCCTTCGGCACCACCGGAAAGGAAAAGCCGATGACATAGATGCCGCGTTTCAGCATGCGCGCCGCCATCTCCTGCGCCAGCGTCGCATCGCCCAGCATCACCGGTATGATCGGATGGTCGGCCCCTGCAAGCGTAAACCCGAGCTTACCCATCTGCGACCGGAAGCGCGCTGCATTGTCGTAGAGCCTGTTGCGCAATCCGTCACCGTCCTTGATCAGTTCAAACACCCGGATCGAGGCGCCGGCGATCGCCGGCATCAGCGTGTTGGAAAACAGATAGGGGCGCGAGCGCTGGCGCAGCCAGTCGACCACCTGGCTCTTGCCCGACGTGTAGCCGCCGGACGCGCCGCCCAGTGCCTTGCCGAGCGTGCCGGTGATGATGTCCACCCTGCCCTCGACGCCGCAATGCTCGGCCGAGCCGCGGCCGTTCCTGCCAACGAAGCCCACCGCATGGCTGTCGTCGACCATCACCATCGCGTCGTACTTCCCGGCGAGATCGCAGACGCCCTTCAGATTGGCGATGATGCCGTCCATGGAAAACACGCCGTCGGTGGCGATCAGCCGGAAACGGCAATCCCGCGCCTCCTTCAATCGCGCCTCCAGATCGGCCATGTCGTTGTTGGCGTAGCGGAAGCGTTTTGCTTTCGACAGCCGCACGCCATCGATGATCGAGGCGTGGTTCAGCGCGTCGGAGATGACGGCGTCCTCCTCACCCAGCAGCGTCTCGAACAGACCGCCATTGGCATCGAAGCAGGAGCCGTAGAGGATCGTGTCCTCCATGCCGAGGAAGCCAGAAATCGTCGCCTCGAGCTGCTTGTGCTCTTCCTGCGTGCCGCAGATGAAGCGCACCGACGCCATGCCATAACCATAGCGGTCAAGCGCCTGTTTGGCCGCGTCGCGCAATTCGGCGCTGTCGGCGAGGCCGAGATAGTTGTTGGCGCAGAAATTCAGCACCTTCTGGCCACCCACCTCGATCTCGGCCGACTGCGTCGAGGTGATCACCCGCTCGGATTTGTAGAGGCCGGCCGATTTCAGCCCTTGAAGCTCGCTGTCGATATGGGAGAGGAACGCCGCGCTCATGATCAGGCCCTGTTGATGATTGAATGGACTGTCGCCCCGCGCGCGCGAAAAATCCACCGCAAAAGCGACCGCTCCGGTGGCACGACGGCCACTGGCCAATGCCGCGAATGACGGATGTTCAAATGCAGATGCGGCGCGAAAGAACGCGATAACCATTTCGCGAGCTTTCCACCGCTGCCGCTGTCGCCCGTCTGTCGGTTTCCAAACCTGTTAACACTTTCAAGCCAATGGTTCTCACACCCAACAATCTGTCGGCGAGAGGGACCGCCCCGGAAAATGTCGCAAGAACCGGTGCAAACTATTTCGGGCAGGCTCATACTGCTGATCAAGGCCGGCTATTGGCTGGCGCTGCTGATCATCGCCGCCATGGTGATGGCCTCCTTCATCCTTCTCCAGCAGATGATGGCTGCCCAGCGGCACGGCGATGCGCTGCTCGATGTCGTCAGCACGCAAAAGGCGCTGTCGCAACGCATCGTCTTCCTTGCCAACGCGGCAGGCTCTGCTTCGCGCGACCAACAACCGGCTCTGGTCACCGCATTGAAACAGGCAACGGCGGAGTTCGAGAGAAACTACGATCTTCTGCTCGAGCGGGTCGTCGCCGACCCGGCATCACCAGCAAGGTTCGATCCAAAATCGGTCGAGAGCGTGCTGTTCGCCAAGCCGTTTCATCTCGACTACTTCTCTGTCGGGCTTATCGCCAACGGCGAACGCCTGGTTTCGGCGTTTGAATCGCAACTCGGCATGGCCGGTAATGGCGGCTACAAGGGCGGCACCGAACGCGTCAACCTCGACGCTTCCATCGCCAATGCGACCCTGTCGGGCTATGCGGCACTTCGCCAGCGCATCAGCACCCATGCCGACGCGCGATCGGAAAAGCTTCTTAATCTCCATCGAACGCTGTTCTACGCCACCATCGGCGTCATCGTACTGGTGGCACTTTTCATCTTCAGGCCGATGTCGAACGCCATTCTGCGCAAGACGCATGAACTGATCGATGCCCGCAATTCCATGGCCTTCATCGCCGTGCATGACGGCCTTACCGGCCTGCACAACCGCACCTTCCTGACCGATCATTTCGACACGCTGATCAAGGGGGCACAGCGTCGGCGAGAGCGGCTTGCGGCGATCCAGTTCGACCTCGACCGGTTCAAGCAGATCAACGACACGCTTGGCCACGCCGCCGGCGACTATGTGCTGGTGGTGACGGCGCAGCGCATGCGCGATTCCTGCCGGGCGTCGGATCTTAGCGTGCGTCTTGGCGGCGACGAGTTCGTGATGATCCTCAACGGCGCCGGCGGCACCGAGGACATCAACATGGTCGCCAGGCGGGTCCTGACGCAGATTAACGAACCGATCGTCTTTCGAGGTACGACCATCCTCCCGGGCGCCAGCGCCGGCGTCGCCGTCTATCCGCTCGACGCCGACAATGCGCAGGATCTGCTCGTCCATGCCGATCTCGCGCTCTATTCCGCCAAGAAGCAGGGGGGCGGCAGCTTCTCGTTCTTCTCCGAGGAATTGCGGCGTGAGCTCGATTACCGCAAGCAGCTCGAGCATGACATCAGGATCGCCATTTCGCAGAAAGAGTTCCAGGTCTATTTCCAGCCGCAGGTTTCGTTGTCGAACGGCACGATCGGCGGCATCGAGGCGCTGATTCGCTGGAAACATGCCGAGCGCGGCATGATCGCACCGGGCGAGTTCATTCCCGTCGCCGAAAAATGCGGCCTCATGGCCGAGATCGGCCGCATCGTCATCGCCAAGGCGATCACCGAGGCGGCCGAATGGAACCGCGCCGGCATTGCCTTCGGACGGCTCGCGGTCAACGTGTCCGGCACCGAACTGCGTGAGCCGGATTTCGACGCCTTCCTCTTCGATACGCTGGAAAAGGCTGGTCTGCCGCCAGAAAAACTGTCGCTGGAAATCGTCGAATCCGTCATTCTCGACGACGAGAAGACCGGCATCGCCGCTAAGCTGCGCCACATCCGCGCCGCCGGCGTCCATCTTGAACTCGACGATTTCGGCACCGGCTACGCGTCGCTCAGCCACGTCAACCCGAACGAGATCGACCGGCTGAAGATCGATCGCCGCTTCGTCCAGAACATCAATGAGAACGGCGACAACAGCAAGATCGTGCGGGCCATCACCGAACTCGCCCGCGGCCTTGGCATCTCGATCGTCGCCGAGGGTGCCGAAACCGAGGCTGAGCTCGATTCGCTGATGGCGATCGGCTGCGACCAGGTGCAGGGCTACTCGATCGCCTTCCCGATGCCGCAGGACAAGGCACGCGAATGGCTGGCCGCGAGGGCGCCGAAGAAAGCCAGGCTGACGCTGCTGCAGGGAAGCGTGGCGTAGGGCGCCAACCTTGACAAGCCTGCTCGGGAATGGCGGCCTCTACACCTTCGGCGCGATCTCCGGCTATGACGGCTGAAACACATTCGCTAAATTTCGGGCTGCTCCAGCTATCCTTCGATATTAGCCCGCAGCGCCGCAAGCACTTCCGCGAAGTCCGCCAACTTGTCGTCGGGCAACCCGGCCCGAAGCCGCTTGTCGAAGGCAAGCGCTGCTGTCCGCAATTTTAGGAAAAGAGCCTCTCCGGCTTCGGTCAGTTCGACCTGGTGGACCCGGCGGTTCTCGGGATCGCGGCGCCGGGTCAGCAGGCCTTGCGTCTCCATCGCGTTCAGATGGTGGGTCAGCGTCGCGCCCTGGATGCCGATCATGCCGGCGAGTTCGCGCTGGTTGGCGAGTTCCCGCGACTTGACCGACAGCAGAGTGACCCAGACCGGCAGTGTGCCGCCCGCTTCGACCAAGGCAGCGTCGAAGGCCTGTGCGACAAGCTTGGCGGTGCGGGCGAGATTCATCCCGACAGGCGGGCGGTCAAAGGGCGTCATGATCCGACACTAGAGCAAGGGCAAGGCCGATGGAACTGGTTCAAGCCTATACATTGACATCTAATCATTAGATATCTAACCTAATGGCTAGTGGTGGGCAAAAAAGAGGAAATGCGGCCATGCAATATGTCTACATCATCGTCCTCGGCCTTCACGTCCTGGCTGGTGTGTTCTGGGCCGGTACGACCATCGCGGTCGCCCGCGATCCCGAGATTCGGATCGAACGGTTTTTCCGGCCGCAAATGGGTGCGGCCGGCATGGTTTTCGTCACCGGCATTCTGCTCTGGTATTTCTTCCATGAAGGCGTTTTCGGCTCGATGGAGAAAGTTCTGGCGCTGGGCATCGTGACGGCCTTGATCGCCGCCGGCGTCCAGGGGGCGTTGGTCGGCTCCGCCAGCAGGCAACTGGCTGGTGCAAACGCGGTGATGCAGACCCAATTGCGCGCCAAAATGACAAGAGGCGAACGCATCGCCGGCGGACTGCTGGTGGTCACGGTGCTGTGCATGGCGGTTGCCAGGATGTTTTGAACGGCCTGGCCCTGCCGCAATCACGGTTCACAAGATCGTACGGTGTCCGGCAACAGGCCGGCGGCGTGCGCGGCGCGCAGACCGGGCTGAAGTGCCTGGTGGCTCTCCGTACAGAGGTTCGGCTGCGCGCCACCAATCGACAGTCCTCAGATCCGCAACCCGAACCTGATGCCGTCATAGATGGCGGCGTGGATGTTGCGTGATGCCACCGCATCGCCGATGCGGAAGAGCACGAAGCGCGCTTCCGGATTGCGTGCCGGGAAAATGTTGCCGCCGTTGACCAGTCGCTCGTAATCCACCGCGCCGCTGTTCTTCGACAGCGGCTTCAGCGCCAGATAGAGGTCGTCGAGCGGCAGCGTGCCGTGCTCGACCACAACCTGGTCGACCCGCCGCTCGCCGCGCCAGCCATCAGCGAAGTCTGAGCCGAGCTCCGCAACCAGCTGATTGCCCTCGCGCCGCACCGAGCGCAGCCGCGTGTTGATGGTGATGGTGACGCCCTTCTCCTGGAAGGCACGCATATAGGGGACGTGGTTCATTCCGCCCATTTCAGGCGCAAAAAAGCGCTCGGGTGAAACCAGCTCCAGCCTCGAGCCGCTGTTGGCTATGATCTCGGCCGCGCCCATGCCCTGATGGCCGCCATTGTCGTCATAGAGAAGGACGTTCTCGGCCGGCTTGACGCTGCCGGCCATAATGTCCCAGCTCGAGGTGACGAGGCTGTCGCCTGCCGCCAGCGGCGGGTTCTGCGGCAGGCCGCCGGTGGCGACCACCACTACGTCGGGCGACAGCGCCAGAATATCGTCCTTCTCCGCCCAGGTGTCGTAGCGGATCTCGACGCCGAGCCGGTCGAGTTCGGCCAGCCGCCAGTCGATGATGCCGATCAGTTCCTTGCGGCGCGGGTTCTGTGTCGCCAGCCGCACCTGGCCGCCGGCCTGGCTCGATGCTTCCAGCACCGTCACCTGGTGCCCGCGCTCTGCAGCAACGCGCGCCGCCTCCAACCCTCCGGCCCCGCCGCCGACGACGACCACGTTTCGCTTCGGTCCCTCGGTCCTCGCGATGATGTGCGGGATCTCAGCCTCGCGGCCGGTTGCCGCGTTGTGGATGCACAGCGCCTCGCCACCCTCATAGATGCGGTCGAGGCAATAGGTGGCGCCGACGCAAGGGCGGATCTCATGCTCGCGGCCCTCCATCACCTTGCGGATGATATGCGGGTCGGCAATGTGGGCGCGGGTCATGCCGACCATATCGAGCTTGCCGGCGGCGATGGCGTGGCGGGCGGTGGCGACGTCGGAAATGCGCGCCGCGTGGAAGGTCGGGAATTTCGTCGCCGCCCTCACCTCGCCGGCGAAATCGAGATGCGGCGAGGAGCGCATGCCGGTCACCGGGATGACCCTGGTCAGCGCGGCATCGGTCTCGATCGAGCCGCGGATGATGTTGAGGAAATCGACCTTGCCGGAGCCGGCCAGCCGCCTGGCGATCTCGACGCCCTCTGCCTTCGACAGGCCTTTTTCGAAATCCTCGTCGGCGACCATGCGGATGCCGACGACGAATTCTTGGCCGACAGCCGAGCGCACGGCGTCGAGCACCATGTTGGTGAAGCGCAGGCGGTTGTCGAGCGAGCCGCCAAACTCGTCGTCGCGATGGTTGGTGGCCGGCGACCAGAAACCGTCCATCAGATGGCCGTAGGACTCGAACTCGATGCCGTCGAGACCGGCGGCCTGGCAACGCTGGGCGGCGGAAGCGTAGTCGGCGACGATGCGCTCGATGTCCCAGTCCTCGATGGTCTTTGGAAAGGCGCGATGCGCCGGCTCGCGCACCGGTGAGGCCGAAAGCACCGGCAGCCAGTCGGCCTTGTTCCAGCCGGTGCGGCGGCCGAGATGGGTGATCTGGATCATCACCTTGCAGTCATGCTCGTGGCAGGCATCGGCGAGCTCCGTGAGCCACGGCACGATGCGGTCGTCATAGACATGCAGGTTGCCAAAGGCGGCGGGGCTGTCGCGCGAGACGATCGCCGAGCCGGCGGTCATGGTCAAAGCCATGCCGCCCTTGGCCTTTTCGGCATGGTAGAGCCGGTAGCGCTCTTTCGGCATGCCGTCCTCGGAATAGGCCGGCTCGTGACTGGTCGACATGACACGGTTCTTCAGCGTCAGATGTTTGAGCTGGTAAGGCTGGAGAAGCGGATCGTTGCTGGTCATCGTCTTCCTGCTGTTTCAAATTGTGCTGGAGCAGCGTGTGCTGCTCCAGCTCTTTAGTTAAGCATCGGATTTATCCGAAAACCGCTGCGCACTTTTCGGTCCGATGCTAATGAGCGGCAAATCCAAGGAACAACCGCTATGATCGATACCAAGAACCTCACCCAGCTCGGCGCGCACGTCGAGACGCCACGGAGCCCCGAAGCTGCGGTCCTGGAGACCGTGCCGTTTTCGCGCGGTGACGGGCCGCCGGCCATCGTGCGCTTCACCTGCCCGGAATTCACCTCGCTCTGCCCGGTCACCGGCCAGCCGGACTTCGCCCATATCGTCATCGACTACGCGCCCGACACGCTGCTGGTGGAATCGAAGTCGCTGAAACTGTTCATGACCTCGTTCCGCAACCATGGCGCCTTCCACGAAGACTGCACCGTGATGATCGGCCGCCGCATCGTCGCGGCGACCAAGCCCTTGTGGCTGCGCATCGGCGGCTACTGGTATCCGCGCGGCGGCATTCCGATCGACGTGTTCTGGCAGACCGGCGCGCCGCCGGAAGGCGCCTGGCTGCCCGACACAGGCGTGGCGCCCTATCGCGGGCGCGGGTGAGCCTGATCCGTCGCGCAAGCCCATGGCGTCAGTTGAGCGGCAGCCGCCGGTAGCGGCCGGGATTGTTCGGATCGCTGAAATGGCCCATAGGCCCGTGCTCGGCAAAGTGCCCGGCCCAGCGTTTCATCGCGGCAGGATCGAGTTCAACGCCGAGCCCGTCGCCTTCCGGCACGCGCACCGTGTTGTCTTTCTGCCGGAACGGACCGTCCTTGATGACGTCGCCGATCTGCCAGGCAAACAGTGACTGCGATGCCTCGGTGATCCATGGCGTGGCGGCGACGACGTGCAGATAGGCCGATGTCATGATGCCGAGATCGTTCGAATAGCACCAGAACCCCTTGCCCATCGCCTCGCAGGCGGCGATGAATTTCAGGGTCTTCGACAGGCCGCCGAGTGCCGCGAAATTGCAGACGAAGGTATCCGGCGCGCCGAGCGCGACGGCCCGTCTGAGATCCGGGACATGCGTGGAGAACGGAATGCGCGAATGCTGGCGAAGTGCCGCCATCTCCTCGAAGGTCGCGACCGGATCCTCGTAGTTGCGGATGTTGAATGGCTCGATCTCGCGCAGCACCCAGCGCGCCGTGGTCAGCGACCACTGCATGTTGGAATCGAGCTTGATCTGCGCCTTCTCGCCGAGCGCCTCGCGCAGCATGCGCACCGTCCTGATCTCGAGCTCGGGATCGCCCATGATCAGCTTGCCCTCGAAAATCGTCGAGCCGTGCTGCTCGCGCATCCTGAGGCAGTAATCGACGATCGCCTCGGGCGTCATCTCGCCACCTGCCCCGCCCTGCGCGGCGGCGCGAAAGGAGAAATATTCCGAAAACGGAATGTCCTTGCGCACCGCGCCGCCGAGCAGCTTATAGAGAGGCATGCCAAACACCTTGCCCCTGATGTCCCACAGCGCCAGTTCGACGGCGCCGAAGGCCACGGAGGCGGCATTCTCGCCGGTGTTGGCGGTGATCTGCCAGGGCGGCACGCAGCGCGCCTCGCAGTCGGCGAGGTCGAGCGGATCGGCGCCGATCAGCGCCGGCGCGATCTCGGCCTTGATCACCTCGCCGAAATGCCACCACGGCGCCTCGCCCAGTCCGACCACACCTTCGTCCGTCTCGACCTCGATGATCGACTTCGAGGCGCCGCCGTAGAGGCCGGCCGTCCACCAGAACGGAGCGTCGAGCGGAACGTTGACATGGGTGACGCGGATGTTGGTGATCTTCATCGGTTCCCCTATTCGCACTGATACTGGCTGAGCGCCCATTCGCCGGTCACCGAAAGCAGGTCCGCGACTTTCCAGTCGCCGTCGACCTTCTTGAATTTCCATTCCAGCCGGTGCGGATTGCCGGCGGCGACGAAGGCGGCGACGACCTTGGCCTCGTCGCCATCGACCGCTTCGATGGTCTTCAGGCTCTTGTCGATCTCGGCCTTGTCGTATTGCGCATTGTCGAGCGCCATGTTGGGATCGAGGCATTCGCCCTGCCCGGATTTGCGCAACGCATCGCTCTTGTCGAGCACCGACTTCGCGGGATCGGCGAAATGGCCGCGCTGAGCCGGATCGAGCTCGAGCCCGACATGCTCGTAGAACGGTTTCACCACCGCGGTCGGCGAACCCGGCCGCACCGGCGCTTCCCCTACGTTATCCGCCGGCGGCGTTGCGGACGGGGCGCTTGCGGGCGGCGTGCCGAACAGGCCCTGAGCAGCGGCGCTGCTCAACCCCGCCGCCAGCAGGCACACAGTCGCCAGGGCCAGGGCGCAGGCCATGGCCTCACTCCGGAGTCTGGCCGGCCAGGCATTCGAGCGCACTCAACGTCCAGCCGCTGGATTTGGAGGCGATGTCGGCGACTTTCCATTTGCCGTCGACCTTCTTCAGAGACCAGACCATTTCGCGTTTGGAATCATCGCCTTCCGGGAAGAGGTTGAAGGTCACCGTCACGTCGGCGCTGTCGCCATCTACCGCTTCCGACAGTTTCAGCGTCTCGGCGACGGTCTTTTCGTCATAGTCCTGCGCATCGAGACCGGGGGCGAAGTCGATGCAAGGCACTTCATCCGGCTTGTTCTTCCGCGCCTGGTCGTTGAGGTCGAACAGCTTGGTCACCGGCTCGGTGAAACGGTCGCGGTATTTCGCATCGGCCTCGAACTTGACCTCGGGCATGTAGAAGAACTTCACCGCATTGGATGCCGACCCGGCCAGGGCGGCCGTAGGTCCTAAGATCGAGAGGGCGGCGGCAAGCACTGTCAGTCTCATCCGATCATCTCCAGGATTTCGTGGTGGGAACCGTTCAATACCACGAATCCTGCATCCCGGCTTTTTTGCGGCCCATGAAATCCCTTGGGCGTTAACTCAGGCGTCCAGCCAGACGTTCTGGAGATCCATCTCGAAGGTCTGGTGGACAGCGTAATTCTTCACCTTCTTGTCCATGTGGCTGTACAGCTTCTGCCAGAACGGCTGGATGATGACGCCCGAATCCTGCAGGATCTGCTCGACGTCCTTCATCACCTCCTTGCGCTTGGCGACGTCGATGAGCGAAAGAGCTTCTTTGAGCTTGGCGTCGAAATCGGGATTCGAGAACGCCGTCTCATTCCAGGCCTCGCCGGTGCGATAGCCGAGCGCCAACACCTGGACGCCGAGCGGGCGCATGTACCAGATGGTCATGGAATAGGGATATTTCGTCCAGTCGTTCCAGAAGGTCGACCCCGGCAGCACCGTGCGCTTCACCTTGATCCCGGCATCACGCAGCTGGCCGGCGATCGCGTCGCCGGTGTTCTTTTGCCAATCGTCCTCGACGGTGATCAGTTCATGCTCGAAGTCGGCCTGTCCGGCATCAGCCATCAGCTTCTTGGCGCCCGCCGCGTCGCGTGTCTTCTTGGGCAGCGGGTAGTATTCCGGATGGATCGGGCTGACGTGGTGGTTTTCACCGGGGGTGCCCCGCCCGGCATAGCCAAGTTGAAGCACCGCATTGTTGTCGACGGCCATTTGCAGGGCGTTGCGCACCCGCTGGTCATCGTAGGGCTTGTGCGTGATGTTGGTCCGGGCAACGAGCGTCGTTGCTGTCGCGACCTCCGATTTCATCAGATCCATCTTGTCGAGGATGTCTATGAAGTCGGCGGGTGTCTCGAAATTGACATCGATCTCGCCGGACTCGAATGCGTTCACCGAGGCGTTGAAGTCGGTGCCGTAGTCGATGAATTCGACACCGTCGAGCGGCGCTTCACCGCCCCACCACTTGCCGCTCTCACGACGCTTGACGACCGCATTCTGGCCGACCGAATAGGACACAAGTTCGAACGGCCCGGTGCCGATTGGCTTGGCGAGCGGATCAGCGCCGTCGGCATCGAAATTGCGGTGGACGACGAGCGCCGGATAGTCGGTGAAGTTGGGGATCAGCGAGATATCCGGTTCGTTAAGCGTCAGCTTGACCGTGTTGTCATCGACCTTGGTGATTGCTCCTTCCCTGGCCTTGCCGGTTTTTTCGTCGATCAGCGCGCCGACGCGGGCGGCCATCGAATTGCCGGCGGCACCCTTCTCGCACCAGCGCGTCAGATTGTGGACAACGTCATCGGCGTTGAGAGCATCGCCGTTGTTCCAGGTGATGCCCTTGCGCACGTGCAGCACGTATTCGGTGGCGTCGTCGTTGACGTCCCAGCTTTCGAGCAAGACCGGCTCGAATGTGAATTCGCGCGTATAGCGGACAAGCGGCTCGAGCCAGCAGCGCGAGATGTTCGCAAGTTCCACCCAGTCGTAAGTGCGCGGGTCCTTTTGCGCCTTGACCGACATCGAAACGCGCAGCGTTCCGCCCTTCTTCGGCTCTTCGGCCAGGGCCTGTTGCGGCGCGGCAAGACCGATCATGCCGTAGGCAAGGGCCGTCGATGCGCCGAAGGCGCTTGCCAGCGCCAGGAACTCGCGCCGGTCCATGCGACCCGCGCGCGCCTCGTCCGCCATCGCCTCGATGGCGCTCGGCACGTGGTCGCCGTTGCTTCTGAAGAATGTCATTTTTTCCTCCCTTGTCGTTTCGTCGGGTCTTCGCCCTTTTGCATCAACTAACGCTGTCCGGCAGTTTTTCCTCCCGCAGCGCGATCAAATCCTTGAGACCCTCGGCGATACCCTCGTCGAGCTTCGGCTCCTCATAATCCGCAAGCATGTTGCGGGCTTTCTCGCGGCCGCGGGTGTCGTGGTCCTTTGCCCCTTCAGCCTTCCACTGTTCGTACGAATTGAAGTCCATGATGCTGGGCATGAAGAAGGCGGACTCGAAATGTTCGAGCGTGTGTTGGGTGCCGAGGAAATGGCCGGCCGGGCCGACCTCGCGGATCGCCGCCATCGCGTCCTTGAAATCGTCGAAGGAGAGCCCGCCTGCGTATTTGTACCAGCCGACGAGCTGTTCGCAGTCGGTCGCGAATTTGGAATAGCCGCAGGTCAGGCCGGCCTCGAGCCATCCGGCGGAATGCCAGATATAGTTGGCGCCGGCAAGGATGGCGGCATGCATCAGCATGTTCGCCTCGTAGCCTGCCTGGGCGTCGTTCAGCTTCGACCCGACATGGAAGCCGGACGTGCGCCACGGCAGCCGGTATTTCCGCGCCAGTGCTCCCATCAGATACATCATCTGGGCCGCCTCCGGCGTGCCGCCCATGGGAGCGCCGGTCTTCATGTCGACCGTGACCATGAACTGCCCGTAGATCTGCGGCGAACCTGGACGCAGCAGCTGTGTGAACGCGACGCCCGCCAGTGCTTCCGCATTGACCTGCGCGACCGCGCCTACTGCAGAGGCGGAAGTCGAGGCGCCGCACAGCGCGAAGGGTGCCAGAATCAGCGGCTGGTTGTGGCGCGCATAGACCTTCATCGCGTCCAGCATGGTGGCATCCCAGACCAGCGGCGAATTGCAGTTGGTGATCGCCACCAGCACCGGGTTGTCGCGGACAAAATCCTCGCCGAAGACGATGCCTGCCATCGCCATCGTGTCTTCCGCCCGATCCTTGGAGGTCACGATGCCCATGAACGGCTTGTCGGAGTGCTTCAGCGCCGAATGGATGATGTGGAGGTGACGCTTCGGCACCGGGATTTCCATCGGCTCGCAGATGATCGAGCTCGACGAGTGCAGCGCCGGCGCCATGTAGGCGAGCTTATGGAAATTCTGAAGGTCGGCGAGCGTGCCGTAGCGCCGGTTGTTCTCCAAATCGCGCACGTAGGGCGCGCCGTACATCGGCACGAAGATGGAGTTTTGTCCGCCAACGCGCACCGAACGTTGCGGATTCCTCGCATTGAGCGTGAACTCCGGCGGGACCTTCGATACAAGCTCCATCAAAAGCGCGCGGTCGATGCGGACTCTCGTCTCCGAGACGTCTGCTCCCGCCGCCTTCCAGAGTGCAATGGCCTCGTCGTCGCGGAATTCGCATCCCACCTCTTCGAGGATCGAGAGCGATTCCTGGTGGATCAGCTCCACCGCCTCGTCCGGCACCATCTGGTAGACGGGAATCTGGCGGACCAGGGTCGGAAACGACGTCACGGGAGCCCCCCGCAGCGCCTTGCGCCCCAGCCGGCCGCCGCTGCGGCGGTTGGCGTGTTCGGTCACTTCGGCGGCCTGTGCGTTCATGGCAACTCCTTCCTCCCCATGACAGTCAACTTAGCGAGACGAAATATGACTGTGACGCTGGAAAATCCTGATCTCTTGTATAAGGTCAGCTTATGCGAAACCTGCGCCACCTGTTGCCCTCCGCCGGCAGCCTGATCGTCTTCGAGGCGGCCGGGCGGCTGTCGAGCTTCACCGCCGCCGGGCGGGAGCTCGGCATGACCCAGGCGGCCGTCTCCTATGCGGTGCGTGGCCTGGAGGAACAACTTGGCGCCAAGCTTTTCCAACGCCGCCACCGCCAGGTCAGCCTGACCGAGGCCGGCGAGCGTTTCCATGCCGACGTTTCGCTTGGGCTGTCGCATATCCGCAAGTCGGCGGAGGATCTGCGCCTGCAGGCAACCGGCGGCCATGTGACGCTTGCCGCATCGACGGCCTTCGGCTCGTTCTGGATGATGCCGCGCCTGCAGCAGTTCCGCGACGAATTGCCGGGCATCGATCTGCGCATCCAGACCGCCGACCGCGACCTCGACATCATCGCCGAGGGCATTCCGCTCGGGGTCCGCGGTGGTGATCCGAAGCAATGGCCGGACTATCATGGCCTGCCGCTGGCCGACGAGGAGATATTCCCGGTCGCGGGCGCCAGCTATGTGGCGAAGTTCGGCCTGCCGCGGACGGTCGAGGAATTGGCGTCACATCGCCTCATCCACCTCGAGGAGCCGTTTCGCGAGGCTGCAAGCTGGGAGGAGTGGTTCGCGTCAGCCGGGGCCAGCCTGAAGGAGGCCGACGCCGGGCGCGGCCTGCGCATCAACGACTACGCGCTGGTGATCCAGGCGGTCATGGAAGGGCAAGGCATCGCGCTTGGCTGGCGGCACCTCGCCGAGCGGCTGCTGACGACCGGGCTGTTGGTGCGCGTGACCGATCATGTGCTGAGGACCGGTAAGGCGTTCTACGTCACCTGGCCGAAGAACCGCGACCTCAGCGACAACGCCCGCAAGGTGCGGGACTGGCTGGCCGCGCAGGCGTGAGGCTGCCGCTGCAATCCGGCACATGGCCGGACCGCAGCGCGCATGGGCGCAGGTCAGACGGAACCGTCGTTCTTCAGCCCGAGCACATCGATCTGGTCGATAGTCGGCGGACCGACGAACAGCGTTTCGGCGTTGGCCATCAGCGCCTTCGCGATCTCGCCGGTGAGATGCGCCTGCCGCCCCGTCTCGTCATGAAAGGCATCGAACACGCCGAACACGCTGGGGCTCAGCCTGAGCGCAAACCAGATCGGCGTCTTGGCCTCTTGATTGGCCAGTTGCAGGCCTGTCTTCAAGAATGCGGCGATGTCATTCTCCTTGCCGGGCTTGGCTTCGAAGCGTGCGAACAATGCGAGCTTGATCATCAGTCTTCTCCTCCACGTTGGTCGTTGTGCGCGGCCGATCGGACCGTCGGGAGCAACAATCGCAGAAGCGTAACGAAAAGCGTACTGGCAAAAATGACATCTTTGATATCATTTTTGCCATGAACATTTCTGTCCTTGCCCTCGATGGTGTTTTCGATACCGGACTGGCCACGGTGCTCGACGTGTTCGGCACCGCCAACGAACTGGCCGTGATGCTGCCGGCAACGCCCTGCCGCTTCGCCACGACCATTGTCGGGGTGAGCGAAACGGTGTGCACGGCGCAAGGCCTGCAGGTGCCGGTGACGGCAATAGGCAGCGAGCCTGTTCCCGACTGGCTGGTGATCCCTGCGCTTAGTCAGAAAATGCCAGACCCGCTGCGCGAGGCGTTGCTGCGGGTGGACATTGCCGAGGCGGTCACAGCGTTGCGTGCTATCGCTAATGCCGGCACGCGCATCGGTGCCGCCTGCATCGGCACCTTCGTCTTAGCTGAAACGGGCCTGCTCGATAGGCGGCCGTCGACCACGACATGGTGGCTGGCGCCAATGTTTCGCCAACGCTACCCGCAGGTGCGGCTCGATGCCTCGCGCATGCTGGTCAATGACGGGCAGTTCGTCACCGCCGGGGCCGCACTTGGCCATATCGACCTCGCCTTGATGGTGATCCGGCAGACAAGCCCGGAACTGGCGGCGCTGACCGCGAAATATCTGATCGTCGACAGCCGGCCGCTGCAATCTGCCTATGCGATATCAGACCATCTCACTCATTCGAACCCGCTGGTGGAACGCTTCGAGCGTTGGGCGCGTGATCATCTCGCCACCGGCTTCAACCTGGATGAGGCGGCGGCTACGCTCGGCGCTAGCAAACGCACCCTGTCGCGGCGGGTCAACGACGTGCTCGGCAAGACACCGCTGTCCTATTTCCAGGATTTGCGCGTCGAGCATGCGGTGCATCTATTGAAGACCACGTCCGACAGCGTCGAGCAGATCGCCGCGAAGGTCGGCTACGGCGATGGGGTGACGCTGCGCAATTTGTTGCGCCGGCGACTGCGCAAGGGCGTGCGCGAAATCCGCGCTGTAAACTGATCTATCCTGCAGGCAATTCTACCCCTCCCGCATCGACCACGAATCCGCCTATAGTGCCTCATGCCCATCCGCCAGCTTTCCGAAACGATGATCAACCAGATCGCCGCCGGCGAAGTCATCGAGCGTCCGGCAAGCGTGGTCAAGGAACTGGTCGAGAATGCGCTCGATGCCGGTGCTGCCAGAGTAGAGATCGTCACCGCCGGCGGCGGGCTGAACCTGATCCGTGTCACCGACGACGGTGCGGGCATTCCCGAACAGGAACTGGCGCTGGCGATCGCACGGCACTGCACCTCGAAGCTCACTGAAGACATCCACGACATCCGCTCGCTCGGCTTTCGCGGTGAGGCGCTGCCGTCGATCGGCTCGGTGGCGCGGCTGTCGATCCGCTCGCGAACGGCCAACGGCGACAGCGCCGCCGAGATCGGCATCGAGGGCGGACGCGTGTCGGCCGTCAAGCCGGCGGCCGCCAATCGCGGCACCACGGTCGAGGTGCGCGACCTGTTCTTCGCCACGCCGGCGCGGCTCAAATTCATGAAGGGCGAGCGCGCCGAAAGCTCGGCGATAAGCGACGTGGTCAAGCGGATTGCGATCGCCTTCCCCGCCGTGCGCTTCACGCTGGCCGGCTCCGACCGCTCGACGCTGGACCTTTCGGCGGCCGGCGACGGCCCCGAAGGACGACTGCGCCGCGTCGCGCAAGTGATGGGCGCCGACTTTCCGGACAATTCCATCGCCATCGACGCAAGCCGAGACGGCGTGCACCTTGCTGGCCACGTCTCGATCCCGTCCTTCAGCCGCGCCAACGCGCTGCAGCAATATGCCTATGTCAACGGCCGGCCGGTGCGCGACAAGTTGATTGCCGGCGCCATCCGCGGTGCCTTCGCCGACGTGCTGCCGCGCGATCGCCATGCGGTGACGGTGCTGTTCCTGACGCTCGATCCGGCCATCGTCGACGTCAATGTCCATCCGGCCAAGGCCGACGTCCGCTTCCGCGATCCGGGACTGGTGCGCGGGCTGATCGTCGGCGCCATTCGCGAGGCGCTCGCCAACGCCGGCATCCGGGCCGCCACCACCGGGGCCGCTGGCATGATGGCGGCATTCCGGCCGGGCGCGGCGTCCTATGCGCATCCAGGACCGGCCAATGGCCACCGCAGCTACGAGGCGGCCTACCGGGCCTCAGGCTCCGCCGGTTTCGACCCCTCCCGCTCGCCGCAGCGGCCGCTGGATATGGGATTTGCTGATGGCGGCTTCGGCGAAAACGAGCAGGCGGCATTCGACGCCGGACCGCTTCACAGCGCCGACGCGCGCGCCGGGCAGGACGAAGCCACACAGACGCTGCTTGGCACGGCGCTGGGTGCCGCACGCGCGCAGGTGCATGAGAACTACATTGTCGCGCAGACCACGGATTCGCTTGTCATCGTCGACCAGCATGCGGCGCATGAGCGGCTGGTCTATGAGGCGTTGAAGAACGCACTGCATTCACGCGCCGTGCCGTCGCAGATGTTGCTTCTGCCCGAGATCGTCGACTTGGCCGAAGAGGATGCCGAGCGGCTCGCCTTGCATTCCGAAACGCTGGCCCGCTTCGGCCTCGCCATCGAGCGTTTCGGCCCCGGCGCCGTCGCCGTGCGCGAGACGCCGTCGATGCTCGGCGAGACCAACGTTCAGCAGCTGGTGCGCGACCTTGCCGACGAGATCGCCGACAACGACACGGTCGACACGCTGAAGGAGCGGCTGGACAGGATAGCCGCGACCATGGCCTGCCACGGTTCGGTGCGCTCCGGCCGGCTGCTCAGGGCAGAAGAGATGAACGCGCTGCTGCGCCAGATGGAGGCGACGCCGGGCTCCGGCACCTGCAACCACGGCCGCCCGACCTATATCGAACTCAAGCTCGCGGATATCGAGAGGCTGTTCGGGCGGCGGTAAAGACTACAGGGTTGAGTTGCTCCCCTCACCGCTTTCTGAGGTCGCTTTGTGCAACGGATAGTCATCCTCGGAAATGCCGGAAGCGGTAAATCAACCCTAGCAAGGGAAGTGGGCGAACGGTTGAAATTGCCGGTCGTGCACTTGGACAAGTTGTTCTGGGGGCCAGGCTGGACCAAATCTCAATACGAGGTTTTCCGCGCACGCGTTAGCGAGGCCATCTCCGGTGATGGCTGGGTGTGCGAGGGAAACTATCATCGCCAGACCTTCGATTTGAGGCTTCCCAGAGCTGATCTCGTCGTCTGGCTCGACACCCCTCGCGTAAGATGTTTGAGCCGGGTCGTATTGCGCAGCGCATTGAACCGGCCCCGGCCCGATATCGCGGAAGGATGCCACGATAGGCTGGACAAGGAGTTTTTGTTGTTTCTGCGCTACGTCTGGAATTTCGATCGCAACAGTCGGCCGTTCATCGAGGCGGAGCGCTTGGCCAGGGGACCGCTTGTGCCGGTGATGAGATTGCGTGGCAACCGTCAGATTTCCCACTTTGTAAGCTCGCTTGCTCGTCAACCAGTGCAGAGCCCCTGAGCAGGCGATCATTTTAAGTCAGGAAAACCTTACAACCCTCTGATTCACCTTTTCAAATTCACCACGATGACGCCGCCCAGAGCCAGCGCGCCGCCGATGATGCCGAGCAGCGTCGGCACTTCGCCGAGCCAGAAGAAGCCGATCGACGTCGCCACTGGCGAAACCAGGTAGAGGAAGTTCGAGGCGCGGGCTGCCGGCAGGCGGGAAAGTGCTGTTGCCCAGGCGGCGTAGGCGATCAGGCTCGGCACGATGCCGAGAAAGATGACGGCCCCGAGGCCGGCGGTATCGGCGACCGCCGCCTGCGACAGGCCGCTCGGCAGGAAGGGCACCAGGCAGAGTGCGCCGAGCACCATGTTGGAAGCCGAAATGGTCAGCGGATGATGGCGGGCAAACAGCGGCTTCTGGACGATGGTGTTGACCGCCGAGCACAGCGCCGAACCCAAAACCAGCAGCGCGCCGGTGTTGAAATTCAGGCCCTGCCCCTCGCCCATCGCAATGATGCCGATGCCGGCGAAGGAAATGGCGGTGCCGAGCCAGGCCACGCCCGAAAAACGTTCGCCGAGCAGCGCCATCGCCATGATCGCGGTGAAGATCGGGCTCACATTGATGATGAAGCCGGCAGCACCAGCAGAAACCGTCAGCTCACCGTAGTTGAGCATTACCGTATACAGCGCAACGAAGACGACGCCGCCGATCGCAAAGCGCCACAACTCGTCGAGCCGGGGCAGCGCCGGCCGCTTGACGGCGAGGAAGATCGCCGCCGGCACCGCCGCGATGGCGAAGCGCAGCGCGCCGAGTTCCAGCGGCCCGAAGGCGGC
This sequence comes from Mesorhizobium sp. M9A.F.Ca.ET.002.03.1.2, assembly GCF_003952365.1. NCBI lineage: Bacteria > Pseudomonadati > Pseudomonadota > Alphaproteobacteria > Hyphomicrobiales > Phyllobacteriaceae > Mesorhizobium > Mesorhizobium sp. M9A.F.Ca.ET.002.03.1.2. The sequence continues at coordinate 4,162,840 of NZ_CP034443.1, read as the reverse complement.
GAGGCCGGCGCGGATTGCCGGAAAGGCAGAGGCCCAGCCAACCACCGTCAGTGCCACAGCGATGGCTGCCGTGGTGTCCATCCGCTGTGTCGTATTCAACGTTCCGGCATAGGCGCTCATCTCACATCCTCGTGCTTTATTGTCCCGGAGGCAGAAAACGCCATTGCGGGCCGGTTGACAAACGACCAAATCGAGAGTGAGCTGTGACTATGGATCACAGCTCCGACACGATGCTGCCGCTCGAAACCCTGCGCGCCTTCGACGCCGCGGCGCGGACAGGCAGTTTTTCGGCCGCCGCCGAAAAACTCAACATCACCCATGGCGCCGTCAGCCGGCAGATCGCCAAGCTCGAGGATTGGCTCGGGCTCAAAGTGTTCGATCGCGGCGCGCGCGGCGTTTCGCTGACGATCGAAGGCAACCGGCTGCATCTGCGCACCAGCGAGGCCTTCGCCTTGATATCCAGCAATTCGGACCGCTGGGTCGAGCCGCGCGGCACCGCCGTGGTGCGGCTGACCTCTATCCCCTCGGTCAGCGGGCTGTGGCTGATGCCGCGCATGGCAGAGCTGGAAAACAACCCGTCCAAGCTGCGCATCGTGCTCGATGTCGACATCCGCCAGGCGGACCTCGCCGAGGAGGGTATCGATCTGTCGATCCGCTGCGGCCGCGGCCGCATCCCGGGCCGCGTCTCGGTGCAGCTTTTCGAGGAACATGTCTTCCCGATCGCCTCGCCGGACCTCGCCAGGGAGATCGGCCGCGGCGACCCTGCCCGGCTGCTCAAATTCCCGCTGATCAACGATTCGGACGCCTCGGCCTGGCGCGCCTGGTTTGGTGCGCAGGACATGGACTATCGCCCGCGCCCGCAGGACCGCCGCTTCGAGGACTACAATCTGGTGCTCGACGCCGCGGCCCATGGCCTCGGCATCGCGCTGGCGCGGCCGCCGATGACCAAGCATCAGCTGACGTCGGGCCGCATCGCCGCTGTCGACGACCGCATCGTGCTGAGCCCGATATCCTACTGGCTCGACCGGCCGATGGGGCGGCCGCGCGCCGCCGCAGCCGAGCTTGCGCGGCGCATCGCGCTGCAGGCTGGGCTGGCGGCGGAGACAATCGAGGATTTCATCGCGGCCGAGCAGTAAGATACCGGGCGTCCACCTTGCGGCTTGAAGATGGCACCGAGGCCTGAAATAAAAACCCGCCTCGGCGGCGGGTCGTTGGCGCAAATCAGCACCATGCTTAAATCCATAGCATAACTGCCGGCACAAAGCAAGAACAAATATGCTATGCCCCGGGCCAACCGGCTTTGCGCTGAGCCCGCGTTTCCCGCGCCTCGCTGCCCGCTTCATCTCGCTCCAAGCTTGACCTTGCCCGCGATTTGTGGCGATGACATCGTCATGAACCTTGGCGCCACCTCATGATGAACCGTTTCGAAGGCCCTGGCGGCAAGGAAGCCCGTATCCGCTACCTCGACGGCGACTTCCAGGTGACCAGCCCTGGCGCCTTCGTGCGCTGCGCGGTCACCGGCGAAAGCATCCCGCTCGATGAGCTCAAATACTGGAGTGTCGCCAGGCAAGAGCCCTATGTGAGTGCCGCCGCCTCGCTGCGCCGCGAGATCGAGGCGCATCCGGAGTTGCGCAGCCGGCGGTAGTCACCTCTCCTTCGTCATCCCAGGGCGAAGCAGGAGCGAAGCGACGTCGCGGAGACCCTGGGATCCATGCCGTGAGTTCGGCCGAAGAACGCAGCGGCGCAAAGGTTGCGATCCCTTCTGCCTGACTTCCGCACTGCAGGTTCTGCACCGTTGTGGCGCTCCCATGTCGCGGCATGGATCCTAGGGTCTGCGCTCCGCTTCGCGTCGCTCCGCCCTAGGATGACGAAGCGTCCACTGCTCACCCTTCAGCTTGCGCTGCCGCCAGGCATCGAGCGTCTCGTCGATGATGCGTTCGGGCACGTGGTCAGGATCGAACACGGTGTCGATCTCCAGCACATCGAGCTGCCCAAGGAAATCGGCGGGCGCGGCATCGTGGCGCAGCCGGGCGGCGTCCTTGGCGGTGGTGATGAGGCCAAGCCCGGCACGGCGCGCCGTCGTTGCCAGTTCGGCAAGCTCGTCCTCGCCGTAGAAATGATGATCAGGAAACGACCGGGTCAGCGCGACTTCGCCGCCGGCCTCACGGACCGTGTCGAAGAATTTGTCGGGATGGCCGATGCCGGCAAAGGCCAGAAACCGCTTGCCGGCCAGCCCCGCCTTGCTGCTTGGCCGTGTACGCGCCTCGAAGATCGGCCGGCCGGCGCGCGCCGCCTGGCGGACGACCGCATCGGCAGCAAGGCCCTCGCCCATCTTCAGCAGCGCGCTGGTGAAGACCAGTTGGTCGACGATACCAGCCCTGAGCGGACCGCCGGGAATGACACGGCCATTGCCGACGCCGTAGCGTGCGTCGACGACGACCAGCGCGTAATCGATATGGATGCGCGCGCTCTGGAAGCCGTCATCCATGATCAGGAAATCACAGCCGTGTTTTTCCAGTAGAAGACGCGCGCCGGCGGCGCGGTTCGGCGTCACCGCGACCGGCGCGTGTTCGGCCAGAAGCAGCGGCTCGTCGCCGACATGCCTGGCGGCGTCGTGATGGCGATCGACGACATGCGGCTCGCCGAACGAGCCGCCATGGCCGCGCGACAGGAAACCGGGATTGAGCTGCATGCGCCTGGCCTGTCCGGCCAGCGCGATCGCCACCGGCGTCTTTCCGGTGCCGCCGACGGTGAAGTTGCCGACGCACAGCACCGGCGCCTCGACCTTTTCGCGCGCCGCCGAGCGCATGCGGCGGCCGGCAACGAGTGCATAGATCGCGGACAGCGGCGCCAGCGCCAGCGCGCGCCAGTCCGGTTCTTCCCACCAGAAGGGTGGCGCTTCGCTGGCCACTTTAGCGGCCGTTGGCGCCCTTGAGGCGCGACTTGACGACCAACGGCTGGATGTAGGGCTCGAGCGACTTCAGTGTGCACGCCAGCGCGCCGCGCATCTCGTCGACGGTCGCCGCACCCGCTGCTATCATCTCGTGGCGCGCCACCTCGTTGGTCAAAAGGAAATTGACGGCGCCGGCCAGCATGTCGCGGTCGCGCACCAGCTTGGCGCCGCCGCTGTCGAGCAGGCGCTGATAGGCCTCGCGAAAATTCTGGACATTGCGGCCGGACAGCACCGCCGTGTCGAGCATGGCTGGCTCCAGCGGGTTCTGGCCACCCTGCGAGGTGAGCGAACGGCCAACGAAGGCGATCTCGGTCAGCCTGAGATAAAGCCCCATCTCGCCGATCGTGTCGCCGAGCAGAATGTCCGTATCGGCGGTGATCCTGTCGCCCTTGCTGCGCCGCGCGACTTTCAGGCCCATGCCGGAAATCTGCGCCGCTAGCGCTTCGGCGCGATCGGGATGGCGCGGCACGACGATCGTCAAAAGACCGTGGTGACGCTTGTGCAGCGTCGCGTGAACTTCGGCGGCCACCACCTCCTCGCCGTCATGGGTCGAGATCGCCGCCCAGGTCGGGCGGGTGCCGATCTGGCGCTTCAGCGCGGACAACGCCCGTTCATCGGCCGGCGGCGGCGTGGTGTCGACCTTGAGGTTGCCGGACACGGTGACCGGCCGGGCGCCGAGCGAGAGGAAGCGCTCGCCATCGATTTGCGATTGAGCGACGACATGGGCGAGATTCTCGAACAGCGCCTCGGCGATGTTGGCGCGCTTCTTCCAGGATTTGAACGAACGGTCCGACAACCTGCCATTGACCAGCACCTGCGGCACACGGCGCGCGCCGAGCTCCAGGATGGTCATCGGCCAGATCTCCGATTCGGCGATGATCGCCAGATCCGGCCGCCAATGGTCGAGGAAGCGGCTGACCGCCGGCTTGAGGTCGAGGGGCACATATTGGTGGATGATGCGGTCGCCGAGCCGTTCGTCGGCAACCTGAGCGGAGGTGACGGTCCCCGTCGTCAGCACGATGTTGACGCCATAGTCGAGGATGCTCTCGACCAGCGGCACGACGGCGATGGTCTCGCCGACGCTCGCCGCATGGATCCAGATCAGCGGCCCCTCGGGGCGCTCGCGTCCGGCGATGCCATAGCGCTCGCGGCGGCGAATTCGGTCTTCCTTGCCCCTGGAGGTGCGCCAGGCGACATAGGGCCCGATCAGCGGATAGGCGGCTGCGCCTGCGAAACGATACGCCGTCAGGAAGGTGCGCGCCCAGCGCTCGCTCATTTCGAGCCATCCACGAGACGGTAGGCCTCGGCGGTCGCGGCGTTGAGCGCGGCCGTGACCTCCTGGCGCTTGCGTTCCATTTTGGCCTCATCAGCGTCGGCCGGAACGAAGACCGGCGCTCCCACGACGATCGAGGAGCGGCCGAACGGCAGATTGATCGTGGTCTTGTCCCAGCTGCGCTCCAGCACCTTGCGGCGGCTGGTGGCGATGGCGGCGGGCAGGATCGGCCGGCCCGAAAGCCGCGCCAGGAGAACGATGCCAAGCCCCGCGTCGCGCGGCGTGCCATGCGGAATGTCAGCGATCATGGCGACGTTCTTGCCGGCGGCGAGCGACTTTTTCAGGGCAAGCAGCGCTTTGGCGCCGCCCTTGTCGAGATGCTTCGAGTTTTGGCGCCCGCCCGAGCCGCGCACCGCCTCGATGCCGAACCTCTCGAGCATCAGCGCGTTGAGCTCGGCGTCGGCGCTGCGCGACACCATGGCGACCAGCTGCCGTCCCTTGGGATAGTAGGCCGGGGTCAGAAGATGCTGACCGTGCCACAGCGCAATGATGCCCGGCTCGAATTGCCGGTAGGCGCCGCCCGACATCTGCGTCGATCCGTCGACCACACGGTTGGTCAGGCGGATGAGGCGAACGAACTGCGCGAACAGGCTGGCGATGGCGTTCTTGACGAATCGCGATTGCGCCAGCGGTTCGCGTATTCTGCGCCAGAATGTCTTCGAGGTGCCGCCACGGCGCCTTCTGCCCGCGGATCTCGTGGCCAGCCCTTTCACTGCTTCATGGTCCATCGATGTTAACTGGCAGCCTTGTTGTCGGGGTCGAGCAACCGGTGCAGGTGAACGACGAAATAACGCATATGGGCATTGTCGACGCTGGCTTGGGCCTTGGCTTTCCACGCCGCTTTCGCGGACTGATAATCGGGATAGATACCAACGATGTCGAGCGCGTCGAGGTCGCGGAATTCGGCTCCGCTCAGATTCTTGAGTTCGCCGCCGAACACCAGGTGCAAAAGTTGCTTCTTTCCGTCTTCCGCGGCCATGTCGGTCCTTCACATATCGTGAGTTTGTGACAGGTCTAGACCAAAGCCGCCGACTTTGGAACCATTGAAAATGCTCAATTGTCCAGCCCGGCGATGACGCCGGAGAGGATGGCGAGGAGTTCGCCGCTGCCGGCAACCAGCGCGCTGTGGCGGATCACTTCGCCGGCATAGCGCGGCGCGCGGCCGTTCTGGTCGAGCAGTGCGCCGCCAGCCTCGCGCAGGATGAGGTCCGCCGCGGCAATGTCCCAGTCATGTGCGTTGGGTTTGACGAAGGTCGCGTCCAGCGCGCCATTGGCGACCATCGCCAGCCGATAGGCGAGCGAGGGAATATAGGGCACGCGGTTCAGCCGGCCCCGCCATTCCGCCGGCATCAGGTCGATCAACGGCTTCGGCCCGCCAATGTCGACCGTCGCCGCCGGGCGGCGCGCGGCAATGCGACGGCCGTTCAGGAACGCGCCCTCGCCGGGCAGCGCCCAATAGGTCTCCTCCATAGCCGGACATTCGAGCACGCCGGCAAGCGTGCGGCCGTCCTCGACCACCGCGACGCTGACGCACCAGGAGCGGAGGCCTTCGAGGAAGCCGCGCGTGCCGTCGATCGGATCGACGACGAAGGTGCGGCGGGCGGCAAGCCTTGCCGGATTGTCGGCCGTCTCCTCCGACAGCCAGCCATAGTCCGGCCGCGCCGCAAGCAAGGTTTCGCGCAGATAGGCGTCGGCGGCGTGGTCGGCCTCGCTGACCGGCGAGGTGCCGCCCTTCATCCAGACTTGCGGGTTGTTGCCGAAATAGCGCATGGCAATGGCGCCCGCCTCGCGGGCAGCGTCGCGCAGGAGGGCCAAATCCGCGCGAGCCCCAGCGGATATGACCTGGTCAAGCTCCGGCAAGGGTCATGCCTTCGATCAGCAGCGTTGGTGCCGCGGTGCCGAAATTGCGATCGAGATCGCTCGCCGGGACCATGCTGAGGAACATGGCCTTCAGGTTCGAGGCGATGGTCACCTCGGCGACCGGATAGGCAAGCTCGCCATTCTCGATCCAGAAGCCGGAAGCGCCGCGGCTGTACTCGCCGGTCACCATGTCGACGCCCTGGCCGAACACTTCGGTGACGTAAAAGCCTGATTTAAGCGACTTGATGAGGTCTTCGGGCGTCCGCTCGCCCGGCTCGATGGCGAGGTTGGTCGATGACGGCGAGACCGAAGAGCCGCTGCGCGAGCCGCGGCCGTTGGTGATCAGCCCCAATTCCCGCGCGGCCGAGGTCGACAGGAACCAATGGTTCAAAACACCCTTCTCGACCATGAGCAGTCTTTCGCCCTCGATGCCTTCGCCGTCGAACGGACGCGACGCCTGGCCGCGGCGCCGGAGCGGCTCGTCGGTGACGGTGATCGCGGCCGCCGCCACCTTTCTGCCCATCATGTCGCGCAAAAAGCTGGTCTTGCGCGCGACCGACGCGCCATTGATGGCGGCGCCGAGATGGCCGGCGATGCCGCGGGCGACGCGCGGGTCGAACACCACGTCGACCGGCCCGGTCGCCGCCTTGCGCGCGCCGATACGCCGCGCGGCGCGTTCGCCGGCCTTGCGCCCGATATCCTCCGGCGCATCGAGATCGGCAAAATGCTGGCGCGAGGAATATTCATAGTCGCGCTCCATGCCGGTGCCCTCGCCGGCGATGACGCTGGTCGAGCGCGAAAAGCGCGACGCGACATAGTGGCCGACGAAGCCGTGCGAGGTGGCGAGCACCAGACCGCCGAGCCCGGCGCTGGCGCCGCTGCCGGCCGAATTGGTGACACCCTTGACGGCAAGCGCCGCCGCTTCCGCGGCAAGGGCTGCTTCCTTCAACTGGTCGGCGGAGACCTCCGTCGGGTCGAACAGATCGAGGTCGCGCGGCTTATCGACCAGCAGGGCCGGGTCGGCAAGGCCCTGATAGGGGTCCTCGGGCGAGACCTTCGCCATCGCCACGGCGCGTTCGGCGAGCGCTTTAGGATCGGAGGCAGCGGTTGCCGAGACGCTCGCCACCCGCTTGCCGACGAAGACGCGCAGCGCGACATCCTCGCTCTCGGACGCCTCGGTACCCTCGACCTTGCCAAGCCGCACCGACACGCCGGCCGAACGGCCGCGCACCGCAACCGCGTCGGCGGCATCGGCGCCGGCGCGTTTGGCAGCCTCGACCAAGGCTGCGACGCGGTCGGTCAATTTCGCTGCGTCGAGCGTATCCGTCATGCGCATGATCCTGCACTTTTCGACCGCTTTCGGCGCGGCCCATTGCTGCACCATCTATTGTTCCGGTGCGGCTTGTGCAATGGGCGAAGTGGCAAGGATGCATCAGCGAGAGACATCGGGACCGTAGAGTTCTGCCCGAATTCGCCAAATTAGCGATTTCTTATGTGTCATTGGAACTTTCTAGCTTACCATCCAGTTTTAATTGCATGCGAGACGCTGTGATCCAAAGCATCAGGACTGCGGTTAACGTATCGCCGCCGCGCTACTCGCTGGTCCTTCCAATATACAACGAAGAAGAAGTGTTGCCTCGACTGATCGAGCGGATCAGTTCCCTGATCTGCCGACTGGACGGAGAGGCTGAGGCGATCTTCGTCGATGACGGAAGCGTCGATGGAAGCGTCGAATACCTTCGGAAGGTGGTCGCTGTCGAGCCGCGCTTCCGGCTGATCGAGCTTTCCCGCAATTTCGGCCATCAGGTCGCGATCACCGCCGGCATGGACGCGGCTACGGGTGATGCCGTCATCGTCATGGACGCCGACCTGCAAGACCCGCCGGAGGTGGTTCTCGATCTGGTGGCGAAGTGGAAGGACGGTTTCGAGATCGTCTATGCCCGCCGTATCAAGCGTGAGGGCGAATCCTGGTTCAAGCGCGTGACGGCGAGTCTCTTCTACCGTCTGCTGGAGAAGATGACGTCGGTCGACATCCCACGCGACGTCGGGGATTTTCGTTTGGTCGGCCGCAAGGCGCTGGAAACCTTCAAGCATATGCCCGAACACGATCGCTTTGTCCGGGGCATGTTCGCCTGGATGGGGTTCAAGCAGGCGGCGGTTGCTTTCGAACGCCCCGCGCGGACGCTTGGCCAGACCAAATACCCATTCTGGAAGATGATGCACCTTGCCGTTCACGGCATCGTCAGCTTCTCCGAAAAGCCGCTTCGCATGGCGCTGTGGGGAGGATTGGCCATCTCCGCGCTTGCCGTAGTGTTCGGTGCTTACGCCGTCTTCGCCTGGATTTTTGAAACCGGCATCATTGCCGGCTGGACATCCACCGTGGTGATCGTGTCGCTGTTGTGCGGCATCAATCTGTTCATGACCGGCGTGGTCGGGCTTTATGTCGGCGGCATCCACGCCGAGGTGAAACGCCGTCCGCTTTACGTGATCGATCGGGTCACCGGCTTCGACAAGGCGATGCGTGCCGCCACCCCTGGTCAGAGCCGCCGATCGATTCGAAAACCCAGGAATGGAGCCTCGGCTGATGGCCGAACTCTTCGACAGCTATAAATCAAATTATGGCGAGGCGGTCGCAGGATCCATCCGGTTTTCTGGACTCAAGCACGACTTCTTTCTGATCGCCAAGGCCGACCTGCTGCGGCGCCTCGTCGTCGAGCGAGGGCTTCGGCAGGGCGGTGCGAGTGTGCGAGCGCTGGATGTCGGCTGCGGCGTCGGGTCGCTCCACCCTTATCTCGAAGGCGCTTTCGAGAACCTGGATGGCTGCGACGTCTCGGAGGAATCGATCCTGCGCGCCGGCCAGGACAATCCGCGTGTGAGCTACAGGGCCTGCACCACGCCGAGCCTGCCTTATGAGGACGGTGCGTTCGATCTGGCTTTCGCCAGTTGCGTCGTCCATCACGTTCCGCCCGTCTCCTGGCTCGATTTCTTCCGGGAAATGCGGCGCGTCGTGCGTCCGGGCGGCGTCGCCTGCATCATCGAGCACAATCCCTATAATCCGCTGACGCGTCTTGCGGTGTTCCGTTGTCCGTTCGACCGGGACGCCGTCCTGCTCAACGCCGCCAAGGCAGCGTCCTTCTTTCGGGAGGCGGGCTTCAGCGATATCCGATCCGAGCACTTCCTGCTGCTGCCGTCGGCAAGGCCCTTCGCCAAAAAAGTCGAGCGCCTGCTCGCTCCTCTGCCGCTTGGAGCCCAGTATGCGTGCAGTGCGCAGGTCTGAGGCCCGTTCGACCGCCGGCGCCGGACTGAGGCTGCTGGCGCGCTTCGGGTTGGTCGGCATCGCCGCGACGATCCTATATGCTGTCTTGGCTATCGCCTGGGTCAGATGGATCGGCTTCACCCCCGTCCAGGCGTCACTTGCGGCTTACGCCGCGGCCGCCGTGTTTTCGTATCTCGCCCACAAATCTGTGACCTTCCTGTCGAGCGGATCGCATCGATCGGAAGCTCCGCGTTTTCTCATGCTGACGGCGACAGGCTTCGCCGTGGCTTACGCGGCGCCGGCGCTTTTGACGGCGAAACTCGGCCTGCCGCCCATCATTGCCATTCTGGTTACATGCTCGCTCATTCCGGTGATCAATCTTCTCATGCTCGACCGATGGGTTTTTGCGCAGCGGAAACCCGGCCGGCAAGGCGATCGCTCCACCTAAAGCGCGTCGCGTTTGAACGGATTCATGTGACGCGCTTTAAGTTCTTGTTTTTATGCATGTCGTTATCGCAAAACCGCTGCACACTTTTGCGCGACATGCATTAACCCGCTTCAATGGCATCCAACCGGAACGATACCAGCTTGATGGAGCGTTTGTAGATGTTGCTGGCGGCCGGAGTTGGCGGAATTCCGTCGAGATAGTCGAAGGCGATGTCGAGTGCCTTGGCCTCGCCCAGAGCCGCCGGTGGAATGACGAACGAGACCTTTCGCAGTTCCTTGCCAGACAGCGTCACCGCATGCGCCCGGACGCCGTTCACCGAGATCACCACCCTCTGCGTGATCTGCGGAGGACGAATGACGGCGGTCATTTGCAGCGTGGCAACCAAGCCGTGACCGAGTGGCGGTATCTCCAGGCGAAGCCGCGAGGTCTCGCCCAGGGAATGGGTGCCGTCGCCTGCCGACCCCGACCAGCCACAGACCTTTATGCTGGCTGCCCGTTTGGCGCCGTCGCTGCGGAAGGATACCGTCTGGCCAAGTGTGTAGCTGCCGGTGGCGTCGCGGTTGAGGCAGGTCGTCGTCCGATCGACGTAAAAGGCGCGATAATCGGCGTTGACGTTCGGATTGAGAGCAAGCGCAAGGATGACGATCTCGGCCGCCCCTAGAACCGCTGCGAGCGCATAGCCGCCGAGCCGAACGGCACGCCGATACGGATCCGCAAAGTCAGACCAGGGCAAGGTAGCCTCCGATCCACGCTGCAGTCATGAAATAACAGGCGCCCAGGAAAAGGAACAAAGCTGCCAGACAACTCAGCTTCGACGCCGATAACAGGACGGCCAGCAACATTGTCAGAGGCGCAAGACCAACCACGTATCTGACCATGGAGGCCAGGTTGGTGATCAGAGGCAGGATGATGCAGATCGCGCAGAACAGCGCGGCGCCATATTGCCTGCGGACCGCCAGACCCGCCGACAGCGCCAGTCCGGTGACCGCGGCCAGCGCGCTCCATTGCGGCGCCGTGGGCAGCCATCCGGTGGTCGGAACAGCCGAGAGCCCGTCCCATAAAAAGACGAGCGGGTTGCCGGCCACCCGTCCAAACGCGCGCTGGACGTGCAAGAACGCAAAGCCGTCCCCGACCGTGAGATGGAGAAACAGCATGTAAGCGAACAAGCCGGCAGGCGAGATGAAGATCGCCACGAGCAAATCCGGTCGGCCAAGCACCCAACGAGGGAAGGACGGCATCGATCCGCCTCGCTCGCGATGCTCCTTGAACATTTGAATGACGATCGCAAACACAACAAGGACCCCGACGAGCCTCGTTGCCGACAGCAGAGCGGATGAGACACCCGCGGCGAGATAGCTGGAGCGTTTGAGCGCTAGAAAAACGCAGGAAGTCAGGAGCACGAAAAGAGGTTCGGTCAGGAACGTCGTGAAGTGGAACGAGAACGGGCCGCTGAGCAGAAAGGCGCAATATAGTATGTAGGCCCGCATGTTCTTCTCGAGCAGCGGCCATGCCACCAGACAGGCGGCGTAGCTGCAGAACATGGAGGTGATCGTGGCGACCAGTATCGTCTGGAAAGGGAAAACAACACGGATCGCCGCCATCAACATCGGATAGAGTGGAAAGAAGCCCCAGCGACCGACATTGCTGTGGTTTGGAATGGGAAAGCGCTCGTAACCCTGTTCGCTGATGCCAATATACCAGGCGCAATCCCACCGGCAGAGCGCACGGGCATAAGCAGTGAACCCTGATTCTGCCGATATCGAGGCAAATGCGGCATAGCGAATGGCTAGGCCGCTGATCGCGAACAATAACGGCACCGCTGCGACGGCCATGACCATGAGGCGACCGCCAGCGTTAGGACGCACGACATCTTCGAGCGCCAATTCTGCCTCCACCCAGTGAGTGACTGACGCCACTCGCCCACTAGATCAGCGCCTTGCCATGGCGAAGTCAAGCCGTGCCCCTCACAGGCGCAAATCAGTGAGCCGCAGGCCACAACCCGGCGCAAGCCCGTCAACACCAGACATGAGCAGCTGCATTGCGTTCTGCGACCGCACGCTGGATAGTTTCAGCAATGTGGCAGACCTTGATGACTCATTGGCCAAACGTCCTCGTGATCATTTCGGCGGTGATGGCGACCGTCGGCATCGCCCATGCCATCATGACGAAGGAAGACGTCCGCGCCGCCACTGGCTGGGTCGGCGTGATGTTCCTGTCGCCGTTCCTCGGTGTGCTGATCTACGCTGTTGCTGGCATAAACCGTATCCGCCGTGCGTCGATCGGCGCGCAGCGGCTGCTCGCCAGCGACGTGGCTTCCGCAAAACACGACCGCGACATTGCCGCCGAAGGATTGATTGCCGAGCGATACGGCCAACGGTTCACCGGCCTGAAGACGTTGGGCGACAGGGTGGCGCGGCGTGCCCTGACGTCGGGCAACGCAATTGCGATGTTGAAGACAGGTGACGAGGCCTATGCCGCGATGTGCGGAGCGATCGATCGCGCTCAACGCAGTATTCTCCTTGAAACCTACATCTTCGACAATGACGACGTCGGGCAGCTTTTCGTCGAATCGCTTGGCCGTGCTGTCCGGCGCGGCGTGACCGTACGCGTGCTGATCGACGCCGTCGGCGTGCGCTACTCGGTGCCCAGCATCCTCAGGCAGCTCAAGGCGGCTGATGTCACCGCCGATCTTTTCAACGGCAACATCGTCATGGGCCTGCGACTTCCCTATGCCAATTTGAGAACCCACAGGAAGATCCTGATTGTAGATGGCATGATGGCGTTCACGGGAGGGATGAACATCCGCAAGGGATTCTCGGCCGAGTTTGCCGGCTCCTCCAGCGCCAGGGACACGCATTTCCAGGTCACCGGGCCGGTTGTGGCCGACCTTTTCTCGGTTGCGGCCGAGGATTGGCGCTTCGCCGGCAACGAGGCCTTGAAAGGCGACGCCTGGAGAATAGAAAATCCCTCGCCCCCGGACCGCACCTTGGCCGGCCAGCCGATGCTGGTGCGCGCGGTGGCAACGGGGCCGGATGCCAGCATCGAAACGAACCACCAATTGCTGATCGGGGCATTTTCCGTTGCCCGCAAATCGATCCGCATCATGTCGCCCTATTTCCTGCCGGACCGGGAACTGATCAGCGCGCTGACGACAGCTGGCCGGCGCGGCGTCGAGATCGATATCGTCGTGCCGGCGGTGAACAACCTCTTCCTCGTCGACCGCGCCATGACGGCGCAGTTCGACCAGGTGCTGAAGCACTATTGCCGCGTATGGCGCCACGCGGGCTCGTTCGATCATTCGAAGCTGATGTCGATCGATGGCGTGTGGGCCTATGTCGGATCCTCCAATCTTGATGCCCGCTCGCTCAGGCTGAATTTCGAGATCGACATGGAGGTTCTGGATGCAAGCTTTGCCGCCGAGATCGATGAGAGGATCGGCTCGGCGATCGCCTCCGCCATACCCGTAACGCTCGAAGCCTTGCGAGCCCGACCATTCATCGTTCGCCTGTTCGACCGGGTGCTGTGGCTGGGGTCGCCCTATCTCTAAGGAATAACGGCAGGCACATGCAGAAAAACGGACGCAGCTTTCAGGAGACCGTGCTCTTGTCGATCCGCAGCAGAAATGCGCGGAAGGCAAAATCCGAGCAGCGCAAGCGGGTGGACGGCACCGAAATGGTGGTCGCTTCCTACAACGTCCACAAATGCATCGGCGTCGACCGGAAATTCGATCCCGAACGGACCGCTCGCGTCATCCGGGAAATCAGCCCGGACGTCATCGCGCTGCAGGAGGCCGACAACCGCTTCGGTGATCGTGCCGGGCTGCTCGACCTTGCCCGCCTCGAAATGGAAACGGGACTGATGCCGGTGCCGATTGCCGGAAACGGCAAGGGACATGGCTGGCGCGGCAATGTGCTTTTGTTCAAGCGTGGCACCGTGCGCGACGTGCACCAGATCAAGCTGCCGGGGCTGGAGCCACGTGGGGCGCTCGTTGCCGAGATCGATCTCGACGAGAAACCGACGCTGCGCGTCATCGCAGCCCATCTCGGTCTGCTGCGCCGCTCGCGCTCCGAACAGGCCCGTGTCGTGCTCGACATCATGAACAGCCCCGACGAAAGGCCGACATTGCTGCTCGGCGACCTCAACGAATGGCGGCTCGGAAACCGTTCCGCGCTGAACACGCTGCATACGACTTTTGGTTTTTTGCCGCCGGCGGTCCCCACCTTTCCATCGAGCCTTCCGCTGCTGGCGCTCGACCGGATCATGGCCAATCGACACGGCATGATCTCGACCGTCGAAGCGCACGACACCCCGCTTTCGCGGGTTGCCTCCGATCATCTGCCGCTCACCGCTTTCGTCCGCCTGTAATGCAAGGCTGCTGTCTGGCGCACGGTGCAGCACGCCATGAATCCGCCGCAGCCATGGCTGTAGCTCTCATCCGTCCCGCAACCACACCAGCATCTCGCCTGGCTCGCGGTTGTCCCAGGCAAAGTACGGAACGGCCGTGACTTTCGTCTCCTCTGCCGCCGGTGGCTCGGTGCGATAGAGCCCGCTTTCCCAGTTTTCAGAGGCCTCCTTGCCGGCGATGGCCGAAAGCGTGACGACGCCGCCGAGAAGGTTGGGCTCGTCACGCGCCTCGATTTTTGCCGCCCGTGGCAGAGCCAGGCGATGCAGCTGGCCGGCATTGTCGGTCTCCTCGACACAGTAGATCAGCGGCCCGCGCGCAAGCGCGACGCGGCCGATGTCCTGCCGCACCTCAGGGTTGGCGTAGAGGCGGTCGACGGCCATTTCGAGATCGAGTTCCACCCGGTCGCCCTTGCGCCACTCGCGCCTGATCGCGGCATAGCCGTCGCTCGTCACACCATCCAGATCGACCGCCTCCCCGTTCACCTTGAGCGCCGCCTTGCGGCACCAGGCCGGCAGGCGCAGGTGCAAGGTGAACGCGGTCGGCGCCTCGGGCTCGACGCTGATCGACACCGCGCCGTCCCAAGGATAGTTGCTGGTCTGGGTCAGGGTCACCGGCCTGTCGCCGATATCGAAACGGGCCGTTCCGTTTCCATAGAGATGGACCGCCAGCGCGTCATCCGACAGGCCGTAGAAATAGCTGCCGATCGAGGCGACCATGCGCCCGATATTGGGCGGGCAGCACGGGCAGCGATGCCACTTCCAGCGGTTGTGCTTGCCCCGGCTTTCCAGCGGATTTTCGTAGAAGAACAGCGAGCCGTCGAGCGACAGGCCCGAGATCGAGCCGTTGTAGAGCGCCCTCTCCATCATGTCGGCATAGCGCGCATTGGGACCCATGCCGAGCATGCGGCTCGCCCAGAACACCAGGCCGACCGAAGCGCAGGTCTCGGCATAGGCGGTTTCGTTGGGCAGATCGTAGTCGGCGGTAAAACCCTCATTGTGCGACGACGGCCCAATCCCGCCGGTGATATAGAGGTTCTTGGTCGTGAGATCGTCCCACAGCCGGTCGAGCGCCACCCGCAGCGTGTCGTCGCCATATTCGGTGGCGATGTCGGCCATGCCGGAATAGAGATACATCGCCCTGACCGCGTGGCCGACGACCTTGTCCTGCTCGCGCACCGGTTTGTGCGACTGGCTGTATTCGTAGGTCTTGAAATGATAGGCCTTCGGGTCGGCGCCGCGGGCACGCGCCTCCTCGTCGAAATAATGCGGCTCAAGACCACGCTGGTCGATGAAGTATTTGGCGAGGTCCATGTACTTCTGCTCGCCGGTTGCGCGTGCGAGCTTCACCAGCGCCAGCTCGATCTCCTCGTGGCCGCAATAGCCTTTCTTCTTGCCGGGCTCGGGACCGAACGTCTGCGCGATATGGTCGGCATAGCGGCACATGATGTCGAGCAGCTTGCGTTTTCCGGTGGCCTGGTAGTAGGCGACCGCGCCTTCGATCAGATGGCCGGCGCAATAGAGCTCGTGGCAATCGCGCAGATTGGTCCAGCGCAAGCCGGGCTGGATGCGCTGGTACCAGCTCGACAGATAGCCGTCGGGCTGCTGCAGCTTGCCGTAGATGTCGATGACAGCATCGATCTTCTTCTCCAGATCGTCATTGCGGCGACGGTAGAGCGAATAGGCCGCCGTCTCGATCGTCTTGCCCCAATCCGAGTCCCAGAACATCTGGGTCGTCACCGTCGAGCCGGTGAACTCGGCCCCGGAGCCGGATGCTTCGTCGGGCGATGGCGAGTGGAACGGAATGACGACGCCCGGCGATGGCCGGTCCGGATCGATCTGCTCCAGCATGCGCGCCTCGACGCAGCGGTCGTAGAGGATGCCGGCGGTGCGCGTGGCGACGGCGTCGACGCGGTCGCCCCAGAAACCTCTGATATCGACCTGCGGCACGGGCAGCGGACGGAAGGCGAGCTTGCCCGACGCGGCGGCCTGTTTGGTGGATTGCGATGCGGTCATGAACTTGCTCCGTTCGAATTTCGATTGGTCATTTCACCGCCCCTGCCATGAGGCCGCGGATGTAGAAGCGCTGCAGCAACAGGAAGAGCACCAGGCACGGCACCATCATCACGGTGACGCCCGCCTGCACCGCGCCCCAGTCGATGGCGCCGAAGCGGCCGGACTGCAGCGCCGTCATCATGATCGGCAGCGTGAATTTGGACTGGTCCGTCATCAGCACCAGCGCCGCCAGGAATTCGTTCCAGGCGCCGAGGAAGGCGAACAGCGCGATGGTGACGATGCCCGGCCAGACCAGCGGCAGCATCACCTTGATCAGCATGGTGACATTGTTGGCGCCGTCCATGCGGGCGGCTTCCTCGATCTCGCGCGGAACCGCGTCGAAGGCGTTGCGCATCATGAAGATCGAGAACGGCAGCTGCAGCGTGACGTAGACGCAGACCAGCCCGGTCAGCGTATTGTGCAGGCCGATCTTGGTCAGCACCAGGAAGATCGGCGTCAGGATCGACTGGAACGGGATCATGATCGTCGACAGGATGGTGACGAAGAGCAGGTTCTTCAGCGGAAAGCGGAAGCGCGAGAAACCGTAGCCGGCTAGCACGCCGACGATCACCGACAGCACCACCGTCATCACCGAGACATAGATGCTGTTTTGCGCCGGCAGCCACAGCCCGTCGCCGAAAGTGTTGAGCGTGGCGTAGTTCTCGACCGAAAAACCCGTCGTCGGCCAGGGCGGCAGCGGCGGCTTGCGCGCCTCCTGCGCCGGCTTGAAGGCCGAAAGCACGGTCCACACGATCGGCGCCAGGAACAGCAGCGAGGCGATGATGCCCGTCGCGTGCTCGGCGATCCGGGTGCCGATGCGGCTTTTGCGGCTCATTGCCTGCGCCATCAGTCGACGCCCTCCGGTTGGCGCAGCAGCCGCAGCTGGACGAGGCTGAGCGCGACCAGGATGACCAGCAGGACCATCGACAGCGCCGCGCCATAGCCGAGCTTGAACGACACGAACGACTGGTTGAAGATCCAGTAGACGGCGGTCAGCGTCTGGTTGCGCGGGCCGCCGCGCAGGATGATGTAGAACTGGTCGAAGGCCAGCACCGAGCCGGCAACCGACAGGATCAGCGCCAGCGCCAGCGTGCGGCGCATCAGCGGCAGAGTGATCGCCCGGAAGCGCGCGAACGGCCCTGCCCCGTCGATCATCGCCGCCTCCTGCAGGTCCGGCGGGATCGATTGCAGGCCGGTCATCAGGATGATCATGGTGAAGCCCGCCACCTTCCAGACGACCATGGCGATGATCGACCAGAAGGCCGGCTGGAAGGTCGCCAGCAGATTGACCTTCTTTTCGGTCAGGCCGAGGCCGACAGCGGCCGGGCTGAACAGGCCCGCATCGACGTTGAGCAGCCACGACCAGAGCAGGCTGGCCGAGGCGAAACCGATGACGGCCGGCATGAAGAAGGACGTCCGGTAGAAGCCGGTCAGCTGCCTGGGCTTTTCGATGAACAGCGCCAGCGGAAAGGCGACGGCGAAGATCGCGATGGTGACGATCACCGTGTAGTAGCCGGTGAATTTGAGCGCGTTCCAGAACCTGGTGTCGCGCAGGATCGCCCAGTAATTGTCGAGGCCGATGAAGCGGTGCGCGCCCATCAGCGGCCAATTGTGGAATGACATCCACGCCGTCATGCAAAGCGGAATGATGAAGAAGACGACGACGAGGGCGACGGCCGGCGCGACGTAAAGCAGGCCGATCCACTGCCGGCGGCCGGCGCCGACCAGCTTGCGGCGGCGCGCCGGGGTGGAGGTGGTTGCGATGATGGTCATGGCTGGCCGCTCGCTTTTCCTTCTCCCCTTGTGGGAGAAGGTGGCACGACCCGACAAGGCTTGGGTTCCTCGCCCCCGCCAAAGGCGGGGGAGAGGTGGCCGCGAAGCGGCCGGAGAGGGGGCTTTCGTAGGGCGCAGTCCCCCTCTCCGTCTCGGCTTCGCCGAGCCACCTCTCCCCCACTCTGTGGGGGCGAGGAACCCAAGCTGGAATTGCCCTCCCCCTTGTGGAGAGGGGTCAGGGGTGGGAGTAGACCGGGCAGATGCCCCAAAGCTTCCATGCAAGACAGCCCTGATGTTGGACGGATGCGATTGTCCGGCCGCCGGCCCAGGGAGACGGGCGGGCGGCCGGATCGGCGCCAGCCTACTGCTGCGGCGCCGAATCGATGATCGACTGCATGGTCTCCTGCGCGTTGGCGATGGCGCCGTCGACGTCTTCGCCGAAGAAGACCTCGTTGACCATCTGGTTCCACGGACCGTTGGCGGAGTTGATCAGGTCGTTGAACACCACCGAATAGGGCGTGCGGCCTTTGGACATGGCTTCCGCGGCGACCTTGTAACGCGGGTCGAGCTCCTTGAGCGCCTCATTGGCGATGTCGCCGCGCACGGGAAGGCTGCCATATTTCGCCAGGATGGTCTGGCCTTCCAGCGAATAGGCGAAATCGAGGAACTCCTTCACCACGGCGATTTTCGTGGTGCCCTTGGTGACGACGAAATTGTCGCCGCCGGCAAAGGACGACCAGCCGCCATCCTTGCCCGGCAGGAAGGTGACGCCGTAGTCGATGTCTGGGTATTGCGTGTTCAGCGCGCCGATGGCGAAGGCGCCGGACGGCGAGATGCCGATATTGCCGGCGGCGAAGGCGGCAAAGAAGTTGGAGCCGGTGTCGGTCTGCGCGCCTGCCGGCACCAGATCCTTCTCGACCATCGAGCGGTAGAGGTCGATGGCGCCGCGCAGCTGCGGACTGTCGAGCGTCGCCTTCGAGCCGTCCTCGGTGAGGATGTCGCCGCCCGACGCCCAGATCAGCGGCGTGAAGGTGAAGATGTTGCAGCCGCCGCAATTGCCGGAGAAATAAAAGCCCTTGATGTCGCCGCCGAGCGCGTTGACCTTTTCGGCGGAGGCTTCGATCTCGGCCCAGTTGGCCGGGCCTTTCTCGGGGTCGAGACCGGCCTGCTTGAACAGCTTCTTGTTCCAGATCAGCACCGAGCTGTCGGCGGAAAACGGCAGCCCGTAGATCCGGTCCTTGTAGGTGCCGGTCTTGACGTGCGCCGGCGACAGGCTGGCGAAATAAGGCAGCGATTTCGCCCAGTCGGTGATGTCTTCGAGCTGGCCGGCGGCGGCGAAGGACGGCGTGTAGATCAGGTCGAGCGACAGCGCGTCGGGCGCCGTGCCGCCGGCGGCGGCAGCACCGTATTTCGGGATGATCTCGGCATTGGGGATGATGTCCAGCTTGATCTGGTTCTCATGCCCCTTGTTGAAGGCGTCGACGATGCGCGGCATGAAGTTCGAGCCGTCGGCGCGCACCCAGATGTTGGCGGTTTCGGCGGCTGTCGGCCCGACCGTTGCCAGCGTGGAAAGAATGCTCGCGGCAAAAGCGAGCCCGGTAATCATGGTCCTCATGTTCTCCTCCTCATGGTTTTTCTCCTCACTCGGCCGCGCTGCCGCGCGGGTAACAATCAAAACGGCGGCCTTTACTTTCATGCATGTCGTTATCCCAAAACCGCTACACACTTTTGGGCGACATGCATTGGTTCAGCCGCCCAGTGGACGGCCGCATGACTGACGCACCACCAGCCGGCACGGCAGTTTTCGGATGCCCGGCGCGGCGGGTTGGCCGCCGACGAGCGAAAGCAGCGTAAGCCCGGCCTCGCGCCCAAGCGCCGCCAGGTTCATGTCGACGGAGGTCAGCGGCGGGCGGGTCGCCTCGGCCACGATCGACCAATTGTCGAAACCGATGACGCCGACATCATCAGGCACGCCGAGGCCGCGCTCGCGCAGCGCATCGATGACGCCGCGCGCGATCTGGTCGTTGCCGCAGAACACGGCATCCGGCACCCCTTCCCGGCCGCTGCCGAACAGTTTTGCAACGGCCTCGTGACCCCACGCTTCCGACCACGATCCGAGCAATGGTTCCATGACCGGCAAGCCTTTCTCGGTCAGCACGTCACGATAGGCCTGTGCCCGCTCGTGCACCACGGCAAAGCTCGCCGGCCCGGTGACGTGAGCAATGCGCCGCCGCCCGAGCCGCCAAAAGTGCTCGACCGCCAGGCGCGCGCCGCCGGCGTCGTCCGAGACGAAGGCGATGGCGCCAGGATCGGGCTGGGTGAAGGCATAGATCACGGGAATGCGCAGATTGGCGAGATCGACCGGCAGATGGCGGTCGATGCGCTTGCCGGTGGCGATGATGCCGTCGACGCGCTTGTCGAGCATGGCCTCGACATGGAGCTGGGCGAGCCGCGTGTCGTCCTCGACATTGCACAGGAACACCGAGACGCCGGCATCGACCAGCGCATCGGAAACGCCCGACATCAGCGGCAGCGAGAAGCGGCCATAGGTGTCGTTGGTGAGCAGCCCGACGGTGAAGGAGCGCCGCCTGAGCAGGCTCTGCGCCAGGCTGTTCGGCCGAAAACCCAGCCGCCGCGCCGTCGCGCGAATGCGCTCGCGCGTCTCGGCCGTCATCCGCCCCTGCCCGTTCAGCGCCTTCGAGGCGGTGGCAACACTGACGCCGGCGGCGGCGGCCACCTCGCGCAGGGTGACGGGGGCGGGCGCTGGCGAGGCGTCGGAGGACATGGTGGGCTCTTTAGTTGGGAAAAGGTTTTCTCTTGTTGGCCTGCGGGGCGGTTGGGTGGTGAGGTCAGCGGGTGCAGGGCGATTTGGGAAAAGGTTTTCTCAAAGGGAGATTAGGGGAAGGTGGAGGGATTGGCAAGAGGGATGGCCTGGTCACCAGGGCGAAATCATGAATCGTTAACGACGAGGCGATTCCGTGTTTGTTCTGACCGCGCGGTGGCGCAACACTGAACGCACGTCAACGATTCATGATTCCGCCCTGGCCTGATCACAGGCATGTTCGGGCAGTCAACCGCGAATGTCTGCCCTGGGTCCACGACCTGCCATGGGCGGCCCCGACGGCAGCGCATTCCGTTCCGCGGGCACCGCGATCGAATAGTCGCGGCGCCGCAGTCTACCCGCACAACTAGCAGTTCTCAGTCTGCGGATCGCACGTCTTGTTTTCCTGCTTCTGAGGCTTGGGCTTGGCCGCCTGCTCGGGCTCGGCTTGCTGCTGCTCGGCGGCGGGCTGCTTCTTGGCCTTCGGCTTCTCAGGCTTGGCCGCCTGTTCCGGCTCGGCCTGCTGCTGCTCGACGGCGCGCTGCTTCTTGGTCTTCGGCTTCTCAGGCTTGGCCGCCTGTTCCGGCTCGGCCTGCTGCTGCTCGACGGCGCGCTGCTTCTTGGTCTTCGGCTTCTCAGGCTTGGCCGCCTGTTCCGGCTCGGCCTGCTGCTGCTCGACGGCGCGCTGCTTCTTGGCCTTCGGCTTCTCAGGCTTGGCCGCCTGCTCGGGCTCGGTCTGCTGCTCGGCGGCGGGCGGCTCCTTGGTCGTCGGCTTCTCAGGCTTGGCCGCCTGCTCGGGCTCGGTCTGCTGCTCGGCGGCGGGCGGCTCCTTGGTCGTCGGCTTCTCAGGCTTGGCGGTCTTTTCCGGCTCGGCCTGTTCGGTCGTTGCTGCGCCTTCGGTCGGCTTCGATTTGCGGCCAGCCTGAACCTGCTTCACCTCCTCGATGTCTTTGAGCTCAGCTGGTTGGGCATCGGCGTCGGCTTTCACCTCACCTTCAAAGACCGTGACCTTATCGTTGTCCAATTTGCCGGACTGCTCGGGCGCGTCGGTCTTGCTGACCTTGACGGCAGTCACCTCCTGGTTCGTCTCCTTCTCGATCAGATCAACATCAATGACTTTGTTGATCACTATGTTGTTCTGGATCGTCACGTCGCCGGCCGGCTCGGCCGCCTCGACAATGCGCACAAACTCCGGCTCATCACGGATAACGACGACAGAAATGTCCACAGCAAGGAATTCGCGGGTGGGGACTACAACCCAGTAAAAATCCGGCGTCGTGTCGAAGGTCACCTCGATTGAAATCAAATCCGGATCGCGGCGCGGCGGCAGCGGAGCCCAAATCATGTGCTCCCTCTCACGACGCCAACTCACCCATGCTGGCGCCCAACGAGTGCCCGGAACCCAGTACCAGCCGATATCGTCGGCATAGCCCCACCGACCGTAATGGTACGTCGCCCAGCCGAATGGCTCGTCGGATACCCACAGCCAGCCATACTGCTCGGTATAGACCCAGTGTCCAACAGTATACGGACGCCAATCGTCAGGCACATCAACCGGCACGAAGACGGACGCTCCGTGATACGAAACCCAATCACCATGGGAAGACAGGTCTTCGTAGAATGTGCTGATCGAAACCTCGGTGGCAGCCCTTGCCTCGGACACAAGCGACAACGGCATGATCGGGTTGGGAATTTGGACGACCGTGAGCAGACAGGCGGTTACGCCGCCCAGCATCAGTCGTACCGCAGTTTGGGCAAGGACGCGTTTCATCGCAATCTTCCTCCGAAACAGATCGCCCTTCATCTTAGGAACCCGCTGCCTCCCGGATTGTTCCACTTTGCTGACGTTACCCGCATCCCCTACTGGTTGGAAATGGCCGGCCACCCACCCGGCGCCGAAACAAAGGTCGTGAAATCCGCCTGAGCAACCAGCTCGTCGGAGAGATCGGGCGAGGTGGGCGCGGTCTTGGCCTCGCTAAGTGCACCTTACGACGCCGAGTGACGGTGCCAGCATCATCCATATCGACAAGGAGACGCCGCCTCACTGCTTAAAGCAGTGCTCACGGTGCCACTGCAAAAACCGAGGATGCGGGCGTGAAGGGGCCTGATAGCAACGAGCAACTTCTACCCGGGTTTGGAGGACCTGCATCATCAGCAACGGGCCGCCATCCGCCCGGTGTGGCGAGCGTAAGCTCTTGCAAACTTGATTGCTAAGCTCGTGTAATAGTAAAAAGATTCCGCTTGGATTAGTTCGATTGCCAACCGTCAAAAAAGGCAATTCGTCCAGCAAGCCAACTTCAGTAAATCTGACTACGATTCACCCTGTTTCCGACCCTCAGTTGACTTCTTTCAGGATAGATTGAAATATTACGGTGCCAGCCTGAATACAGGCGGCGGGCGGAGGGGAATTGCGTCATGAGTTCGAGTGTTGGTGCGCTCGCACCAATGATGACGCCGGTTGCGTTCATCAGAAAGTGGAAAAGAGCCTCACTGACTGAGCGCCAATCTGCTCAGGAACACTTTATCGACCTTTGCGCACTCTTCGGTCATCCGACACCAACCGAAGAAGACCCCACAGGCCAGTTCTTCGCATTCGAAAAAGGTACAAGCAAAGTGGCGGGTGGGCGCGGCTTTGCCGATGTCTGGAAAAAGGGCCACTTTGCGTGGGAGTATAAACGAAAGAACGGCAATCTCGACGACGCCCTCTTGCAACTTGTCCGCTACGCACCGGCTCTACAAAGTCCGCCGCTGCAAGTCGTCTGCGATATCGAGCGTTTCCGGATTCACACTGCATGGACGAATACGGTCCCTGTAACCTACGAGATCACGCTTGACGAACTGGCCGAGCCAGCCCCGCGCGAAATCCTGCGAAATGTCTTCTATGACCCCGAAAAACTGAGGCCGTCTAAGACGCGCGCTGCTGTGACGGCCGAGGCGGCCGACAAGTTCTCCACGATCGCGTTGCGTCTGCAAGGACGGGGTACACCCGATGAAATCGCTCATTTCGTCAATCAGCTCGTGTTCTGCTTCTTCGCCCAAAGTGTGAAGCTGTTGCCGGACGGGTTGTTTGCGAAGCTGCTGAGGCGCTCCGCCCAAAGCCCAGAGAGAGCGATGGGTTACCTCAGCAAGTTGTTCGAGGCGATGGAGGGCGGTGGCGAATTCGACCTCACCGAAATTGCTTGGTTCAACGGGGGCCTTTTCGACGGCAGCCGTGCTCTGCCGCTCGACGACGGCGATATCGGGCTGCTGATCGCTGCCGACAGTCTCGACTGGAGTCTGATCGACCCGACGATTTTTGGAACGCTATTCGAGCGCTTCCTCGATCCAGACAAAAGAGCACAGATCGGCGCACACTACACTGATCCAGGTAAGATTATGAAGCTTGTCGACCCCGTCATTCTGAGGCCGCTTCGGGCAGAATGGGAGGTCGCCAAGGAGCAGATCGCCGCGCTATTAAATGGCGAACGTACACCGCCGATGCGTAGGAAACCGCACCGACGCATGACGCGGAAGGAAGCCGCAGAGGAAGTTCGCGCCCAATTCCTGGAACGACTGCGCAATTTGCGTATTCTCGATCCGGCATGCGGATCGGGGAATTTTCTTTATCTTGCCCTGCAGGGCGTTAAAGACATCGAAAACAGGGCCAACCTCGAATGCGAAATACTTGGCCTTAGTCCGCAACTGCCACTCGTCGGCCCGGAAATCCTTCGCGGAATAGAGATCAACACGACGGCGGCCGAGCTTGCCCGAACCACGATTTGGATAGGCGACATCCAGTGGCAATTGCGAAACGGCATCCGTTCGAAATCGATTCCCATCCTGCGTAAACTCAAAGCAATTGAAAGGGGCGACGCACTCGTCACGGCAATGCCGCCCTCAGTCAACGGCGAGACAAGAGGGAATGACGGTCTAGAGATTACGGCAGCCAGCACGAAGTTTATCGAGACTGATTGGCCCGGTGCGGAGTTCATCGTCGGCAACCCTCCATTCCTCGGCATACGGTTAATGCGCCACGGCTTGGGCGACGAAACCGTGGATCGTCTGTTCGATGTTTATAATGACCGCGTTTCGCGAGAGGCCGATCTCGTCTGCTATTGGTTTGAAAAAGCGCGTGCTGCCCTCAAATTCGGTCATTCACGACGCGTCGGTCTTGTCGCTACCAATTCGATCCGTGGAGGCGCCAACCGAAAAGTTCTTGATCAGATCGCATCTGAGAGCCGTATTTTTGAAGCCTGGAGCGATGAGCCGTGGATTATCGATGGTGCGGCCGTTCGTGTGTCGCTCATATGCTTCGGTGAAGGCGAGGATACCTTACGACTCGATGGCAACGATGTTGCGGAGATCAATCCGGATCTTACTGCCGGAGTAACGAACCTCACCCGTGTCCGCCGACTCGCAGAAAATTATAACGTTGCATTTATGGGAGATACCAAGGGTGGCGCCTTTGATATCCCAGGAACGCTTGCGCGGGAGTGGTTGCAGCTTCCTCTGAATCCCAATGGTAAGCCGAATTCAGATGTGTTGCGCCCATGGCGCAATGGAATGGATGTGACGCGCCGTTCACGCGATATGTGGATTGTCGATTTTGGTTCGGAACTTTCGGAACAGGGAGCCTCTCTATACGAAGCCCCATTCCAATACGTGAAAGAGCATGTATTTCCAGAAAGGGCTCAAAATAGGCGAGACGCTTATCGCGAACGCTGGTGGCGCCACGTCGAGCCCCGACCTGCGATGTTGGCAAAAGTCTCATCGCTAAGGCGCTACATCTTGACGCCACGTGTCGCCAAGTACCGAATATTCGCTTGGATGGATGGCACAGTTCTCGCGGATAGCGCGACAATCGCAATTGCGCGCGACGATGAGACGATCTTCGGAATTCTCCATTCCCGGTTTCACGAAGCGTGGTCCTTGCGACTGGGAACATGGCTCGGGGTGGGCAATGATCCGCGCTATACACCCACAACCACCTTCGAAACTTTTCCATTTCCAGATGGCCTGACACCGAACATTCCCGCTAGACGCAGTGAAAATGATCCCCGTGCTATGGCTATCGCTCAAGCCGCTAGGCAGCTCGATGATCTCCGCAATCGGTGGCTCAATCCGGCCGATCTCATTCGTATTGAGCCTGAAGTCGGAGCCGGCTATCCGGAACGCATTTTACCCAAAGACGCAGTCGCGGCTTCTATCCTTCGTGAGCGGACTCTGACCAACCTCTACAATCAGCGCCCGCAATGGCTTGTTGATGTGCACTGCGAACTCGACGCAGCTGTTGCCGCCGCCTATGGCTGGCCAGCGGAAATTTCGGAAGAAGACGCCTTGGCGAGACTGCTCGAACTCAATCTTGCTCGCACCGCAGCCGGTACCGTGTCTGCATCTGCACGACCGGTGAAAAAGACGCGACGCAAGACACCTGAGGAATTAAGAGCGCAACCGCAACTGCTGTTGCCAATTCCAGGCAAGAAGCAAAAACAAGAGGAGCTTCCTCTCGGCGACCGTGAGAAGATAGCGGAACAATCTGCGACAGTTACGCGACGTCCTGGCAAGGCACGCCGTGCCGGTTAGCATCAGAGACACAGCCTGGGCGCGTCTCACTGCTTAAAGCAGTGCTCACGGTGCCACTGCAAAAACCGAGGATGCGGGCGTTCAAACTGCCGGCCTGGCGGAAGCGCGCGGCGAGTCTTGTTGATGAATGCCTGCACGCTGTCGAGGTCATTGACCTGTCGCGAGATCAGGATTTCCAGGTCATCGGATAGGCTGATCAACCCGCGATCGAACATCCAGTGCGCGGTGCCGGACAGTGCGATCCCATTGTTGATGATATCGGGTCCGTTCTTTTCGACTGGTCGAATGTGGGCGGCGGAAACCTCTGCTCGGCCGCCGCCATTTATCAACTTTAGTCCCGTGATCGCGCACCGCTCATCATAGGCGCGCAAGACGATGCGGCGGAAAATGCGGTCCCGTACAATTCGCGATCCGATGTAGTTTACGCGATCACGGCTCTGCTCGAATTCGAA
Organism: Mesorhizobium sp. M9A.F.Ca.ET.002.03.1.2; assembly: GCF_003952365.1. Classification (NCBI taxonomy): domain Bacteria; kingdom Pseudomonadati; phylum Pseudomonadota; class Alphaproteobacteria; order Hyphomicrobiales; family Phyllobacteriaceae; genus Mesorhizobium; species Mesorhizobium sp. M9A.F.Ca.ET.002.03.1.2. The sequence continues at coordinate 4,135,926 of NZ_CP034443.1, read as the reverse complement.
TGGCGCCTGCTCATCCTGAAAACCGATAGACGTGTCGACCTCGTCAACGCGCGGCAGCAGCAACTCGTTCGTGTCCAGACCCAGGTCGATAATGCGGTTGAAATCGGCAGGACTGATTGGGCGGACGGCCGATTGAGCGCGACCAGAAATCCGTCCCTTGTCATTGAGCAGGCCCCGCTCAACGAGACCATCGGTTCCGTTAAATGCAACAGGATTGACGAAATCGAGGTAGGTTCCGGGCTCAATCAGAGCGAGGTACATATCAGGTGTTGCAGGATCGGGAATGACCTGTTGGACCTTGGCTACGGCGTAATAGCCACGAGTGTCGTTTACCTTGCTGGGTTCGTAGTAAATGATCCAGCCGCCGACGCATGCTTGGACGCGGCGCAGATACGGGCGAGGAAACTGATATTGCTCGGCAGGGCGGTCGTTGTAAATCGAATCAGAGCGGTGAATAAAGACCCCGAATCCCATGATCTTCCTGTAATGCGTTCTTTGGGAATATCTGCCTCAGATGTAACACCAAAATCCGATCTTGGGAGCTTAGTCCAGGCCGGACGAGCTTGCCGATAGTGGCGCCGAGGCAGGCACTCACATCCCCTCGTTAAACCAACGGTAACGAGAATTGTGTTCCCCCGTCTCATCGCCGCTGTCTCCCTGCGGTTGCGGCAAGGAGGCTCGAAAATGCTCTGGAGAAGGAACCGGGATGAGACTTGCCGTGTTTGCCGCGCTGGCCTTGGCAGCAACTGGATGTGTAAGCTCTCCGGTCAAGTATGGAGCGTCGCTTTCGACGCAGGACCCGAAATGGCTATCGCCGGAATGTCAGCAAGCCCGTGTCGAGGCTTCGGACTATGATGCCCGCGAAAAAAAGCATCCAGGTTGGGGGACAGGCATCTTCCTTGGCCCCTACGGATTGGGGCTCGCGGCGGCCATCAAGGAGCACGAGCAAAAGCAGCGAAAGATGTTCGCCCGCGAGATCCATTTGCGGTGCTCGAGTCTGCCGCTGCCGAAGGAACTCGAGGGCGATCCGCCCCCCCAGGCCACGACGAAGTATCCCTGAGCTGGCATAGCGTTCCTGCCAGCAACTGCCGCTGGAACTGGTCTCGGCCGCGCCGTTCAGCAATGGCGTGGTGGCGCTGGAATATGCGCCTTTGCACGTGAAGCCGTGAGACGCTTCGATGCGACAGCGCCCAACTTGCCGGCGATCGATGTCGCGCCGCCCCGCCACCCGGTGGATTTCTACACGACGGGTGCGGGACTCGGCCTGGGTTTGAGCACAGTGGCGAGCACTATCCCGGCTACGATAAAGGCAGCGCCAACCAGATCGTAGTCGTGCAAGCCCTCTCCGAGCAACAAATAGGCGAGCAAGGCGACGAACATTGTCTGCAAATAGAGCAGCATGCTCGCCCTGCTCGCGCCAAGTGTTTCGACGCTTCGGTTGTAGAGATAGTACATCAAGGCACCGCCCGGACCTGCCACATAGGCGAGTGCGAGCATGCCATTGACATGCAAGGCGGAGCGTTCGCCGTTAAACAATTCCCACACGTGGAAAGGCAAGGCGACCAGCGCACCGGCTCCGAGCAGGAGCACGACCATCGGCAAGAGTTCGATGCCGAATTTCGCACGGCGCAAAAGCACGGTGTATAGGCCCCAACTGAACGCGCTACCTACAATCCATAACTCGCCAGGATTGAACCGGAGTTGAAGGAGCGTTGTCAGGTTCCCGTGCGCGACGATTACCATCATTCCGGCCAGGGCGACCAGCGCGCCAAGCGACTTCCAAAGCCCGAGCGGCTCGCCAAGCACGAAACGAGCAAGCACCATCGTCATGACAGGAGATAGCGCCATGATGATGCCGGCCGTGGTTGCATCGGTGTCATTGAGGCCATGGTAGATCATGCCTTGGCACAGCGTGAGGCCGATCGCCCCTACGGCGAGAACCTCCACGGCTCGAGATCGTACAAGCCCTATCATCGCGCCGTGATGACGGTGCACTATCGGCAGCAGGATGGCGCAGGCCAGGGTCAGCCGCCAGAAGCAGAGGCCCCAGGGAGGCATTTCAGGCGCCACCCATTTGGCCGCGATATACACACCAGCCGAAAGAAGCCAGCATAGGACGGCGGCCGGATAGCCTGACATAGAGGACCCGACGGCAGGCTGCTCCCCATGATGAGCAATCGGCATTGCCTGCATGTCGTGACCTCCCTCCAACGAACATTAGCTCAAGGACATTAGCCCGCCAAGGCATGGAAGACGGCGAAAAGCAGCAGCCAACAGCATCGCAAAATGCCAGGATGCAGTTGTAGCGATGAACACAACGCCTTCGGCTGCGTCTTCAACGCTGGCCTCAGCTAATACCCTTCCCACGCCTGCTCTTGCGAGGCGCGCGGCAGCGTTCCCTCCCCCTTGTGGGGAGGGTTAGGGTGGGGGTCCATCTTCACAAGAATCCAAATGCGATTGCCCTGCCCTCAAGGGGGGAGATTGGCAGCTCGGGTCTTGGCGCTCGTCCTGCAGCGTTGGCGATTAGCGAAATCTTCGACGAGGGCGATCGTTCGCTCCCAAGACTCTGGCGTTGTCACGCCGGGTTGATCGACGCTGCGCAGCTTGCCCGCGACCGCCCGGCGATTACCGCGCGCGAGACCTCAGCTGGCTCCAGAGATCGTAGCCCGCAAGGAGGACGCCGATGCCGATCGCTACGCCTAGATCGGGATGCGGGACGAACCGGATCACGACGCCGAAAAACGCCAGGAAGGCAACGAACGCCAGGACGGCCAGGAAGCGGCTCAGGGTCATCTATTGTCCTCCACGCGGCATCCTCAGCCCCCGTAGATCAGGTTGGGCAGCCCGTACACGATCTGCGGGAAGATGTAGATGATGATCATGCACAGGATGACGATCAGCATATAGGGCATCATTCCGCGGAAAATATCCGAAAGCTGAACATGCGGCGGCGAAATGCCCTTGAGGTAGTAGGCCGACATCGCCATGGGCGGCGACAGAAAGGCCGTCTGAAGGTTGACAGCGACGAGCACGCCGAAAAACAGCGGATCGATCTCGAAATGCGCCAACAGCGGCAGAAAGATCGGTATGAAGATCACGATGATCTCCGTCCATTCCAGCGGCCAGCCGAGGATGAAGATGATGAGCTGGGCGACGATCAGGAACATCAGCGGCGACATGTCGAGGCCGGTGACGAAATCGCTGATCAGCTGCTGGCCTCCCAGATAGGCAAAGACCGAGGCGAAGGTCGCGGAGCCGACGAACAGCCAGCACACCATCGCGGTCGTGCGCGCCGTCAAATAGACGGACTCCTTCAGGCGTTGCCACGTCAGGGCGCGGTAGGCGGCGGCCAGCACGACGCCGCCGAGCGCGCCGATGGCGGCAGCCTCCGAAGGCGTGGCGAGGCCGAAGAGAATAGCGCCGAGCACCGCGAGGATCAGGGCCGCCAGAGGGACGAAGGACGTCAGCAGCATCCAGCTGATCTGCAGGGCCGAATAGTGCCCTACCTCGTCTCGGGTCGGCCTCGGCGCCATCTGCGGCTGCAGCACCGCCTTGGCCACCACATAGACCAGATAGAGGCCGGCAAGCAGCAGGCCTGGAAGCAGGGCCGCGGCATACATGCGGACCACCGACACACCCGCCGTCGCGCCATAGACGATGAGCAGAATGGACGGCGGAATGAGGATGCCGAGGGTTCCGCCCGCGCAGATCACTCCCGAGGCATACCTGACGTCGTAGCGCGCCTTCAGCATGGCGGGAAACGCCAGCAGGCCCATGAGTGTCACGACCGCGCCGACAATGCCGGTGGCCGTTGCGAAAAGGGTGCAGGTGACGAGGGCGGCGACCGCCATGGAGCCGGGAACGCGCCGGGTGGCGATAAAGAGGGTGCCGAAAAGGCGCTCGATGATATTGGCCCGCTCGACGATGTAGCCCATGAACAGGAACAGCGGGATAGCGGTCAGCACGTCGTTCGAGATCACCGAATAGGTCTGATTGACGAACAGATCGAAAATGCGGTTGTTGAAGAAGCCGCCGATCCAATGCTCCGTGAGCGTCCAGGCGTCGGCACCATCCGCAACCGCCCGTTCGTAGGCGCGCCACATCCGCCCCGGATCGAAATAGGCGTAGTAGCCAAAGCCGACCCCGAGCGCCATCAAAGTGAACGCAACCGGGAAGCCAAGGAAGATCGCCAGAAGCAGAATGAGCAGCATCGCGACGGCGACCTGAGGATCGCTCATCTGTCTTCTCCGTCGCGGTCGGGTTTATCGTCGGGGTGGAGGAATGGGAGGTCGACGGCTTCCGAGCCGTGATGCAGAACATCGAGCGTCTTGGCTTCCATCAGCACCTTCTCGGTCTCTTCCACGTCTTCAGCCGCGCGCGGCCATGTTCCGGTTCGCAGACAGACGACGCAGCGGAACACCTGAGCAATCCCCTGCACGAAGAGCAGGATGCCTGCCGCCACGATGACAGCCTTGAACTGGAAGATCGGAATCCCGGCCGGACTGTTCGAGCTTACCTCGAGATAGCGGAAGCTGCGCGCGGCATACTTCCATCCGGCCAGAACCAGCGCCGTCACGCCTGGAAAGAAGAAGATGAAGTAGAGGACAAGTTCGACCGCCGCTTGCGTGCGCGGCCGCCACAGACGGTAGACGAAATCGCCGCGCACGTGCCCGTCTCGCGACAGGGTGTAGGCGCCGGCCATCATGAACATGGTGCCGTAGAGCATGTAGCTGAGGTCGAATGCCCACGCGGTCGGCGCGCTGAACAGGTATCGCACAACAACTTCATAGCTCACGCCGAGCGTCATGATGACGACGCTCCAGGCGAACACCTTTCCAAACCATGCCGAAAGTTCATCGGCAAATGCAATGTAACGGAGCATGTGCTGGGTTCCGTCAGATAAGAATCCGGCGGTCCGGAAGACCGCCGGATTTGTCGAAGCGGAGGGTGCGAATTAGAGCTTCAGCTTGCCTGGGAAATAATGTTCGTATGCCAGTGTCAGGTCGGCTGAATTCATAAGCTCGTAGTAGACCACGCGTTCGACCCATTGGCGCTGGCTGTCGAGCACCCGCTTCATGAACTCATCCGCCTCCAGCGTCGGGATGATCTTGTCCCAAGCCTTGAGTTCTGCGTCGAGAATCTCCTTGGAGGTGCGGTGCACGGTGACGCCGTGCTCGGTCTGCAGTTTCTGCAGGTCGGCCGAATAGTTGTCGAGGGCGAGCGCGGTGGTCGCGGTGCTGGCCGCCTCCACGCCATATTCGAGAATGGCCTTCAAATCGTCGTCGAGGTCGTCGAACACGTCCTTGTTGAACAGGAATTCGAACGACTCGCTCGCCTGATGGTAGGACGACAAGATATAGTTCTTGGCGACGTCCTGCGAACCGAAGCGAAGGTCGGATGACGGATTGTTGAATTCGAAGGCGTCGATAACCCCGCGCTCCATGGCCGGCACGATTTCACCGCCGGGCAGCTGCGCCACGCTGAGGCCAAGGTTCTGCATGAGATCGGCGGCAAGGCCCACCGTCCGGTACTTGAATCCCTGCAGTTCAGCGACGGTCGTGACAGGTTTCTTGAACCAGCCGAACGGCTGCGCCGGCATCGGGAAGCCATAGAAGCCGACGACGTTGAGGCCCATGATGTCCTGCGTCAGCTCGCGATAGAAATCCTTGCCACCGCCCTGGTGGAACCAGGCGAGCATGGTGGTGGCGCTGCCGCCAAACACAGGGCCGGTTCCGAAAAGCGACGCAGCCTTGTGCTTGCCGTACCAGTAGACGGGGACGGTATGCGCGGCGTCGATGACGCCGTCATTGACGCCATCCAGCACCTGGAACGCGCCCACGACCGCACCCGCGGGCAGGAGCTCGAACTTCAGCCGGCCGCCCGACATCCTTTCGACGCGCTCTATGTATAGCCGCGCGAAATCCATCCAGATGTCCGAAGCAGGCCAGGAGGTCTGCATCTTGATGGTGACCGGCGCCTGCGCCAGCACGGCCGGGGTCGCGAGCGTCGTCGCCGCAGCAGCACCGGCGGTAATGGCGGTGGACTTTTCCAGGAACCCGCGACGCGAGATTTTCTTGTCCGACATTTTTATTCCTCCCATGATTGTAAACGCTTCTCCCACAAGCAGAATATGCGAACCTGCCCCTTGCGCAACCAGTTTCGCCGCCGGCCGATCCGGGCGAGCGCAAATTGGGGCTGGAACCCTCAGCCTCGCTGGAGGTTGGCGAGGAGGAGATCCGATGCCGCGGATCGCGAACAATGCCGCCGGGCTCGTCCGAAGCAGCGCGAAGCTGTTCCTGTGCGGCGACGTCATGCTCGGGCGCGGCATCGACCAGATCCTCGCCAATCCGGGCGAACCGCACCTGTACGAGCGCAATGTCAAATTGGCGACGACCTATGTCGAGCTTGCCGAGCGCATCAATGGCCCGATCCCGCGAAACGTCGACGATACGTATGTCTGGGGCGATGCGCTCGCCGAGCTGGACCGTGAAGCACCCGATGCGCGGATCATCAATCTCGAGACCAGCATCACCACCAGCCGTTCCCTGGCGCCCAAGGGCATCAATTACAAGATGAACCCGGCCAACATCGGCTGCCTGGCGGCGGCGCGGCCAAGCTGCTGCGTACTCGCCAACAACCATGTGCTCGACTGGGATGAGCCTGGCCTCGTCGAAACCCTCGATACGCTCCGGCATGCCGGCCTCGCCCATGCCGGGGCCGGGCTTGATGCGGATGAGGCGGCCGCGCCGGCCGCTGTCGAACTGGCCGGCGGAGGCCGCGTGTTCGTCTTCGGCTTCGCGCTCGAGACGAGCGGCGTTCCGGCTTCATGGGCAGCCGGGGCCTACAAGCCAGGGGTGAACCTGCTCGCGGATGTCTCGGCCCGGTCGCTCGAGCAGATCGCCCGATCCGTGGCGGCGATGAAACAGCCTGGCGACCTCGCGGTGGCCTCGATCCACTGGGGCGGCAACTGGGGCTACGACGTCCCGGCGAAAGAACGCGCGCTTGCCCATGCCCTCATCGATGGCGCGGGTTTCGACGTCGTGCACGGGCACTCCTCCCACCATCCCAAGCCGATCGAAATTCATAACGGTCGGCTGATCCTCTATGGATGCGGCGACTTCCTCTCCGACTATGAGGGAATCAGGGGGTACGAAGCCTATCGCGGTGAGCTTGCGCTGATGTACCTGCCGCGGCTCGCTATCCCGGAGGGCAGGCTTGTCTCGCTCGAGCTGGTGCCGTTCCGGCTCGCCAAGTTCCGGCTAAACCGCGCCTCGTCCGAGGATGCCGCCTGGCTGGCGGCCTTGCTTGAGCGCAAGAGCTCGCCTTTCGGCACCCATGTGGCGCACAGGAGGGACGACCGTCTCACCGTCCTTTGGTGAGGCTGGCAGCCCGCGGTTCTAAGGTTCAAGCCTCCCGGGCCGCCCTCGGCCAAGCGCGCCGTCGGCGCGGGCCTGCAGGTAGGCGTAGATGTCGCACCGGCAAGCCAGCCTCGCCCTGCGCTATCGATAGCCGTCCTCCTGCGGCGTGTAATAGACGACACCGAGCCATACTGGCTGGAGCAACAGGCCAAACATATCCCCGAGATCCACGCCCGGCTGATCGAGGATCTCTCGACATGGCCTTCGCTCGAAATGCCGCATGTGGTCTCGCGCCATGTCCCTCAAAGCTATCTGGAGGCCTCCCGATACTTTCAGGAGTGCCTGAAGCCGCAGGGCCTGATCGACGTCATGTCGTTTTTCCTGATCCACACCCCCACCCGCCTTGCCGGCTTCGCCGTTGCCCGCCATGAGCGGCAAGGCATCATCACCGAGCGCGAGATCAAGCTGGGCGGACTTTTGCTGCCGCATGTGCGCCGTTCGGTAATGATCAGCAACATGCTCGACATCAGCACGATCGAGCGCGCCCGGATGGCCGAGGCCCTCGATGCGCTCACCTGCGCCGTGGTCCTCACGAATGAACGCGGCGCCATCCTGCACGCCAACCGCTCGGCCACGCAGATGCTGCGCAGCGGCGCGCCGATCCACGATGCCCATGGCATTCTGCAGGCGAATATCCCGTCGGCTTCCAAGGAGCTTCACATCGCCATCATGATTGCGGCTCAGGATGAGGCAAGCATCGGCAAGACCGGACTTGCCGTCCGCCTCAGCGAATCCGACTGGCTCACCGAACCCGACCGCCCGCCCGTCTTCGCCCGCGTGCTGCCGATGGCCGGCGGCGACCTGCGCCGGCATGGAACCCGCGGCGGTCGCTGCGGTGTTCATCGGCAATGCACCGGACGAGCATGACGCCGCCGACATGCTGGCGACAGCCTTCGGGCTGACGCTGGCCGAAACCCGCGTGCTCGCCAGCCTTCTCGCCGGGCACACCCTGGCCGAGACCGCCGCCAGCCTTCACATCGCCAGCACGACCACGAAGACCCATCTCGACAATATCTTCCAGAAGACCGGCGTCTCCCGCCAGGCCGATCTGACGCGCCTTGTCATGCGGATCGTTCCGCCCGCGGGGCAGCCTGGTCCCTGAGCCGCTGCCGGGCGCTGGCGGCGCCGCCATTCTCCTCCGACAGCCACCAGGATTCCGTCAGGCGATGGCGGCAAACTTTTCCACCAGCTTTGTCGGACCGGATACGATCAGCAGGTCGCCGTGCTGTATGACGGTTTCCGGGGTGGCGTAGGTGAAGTCGGTCCGCGGCCGTTTCACGCCGACGACGGTGACGCCGTATTTGGTCCTTACGCCGGACTCCGCCAGCGTCTTGCCGACAGCCTCTCGCGGCGTCCTCGTCTTCACGATGGCGAAGCCATCGTCGAATTCGATGAAGTCGATCATCTTGCCCGTTACGAGATGCGCCACACGCTCGCCCATGGCGGCCTCCGGATAGACGACATGGTGTGCGCCCGTCCGCTCCAGGATACGACCGTGGTTCGTGTTCACGGCCTTCGCCCAGATGTCGGGCACACCGAGTTCGGCGAGCGCCAGAACGGTCAGCACGCTGGCTTCGATGTCCGTTCCGATCCCGACCACGACATGGTGGAAATCCTGCACGCCGAGACGCCGCAGGACGTCGGCATTGGAGCTGTCGGCTTCCACCACATGGGTGAGCTGGCTTGCCCAGCTCTGGACGAGTTCAGCGCTCTCGTCGATGGCCAGAACATCGTGACCGAGACTGACGAGGGACTGGGCAACGGCGCCGCCGAAGCGGCCGAGGCCGATGACGACGACGCCGTCACCGTGGGATGTGCTGCTTTTAGCCAACGATTGGGCGCTCCTCTGGATAGCGGAAGGGTTCATTGCGTTCTCGCAGCGCGAGCGCGCTGGCGATGGTGATCGTGCCGACACGTCCGAGGAACATCAGCACAATGATGACCAATTGCCCGGCGGGGGGCAGATCCGCGGTGATCCCGGTGGAAAGGCCGACAGTTCCAAACGCCGATATCACCTCGAACAGCACGTCCTGAAGCGCGAAGCTCGTCACGCTGAGCAGGATAAGTACTCCCCCGCCGACCGCCCCTACCGCCAGCAGGACGATCGTCAGCGCCTGGCGCTGGACAGGCGAGCCGATGCGGCGACGGAATGCAGTCGAATCCGTATGGCCGCGGATCTCGGCCCAGACGACAAAGCCCAGCAGGAAGAAGGTGGTGACCTTGATCCCGCCCGCCGTGCTGGCACTGCCGCCCCCGATCAGCATCAGGGCGTAGGTGACCGCCAGCGTCTCGATCCGCATGCCCGCGATATCGACGCTGTTGAAGCCCGCGGTTCGCGCCATCACCGAGTGCGCGCCGGCGTTCAGCAGCTTTCCGGGCCATTCGAAGAGGCCGAGCGTCGCCGGATTGGTCCATTCGTAGGCAGCCGTCCCGACGAGACCGGCAACCAGCAAGAAAGCGGTCCCGAAAAGCGTGATCTTGGTGTGAATCGACCAACGTGCGGGGTGCCGCATCCCATATCGGAGTTCAAAAATCACGGGAAATCCCAAACCGCCGATCACGACGGCGGCCATGATTGGAATGAGCACGATCGGGTCGAGCGCGAAGCCGGAGAGGCTGTCGGAATAGGTCGAGAAGCCGGCATTGTTGAAGGCGGAAACCGCCTGGAAAAAGCCATGCCAGAGGGCGTCGCTCCACCCGTGGTCGTAAGCGTAGCGCAAGCGCCAGGCAAGCACGGCGGTGGTCAGCATCTCGATGGTCACCGTGACCAGCAGGATGAGCCGCAGGACTGCCGCGACGTCGCCGAGCATAAGGCTCTTTGTCTCGGCTTGAGCGACCAGGCGGCGCCTGAGTTTCAGCTTCCGGGTCACCAGGAGCCCGAGCAGCGTCGCGCCGGTCATGATGCCGAAGCCGCCGATCTGGAAAAGCGCAAGAATGATACCCTGGCCGAATCCGGACCAGTAGGTGGGTGTGTCCTGAACGATCAGCCCGGTCACGCAGACGGCCGAGGCGGCCGTGAACAGGGCCGTCAGCAGCGGAGCGCCTCCCGGGCCCGCACGCGAGATCGGCAGCATCAGCAATGCCGTGCCCGCAAGGATGACAAACAGGAAAGCCAATGGCACCAGTCGAACGGGATGCTGTATCGATCGTCGCAAACGCCACCCTTGTTGCTTGCCCTCCCCTGAATGAGGCGGACCCATCGCTCTACAGCACACCGCTCGGCGCCGGTCCACCCTCGAAGCGGCTCAGCCGCCCGGCGGCCGCTAAAACACCGGAGCAATGCGGCGTCAAAACCGACCTGCTCGCAACACCAGGGATAGAGTCAACGCCTCGGATACGAGCCGGCGGCGCAGCCGGGTGATGCGGCCGTCGATGCTGCGGGTCCGGGCCGAGCATGGATATTGACGCGATCGATGCTTAGAGACCGTTTGGAAACGCCACTCTGGCGGCCATCTGATAGCGTTTTCTGCACCTCCGGTGCCTTGGGGGACGCACGACCTATAAGATTTTTGCCGGCTCCTGGCCCAGGGAAACCGGAGACTTCGCCGAGCGGTTCAAACGCGCTGCCGAAATATGTCGCGTCGACGAGCTTGAGGGTGCTCGACCGGAAACCGGCCGAGCTGCTGAAGGGCGCATTGCCGGAAGCGGTCAGGAAATTGAAGCAGGGCAGCGGCGGTAGCGACATCTATGTGCATGGCGGCCTGAGCGTCGCGCAGGAATTGTTGCGCCATGGGCTTGTCGACCGCGTCAGGCTGCTGAGCTACCCCGGCGCCGTCGACCTAGGACAAGCCGCTGCACCCGCCCGGCGAGCAGGTGCCGCTCGCGCTGATTTCGGCCACGCAATTCGGCAACCGCTTCGATGCTTGGATCGCTTCGCAGCGGTTCAACTGGAGCAATGCGGAGGGCGTCGAGCCGAAGGCCTTCGCGCTTCATCCGCCCCCCTTCCCCCGCCTCCGCTTGACGGCAGCGCCATCCGCGCCTTCATCACCCTCTCCACCTGCCACTTCAGCTCTTCCTTGATCTCCCCGTCTCGCGCGCCTCGATCTTCCTGAAATCGAGCACCCCGGTATTTCGACGCCACCAGCCGGATCACAGAAGGCGACGTGCAGTCCGTTGCGCCTTTGCTATGACGTGGCGCGCAGATTCCGACGCCCGCGCCGCCTGGTGGCGCGCGCCGCCTCCGCCACCACGCCGTTGATTTCGACCACGACGCCTTCGCGCGGCTTGGCGTTGGTGACCCTGTGAAGGCGCTCATAGGGCAACAGTTCCTTGATCCGGGCATTGAGCGACGCGACTTCGGCGCGCAGGTCCTCGCATTCCTGCCTCTGGACATCGAGCTGCATCTGTTCGGACGCCTGCTGCAGGGAAAGCTGCGAAAAATTCGCGTTCACCGTCGAAAGGTTCGTCTTGTCGTTTTCGCTCTCCTTCACGAGAGCAGTCAATCTTTCATCCGCAACCTGCTTTTCGGCCACGGCGTCGCTCCATTGAGCCCTGAGCCCGGTGATCTCGGCGGAGGCTTCGCTGTTCTGGTTCGAGGCAAGCTCCAGTCGCGATTGGAGGTTCTGAATTTCAGAACGCAAGCCGCTCATCTCTGCGTGACTGCGTGCAAGCTCGGCTTCCCGGTCGCCTTCCACGATACGAGCCGCCTCGGTCATTTCCGACAGCTTCGTCTGCGCAACCTCGAGCGATCTCTGGAGCCGCATTTCCTCCTTCTCGCTCTTGCCAAGCGCAGTCAGCAGTTCCGAAAGCCGCGCCGCTTCGCTGGCATGAATCGTCGAGAGCTCGTCGAGCCTGTGCCGCGCCTCGGTTTCCCGCCTAAGCGCCTTGTCGAGATCAATCGACAGGCCGACATGCTTTTCGCGCAGCATCTTGTTCTCGCGCGAGCGTGTCTTGGCCTCGACCATTTTGGCCGCGAGCGTCTTGACGACCTCGCCGAGTTCCGCTTCCCGTTTAGCGCTCGCATTGGCTGCCTCCGCGAGTTCCAGCCTTACCGCGGCCAGCGCGCTGCGAAGTGCCTCCCTGTCCTGGACCAGGCTAGTCTCGCGCTGCTGCAAGACTTCGACGGCGCCTTCGCGTTCGCGCTGCTTTCTGACCGCGTCGTGGAGCTGTTCCGACAGCACTCCTTGGTGTGCGGCAAGGCCGGCATTCGCCAATTCCAGTTCGTTGGCACGAAGAACATCGGCATAAAGGATGTTCAGGAAATCGCGTGTCAGATGGTGCGAGGTCGCAATCTCCGACAGTTTCGCGTTGATCTCCTCCAGATGGTCCCGCGCATCGTAAAAGAGCCCCTCAACGGCAGCTAACGCAGCCAGCCTGGTCTGCGTATGCGAAGTCAGCCGCCGTGCGGTCTCGGCAGAGTCTGCGCCGTCCCCAGGCTGCGAGCCATCATTATTTGCCGCGAAATTCTCATCCGGGTCACTGCCCTCCTCTGGAGGCGACTGGTCGTCGAGGCTGAGGCACTCTTCGAATGCATCCGCCAAATCGGTTTCGAGCTCCTTAAATTCTCTGTCCACAGTCTCGGCACGCCTGATCAGATCCTTGAAGTTCATGACCGAACCCCCCTTACATACTGGCTCCAATTCATACTTAAGAAATTGCTAACTTACCCTTTTACATCGGTTGCTTCCATAGGGAAAGCGCCGACCACGTCGACGACGTCGGTTTCGGTCAGGCGATCAGCCAGCAGTACTAAGGTTCCAACCTCCCCGGCCGCCCTCGGCCAAGCGCGCCGTCGGCGCGGGCCTGCAGGTAGGCGTAGATGTCGTCGATGTAAGGCGCGACATTGGGGTCGTCGGCGAAGCCCTGCATGACAGAAGCGCCGCTGCGCACGCCGTCGCGAACGTTGCTGCGGAAGACCTCGATGCCGGGCAGCCGGTCGACAACGGCCGAGGCGAACGTCGAGCCCATGCCGTCGGGGCCGTGGCAGTGGTTGCAGCTGCCATGGTAGCGACGGAAGCCGTTGTAGGTTCGCGCATCGACCTTGCCGCCGACAACTTCGTAGAACCTGCCGGTGGCCACGTCGTCCTGGGAAGACGCACTGAGCCCGGCGGCGACGGTCAAGACGACGACAGACGGGACGAGCCATGGAGACATCGTCTGTCTCCCATATTGCAGGCTCATCCAACGTCGCCGCAACGCGCATGCCCCTGAAACACTCGACCTTGGATCACTCGACCTTGGATCACTCGGCGGCGGTCATCACTCGATGGCGGCCGTTGGAGAAGCAACCACGATCCCGTCCAATGGCTGCGGGCTGACGACGAGCTTGCCGCCGACACGCGATATCTCGATGATCTGGTCCGACTCTCCCAGCTTGCCCGGCACGGAGACCGCGACCATCTGGTTCTCGGTCAGTGTCGCCACGAAACGCACGGGCAAGCCGGCCTCGCCCTGCGCGATTGTGGTGACCACCCGATAACCGTTCTCCTCGGGCATGTAATAGACGACGCCAAGGAAGCCGCCGAGATCGATACTTTCCGCCTTCATGGCGCCAAGCTCGCCGGCATGCGCGGGGATTGTGGCCATGCAAAGTGCGGCAAGAGCAATGTACCTGTACATGATGCTGCTCCCTCGAATTGTCCGGGTCGAGCCCGGTTTATGGTTTCACCAATAGACAGCCGCGCGCTGTGACAGCCGACGCGCACAAAGGAAAATTCATGATGGGCCCCCCGGCTGCATTACATCGGCGAAGGCCTACGAGCCGGGAATGGCGCGAACCCCACCGGTCGTCACGATTGGTGTGACCTTTTCTTCTGGGCGCGAGCATTTCACCGCCCGGCTGCTTGCACATCCCCTGTTTGGGGGAGATAATCGAATTTAAGCGATCGCTAAAATTTGGAAAAGCGAGAGCACTTGTGAGAGCGCGGTGTCCGCATCGGACGCGCTGTCGACATGCGGGAGGCCGTCGATGGCCAAGGCATTGTCGCATCATGAGCTGTCGAAGCTGATCGGCTCGATCTACGATTGCGCGCTCGATCCCGAGCGATGGGAGGACGCGCTTGCCGGGATCAGGGATGCGCTCAACGCCCAGACCGCGGTCCTGCACCTTGACGACCTCAGCCACGACCGGCTGCTGATCTACAGGACCGTTGGAATAGAGCCATACTGGCTGGAGCAACAGGCGAAATATATCCCCGAGATCCATGCCCGGCTGATCGAGGATCTCTCGACATGGCCTTCGCTCGAAATGCCGCATGTGGTCTCGCGCCATGTCCCTCAAAGCTATCTGGAGGCCTCCCGATACTTTCAGGAGTGCCTGAAGCCGCAGGGCCTGATCGACGTCATGTCGTTTTTCCTGATCCACACCCCCACCCGCCTTGCCGGCTTCGCCGTTGCCCGCCATGAGCGGCAAGGCATCATCACCGAGCGCGAGATCAAGCTGGGCGGACTTTTGCTGCCGCATGTGCGCCGTTCGGTAATGATCAGCAACATGCTCGACATCAGCACGATCGAGCGCGCCCGGATGGCCGAGGCGCTCGATGCGCTCACCTGCGCCGTGGTCCTCACGAATGAACGCGGCGCCATCCTGCACGCCAACCGCTCGGCCACGCAGATGCTGCGCAGCGGCGCGCCGATCCACGATGCCCATGGCATTCTGCAGGCGAATATCCCGTCGGCTTCCAAGGAGCTTCACATCGCCATCATGATTGCGGCTCAGGATGAGGCAAGCATCGGCAAGACCGGACTTGCCGTCCGCCTCAGCGAATCCGACTGGCTCACCGAACCCGACCGCCCGCCCGTCTTCGCCCGCGTGCTGCCGATGGCCGGCGGCGACCTGCGCGCCGGCATGGAACCCGCGGCGGTGGCCGCTGTGTTCATCGGCAATGCACCGGACGAGCATGACGCCGCCGACATGCTGGCGACGGCCTGTGGGCTGACGCTCGCCGAAACCCGCGTGCTCGCCAGCCTTCTCGCCGGGCACACAATGGCGGAGACCGCCGCCAGCCTTCACATCGCCAGCACGACCACGAAGACCCATCTCGACAATATCTTCCAGAAGACCGGCGTCTCCCGCCAGGCCGATCTGATGCGCCTTGTCATGCGGATCGTTCCGCCCACAGGGCAGCCTGGCCCCTGAGCCCTCATTCACCGCCTTGGATACAAGTATCCAAGGCCGCGGATGGTCTTGATCAGCTCCGGCTTGGCCGGGTCCTTTTCCAGCCGGCGGCGCAGCCGGGTGATGCGGCTGTCGATGCTGCGGTCGAAGGGCTCGTCGCCCCTGGGGGCGCCAGATCGAGCAATTCGTCGCGACCGATGACCTGGCCTGGCCGCGCGGCGAAGGCCGCCACCAGATCGAGTTCCATCGGCGTCAGCGGAATGGCCACGCCGTCGGCGTCGATGAGGCTTCTCGCGCGGGCGTCGAACACATAGGTTCCGAAGGCGAAATGCCCGGCCGGCAAAGCGTCGGGAACGGCCTGACGCAGAATTCGCTGACCAGCAATGGCCTCGGCGTCCTTGCCTCAACGGCGTGCATGCCGACGGCATCGTTCTGGCGAGAAGTCTCGCTCAGGTCGGCAAATCCGTCATCGACCCGAACATCCGCTCAATCATTGACCCGAACATCCGCAGTCCTCCAGGCCGAGGCGTTAAGATCCGGCGCTCGTCATCAATTGAACGGGTGGCTTTGTGCTGTCCGGGGCGCTGATCCTGAACCGTTCGATCGACCCGCGAACGGTTCAAGCCGTGACGGAATAGTCAGGCCACGGAAGGTTTGCCCGCGTCGACCTTGGTTCTCCCCTCCACCGCCTTCTCGATCTCCCGCTTCAGTTCGTCCTTGATCGCCACCGTCTCGGCCATCAGGGCGTCGATCTTCATGAAATCGAGGACGCGGTATTTCGATACCGCCGGCCTGACCAGTATGTCCGGCTGGCATTGCCTCAGCTTGGCGGCAATGATCGACTGCATCATCAATTGCGTGGCGCCGAACATCAGGTCGACGGAGGTCGGGTATTTGCGCCGGGCCTCGGTCGGCACGCCGACCACGTCGACGGCTATGATGATGTCGGCGTCGTGCTCGATCAGGTCGAACGGCACTGGATTGTAGATGCCGCCGTCGATCAGCAGCCTGCCGTCGCGCATCACCGGGCGGAACACCGCGGGAATGGCTGCGGAGGCGGCAAGTGCCGAATGCAGGTCGCCTTCGCTGAACACGGCGAGCTTGTGGCCGAAGTAATCCGTCGCCGTCACCTTCAGCGGTATTCTCAGCCCGGCGAAGGTTTCGGGAATGGTGTCGGGCATGAACGCCCTGAGAATGCGCTCGACGTTGAACTGGGTGATACGCAGCCCGCCCTGCATCATCTCTGCGAAGGTGCCGGGCCGCGCCCGCCACATGCGCGCCGCCACCTCGGCGCGGTGGCCGAGGATCGAGCGCATATAGTCGTGAATCTCCTTGCCGGTCATGCCCGAGGCCATGCCGGCGCCCATGATGGCGCCGATCGACGAGCCTGATATGGCGACGGGCTTGATACCAAGCTCATCCAGCGCCTCGATGACATGGATATGCGCCAGGCCGCGGGCGCCGCCGCCGCCGAAGGCGATGCCGAAGGTGGGGCTCATTCCTTCCCGGCCTCGCCCTGCTTCGGCCCGACGACCATGATGGCCGGCTCGGCGGAGAGCAGTTTCTTCGCCGCCGCTTTCACCTGAGCAATCGTCACTCCGTCGATGAGGGCGGCGCGTCGCTGCATGTAGTCGATGCCGAGCTTGTCGAGTTGCAACTCGACCAGCGTCGCGGCGATGGCGCCGGAGGAATTCAGATTGTTGATGGCATAGGCGCCGATCATGTATTTCTTGGTCGCCGCCAGTTCCGCTTCGGTCGGCCCCTCTTCAGCCATGCGCCTCACCACCTCGCGCACGACAGCCAGCGTCTCGGCCGCCCGGTCCGAGCGGGTCGCCGTGGTGATGGCGAGCGCGTTGGCGTGCTGGTGATCGACGAGGTCGGAACTGATGTTATAGGCCAGGCCGCGCTTTTCGCGCACCTCGTCGAACAGGCGCGAGGTGAAGGCGCCGCCGCCGAGGATCTCATTCATCAGCACCGCGGCGAAGAAATCCGGCGCACTCCGCTTCACGCCGGGATAGGCCAGTTGCAACGAGGCCTGCGGCTGGTCGTAAATGACCTCGAGCTGCTGGTTGAGTTTCGGATCGGCATCGGCGACCGCGCTGAGCGCCTGGTGTTCCGGCAGGTCGCCGAAGACCATATCGAGCTTTTTCTTCAACGTCTCGGCATCGATGGCGCCGACCACCGCCACATGCAGGCCGTCGCGGGCGAAGTTCTTGTGAAAGGCGATGAGATCGTCCCGTGCGATCATGGCGACGCTTTGCCTGGTACCCTCGTCGGGTCGCGCATAGGGATGGCTGCCGTATAGTGCTTCCAGCCATTTGCGCTGGGCGACCGTATCGGGGTCAAGCTCGTTGGCGATTATGCCGGACAGCACCTGGGCGCGGATGCGGTCGATTGGCGCCTGGTCGAAGCGCGGCTTGGTGACCGCCAGCCGCAACAGGTCGAACGCGCCGTCCCGCTGCTCGGCCAACATGCGCATCGAGCCATAGGTGCCGTCACGTGCCGCATCGAAGCCCATCTCGGCGCCGAAATCGTCCAGCTTTATCTGGAAGGCCTCGCTGTCGAGATCGCCGGCGCCCTCGTCGAACAGGCCGCTCATCAGATTGGCAAGCCCTTCCTTCCCAGCGGGATCCTGCGTCGTGCCGCCGTCGAAGACGAAGCGGATGGCGACGATGGGCACGGAATAATCCTCCACCAGCCAGGCGGTGATGCCTTTCGACGACGTCACCTCCTGAATGTTCATGGCCGCGCGGGCGGTGAGTGGCGGCAGGATGAGGAAGAGGAGCGAGAGGAAGAGGGTGGCCAAAGGGACGGCTATGCGCGACCTTCCCTTCTCCCCTTGTGGGAGAAGGTGGCCGAGCGACGCTCGGTCGGATGAGGGGTGTTCCAGCTTGGCACCGATGGTGCTCCGGCCAGCACCCCTCAACCGTCTTGGCGCTGCGCGCCAATTCACCTTCTCCCACAAGGGGAGAAGGAAGAACGCGCCGCTGTGCTGGTTCGTCATCACATCAATTCCCTGCCTGTGTCTGCGGCAAGAGATAGCCGGTCGTCGAATGGTCGAGATTGAGATAGCGCGCGGCAACGGCCTTGACGTCGTCGGCGGTGACCTTGCGGATGCGGCCCGGCCATTCCTCGACATCCCTGACGTTGCCGCCGGTGGCGAGCGTTGCGCCGTAGATGTTAGCCATCGAATCCTGCTTGTCGCGGGCGAAGATCATCGAGCGGACGAAACGATCCTTGGCCTTCTCCAGCTCACCCGATGTAACGCCATCCCTGGCGATGCGGGCGACCTCGACCTCGACCGCCGCCTGGACATCGGCCAGCTTGGCGTCGCCGCGCGGCGCGCCATAGACGGTGAAGTTGCTGGCATCGAGCATGGTGCCCTGGAAGAAGGCGCCGGCCTCGGCGGCAATGCCTTGCTTGACGACAAGCTGCTGGTAGAGCCGGCTGCGGCTGCCGCCGCCGAGGATCTCAGCCAAAAGGTCCAGCGCTTCCGCTTCACCCGGCTTTGCGGTGCGATAGGATGGAACCACCCATTGCGTCGAAAAGTTCGGCACGCTGACGCGCGCGTCAGCGAGCGTCACCGTGCGCCTGGTGTTCTGCTCCGGTTCGACCGGGCGGATGCGCGGCGGCAGGTCTGGACCCCGCGCGACCTTGCCATAGGTCTTTTCGGCCAGCGCCTTGACCAGCTCAGGCTCGACATCGCCGGCCACCACCAGCACGGCGTTGTTGGGTGTGTAGTACTTGTCGTAGAAGGCCTTGGCGTCGGTGCGGTTCAGCTTCTCCATCTCCTGCATCCAGCCGATCACCGGAATGCGGTAGGGCTGGTTCTGCCAGAGCGTGGCGTCCACCTCCTCGCCGAGCACCGCCTGCGGATTGCTGTCGATGCGCGAGCGGCGTTCCTCGAGGATCACGTCGCGCTCGGTCTTGATGACGTCGTCGCTGAGGATGAGGTTGCGCATGCGATCAGCCTCGAAATCCATCATCTGCCCGAGCGCCTGCGGCGCCACCGTCTCGTAGAAGGCGGTGTAATCATAGGAGGTGAAGGCGTTGTTGGAGCCGCCAATGGCTGAGACGGCGCGGTCGAACGCGCCGGCCGCGTGATTGGTCGTTGCCTTGAACATCAGATGCTCGAAGAAATGGGCGATGCCGGATTTGCCCGGCGGCTCATCCGCGCTGCCGATCTTGTACCACACCATATGGGTGACGATCGGCGCGCGGTGATCGGGGATGACGACGACCTCCATGCCGTTGTCGAGCAGGAAATTTGTCGCCTTGCCGTCGTCAGGCTTGTTGTCGGCCATGGCCGGGCCGCTCATCACGAGAGACAGCCCCAGGAGCGTTCCGCGCAGCCATTCAGCCTGAAATGTCATCAATGGCTCCGGTTGTCATGGGGTGGGACGATAGGCGGGGATATTGATACAGGCAAAGTGATTTGTTCGTCATTTTCGCGCGCAAAGGAGGCCGAACTCAGGCGGCTTCGATGAAGCGGATGACGGTCTCGCCATAGCTGCGCTCATCGACAACCGAAAAGCCCGGCCCTGCCTCGAAGGGCGCCACCGCCGCCTCCTCGACGACGCAGAGCGCGCCGGGAGCAAGCCAGCCGCCGGCTTTGGCCGAGCGCAAGGCACGCTCGCCCAAGCCCTTGCCGTAGGGCGGATCGGCGAACACCAAGCCAAACGCGGCCATCGTGCCCGCCTCGCCCAGGGCGGTGGCGTCGCGGCGGAATATCTTGGTGCGCCCGGTGAGGCCGAAGGCCTCGACATTGGTGCGGATCAGGCCGCGCCCTTCCGACGATTCCTCGATGAAGACGCCGTAAGCAGCACCGCGCGACAGCGCTTCGAGGCCGAGCGCGCCGGTGCCGGCGAACAGGTCGAGCACGCGCGCGCCGTCCAGCCTGTCGGGGAAGCGATGCGCCAGCACGTTGAAGACAGCCTCGCGGGTGCGGTCGGTGGTCGGGCGGATGGCGCTTGAGCGGGGCGTCGCCAGCGGACGCCCGCGAAACTCACCGCCGACGATCCGCATGGCTTCCCCTTGATCCGCCAGGGCCGCTGCGTGGGCGGTCGCCGCCTTTGCCGCCGCCATCACTGCTGCCGGAATTTGGACGGTCGCCACGTGGCTTGCCGAACGGCTTTGCGCCTCCGGGTTTTCCACTGGCGGGCTTGCCATAAGACGGCTTGAACGAGGCCTTGCGTGCCTTGGTTTCAGCCGCCTTGGCGGCGTCGGCGTCCGCCCTGCCCTTGCCGATCGGCCGCGCACCCGGCGCCATCCAGACATTGGCCTTGCGCTGGCCAGGCGGCTCGATCGGCCGCTGCTCGCGCTCGGATTTTTTCCCGCCGAAACCACCACGAGGCTTGTCGCCAAAACCGCCACGGGGTTTGTCGGCGAAGCCTCCGCGCTCGGGCCCGCCACGTTCAGATTTGGGGCCACGCTCACCAAAGCTCTTTTCTGGACCAGAGCTTCTGCCGGGACTTGTCGAAAGCTTGCCCAGCGCCTCGTCGCGGCTGCCTTCGCGGCGCTTGCGGTTCTTGATTAGCCCGCCCTCGCCGATCGGTCGGCGTTCGCCGTCGCGTGTGAATTTCGGCCGCTCCGGCTCCGCTTCCCGCTCACGCCGCACGGGCCGGTTGGAGAACGGCTTGGTGATCTCGGCGTCGAAATTGGCGCCGGATTCCTCGACCAGGCGCTCGCCGAGCTGGTCGCGCAGCACGCGGCCCTTGATCTCCAGCACATGGCCTTCAGGCAGGTCGTCGAGCTGGAACGGCCCGTAGGAAATGCGGATCAGCCGCGTCACGTCGAGGCCAAGCGAGCCCAATATGTTCCTGACTTCGCGGTTCTTGCCCTCGCGCAGGCCGAGCGTCAGCCAGGCATTGGTGCCCTGCTCGCGGTCGAGCGTCGCCTCGATGGCACCGTAGAAGACGCCATCGACGGCGATGCCTTCGCGCAAGCCGGCAAGCGCACTTTCCTCGACCTTGCCGTGGACGCGCACGCGGTAGCGCCTGAGCCAGCCGGTGGCCGGCAGCTCGAGCACGCGCGACAGCCCGCCATCATTGGTGAGCAGCAGCAGGCCTTCGGTGTTGATGTCGAGACGGCCGATGGTCATCAGCCGCGGCAGGTCGGCCGGCAGCACGTCGAAGACGGTCTTGCGGCCCTCGGGATCACGGTTGGTGGTGACCACGCCGGCCGGCTTGTGGAACAGGAACAGCCGGGTCCGCTCGATCGGCGGGATCTCCATGCCGTCGAGATGGATGATGTCGCCGGGCATCACATTGAAGGCGGGCGTGGACAGCACCCTTCCATTGACCTTGACGCGGCCGGCCGCGATCAGCTCTTCGGCATCGCGGCGCGAGGCAAGGCCGGCGCGGGCCAGCCGCTTGGCGATGCGCTCGCCTGCCTCTTCCGTCACTTCCGCGGGACGCGGGCGCGGCTTGAAGCCGCCGCCCGATGCCCCTTGAGGCCTGTCACCAAAATCGCGCTTGGGCCGATCGCCGATGTCGCGCTTGGGCCGGTCGAAACGCCGTTCGCCGCCCTCCGCCGAGGCCGGCCGGTCGCCACGCGGCGCATAAGGTTTGCGTGGCGCCTCGCGTTTTTCATAGGCCTTGCCCTCGGGGGCTTGCCTTCGGGGCGCGGCCCCTTGCCGAATGGCCGGTCGCCACTCTTGAAGTCGCGCCTCGGCCGCTCGCCTTCGGCGGCCATCGGCCGGTCGCCGCGCGGCGCGTATGGCTTGCGCGGACCCTCGCGTTTCTCATAGGGCTTGGCTTCATGGCGCGGCCCCTTGCTGAACGGCCGGTCGCCGCCCTTGAAGTCACGCTTCGGCCGCTCGCCCTCTGCCGCCGCCGGCCGGTCGCCACGCGGCGCGTAAGGTTTTTTCGCGCCGAAGGACGGCTTACCGCCTTTGCCGGCAGCGGCATCACGACCACGCGGGCCCGACGGTTTCGGACCGTTCTTGCGCGGACCCTTTTGGCGCGGGAATTTCTTGTCTTTGTCGTCCATGTGGCCTTTGCTCGTTTGCACCGCTACGGCGCCGCGCGTCCTGTTGGACGCACATAGGACGCTGTAGCACTTTGATTTTGGCGCATGATCCTTTCCGAAACCGATTCCGGTTTTCGGGGTCATGCGCTAGATAACAGGATCACGCCTGAGTGGCGAGGAGATAATAGGAATGGAAACCGCTTGAAGCGGCCGGATTTCATGGCGCTGGCGTTGAAAGAGGCCGAAGCCGCCGCCTTGCGTGGCGAAGTGCCGGTCGGCGCGGTCATCGCCAGCGGCGATACGGTCGTTGCCAGCGCCGGCAACCGCACCCGCGAGCTTGCCGACCCCACCGCCCATGCCGAGATGCTGGCGATCCGCGAGGCCTGCCGCAGCCTGTCGAGCGAGCGGCTCACCGGCCACGACCTCTATGTAACGCTGGAGCCCTGCGCCATGTGCGCCGGCGCCATCTCCTTCGCCAGGTTGCGCCGGCTCTATTTCGGTGCCGCCGACGAGAAGGGCGGCGCCGTGGTCAACGGCGTGCGCTTCTTCGCCTCACCGACCTGCCACCATGTGCCAGACATCTATCCAGGCATGGCCGAGAGCGACGCAGCGCTGCTTCTGAAGGATTTTTTCCGGGAACGACGCGAACCGTAGCGTCGGCAGCTTTCTTCGTCGGCAGCTTACCAGGGCAGCCAGTCGAACATGCCGCCGCTCTTGTTCTTGGCGGCCGCTTCCTTCTTGAGGCGGCGTTCTTTCTTGTACTCGTCCTCGCCGAGGTCGTCCACCGGCGCGGTGGCGGCGGCGGCGCGGTATTGCACCGGCGGCTCGCTCAGATATCTGCGGGTGTTCGGGTCACCCTGCTTGCCTTCGGCGAGGCGGCGCTTGACCTCGGCGGCGCGGCCCTTGTCCGAATCCGCCGGAGACCAGGCCGGCGGATGACTGGATCCCGACTGCGCCATCGCGGCCTTGATCGCCGTTGGATCCGTCTGGACGTCATCGACGATCTGCGCCTGGTAGGACGGATCGTCCTGATGGAGCGTGGCCTCGGCGCGCAGGCGAGCGCGGCGTTGCTCGGGCGATTCCGGCCAATCGGCGCTCGCCGTCGCGATGCTGTCCTGTGGCGGCGGCAACACGCCCTTCTGCCCCGGCGCCGGCTTCACCAGTTCGGGACGCGGCTTGTAGTCGATCCTTTCCTTGTTCTTCGGCACAACCGAAAAAGCGCTGGTCAGATCGCCGGCAAGCTGGGCGGCGGCGGGCTTGTCGGTGCCGTAGGTAGGCGAGCCCATGCAGCCGGACAGGGCCAGGCCGGATACGACAAGCGGCGCCAGCAGCGCAACGCGCGCGCAAGTTCTTTCGGTCATGCCAAAAAGTCCCACTCTAGACAGCCTCTCGATCGCCACCGGCCAAAGGTCCGGTCCCCTATCGTCTATGCACTTGCGACGGAAATCCGGCGACAATTTGTCGTCCGGAGTTTCGCGTGTTTACCTCAACCACTCGTTAAGGGCAACGAGCGGAGGCCGATCAGCCGCCCGCCGTGGCATTTGTGCACCGATATGGCGACCTGGCCGTGCATGTCGTTATCCCAAAACCCCTGCACACTTTTGGGCGACATGCGTTAAAGCCGGCCAAGCGCCTTCAACTCATGCAGGACTGCCGCGTCCCGCGCCGAAACGTCGGGAAACTCCTTGTCCTGCCCGACATCGGACGTGTAGCGCCATGAGCGCGCGCATTTGACCAGACCCCTCGCCTCGGCCTTCTCGACCACCACGGCGACGCCCCTGACGTCGTCCAGCGTGAAGGCGCCGGAAGGCGCGCTGCCATGCGCAACGACCAGATCGCTGGTGATCGCCATCTCGGCCATGTCGACATCTGATATCGCCGCTTCGAGCGCCGCATCGTCGAGCGTGACGACCGGCACCGCTTCCAGCGACGAGCCGATGACCTTCTGGGCGCGCGCGATCTCCAGCGCGCCGGTGACGACACGGCGGACCTGCCTCACCTTGCGCCATTTTTCCGCCAGCGGCTCGTTCTTCCAGTCGGCCGGGATGTGCGGAAACTGGTCGAGATGCACCGAGACGGCGTCTGGGTGACGGTCGAGCCAGGCTTCCTCCATGGTGAAGGGCAGCATCGGCGCCAGCCATTTCACCAGGCAGTCGAACAGATGGCGCACCACCTGCACGGAAGCTTTTCGCTTCACGCTCGACGGCGCGTCGCAGTAGAGCGCGTCCTTGCGGACGTCGAAATAGAAGGCCGACAGCTCGACCACCATGAAGTCGAGCAGCGTGCGGGTGATGCGCTTGAACTCGAAGGCGTCGTAGCCCGTGCGTACGACTTCATCGAGCTCGGAGAGCCGATGCAGCATCAGCCGCTCCAGCTCCGGCATCCTGTCCAGCGGCACGTCCTCGCCATCGTCATGAGCAAGCGTGCCCAGCATCCAGCGGATGGTGTTGCGCAGCTTGCGGTAGGCGTCGATGTTGGTCTGCAGCACGTTCTTGCCGAGCCGCTGGTCTTCCCAATAATCGGTCGTCACCACCCATAGCCGCAGGATATCGGCGCCCGACTGCTTGATGACGTCCTGCGGCACCACGGTGTTGCCGAGCGACTTCGACATTTTCCGCCCCTCCTCGTCCATGGTGAAACCATGGGTGACGACGGTGTCGTAAGGCGCCCTGCCCCTGGTGCCGCAGCTTTCGAGCAGCGAGGAATGGAACCAGCCGCGATGCTGGTCGGATCCTTCCAGATAGACGTCGGCCGGCCACTTCAGGTCCGGACGATCCTCGAGGGTGAAGGCATGGGTCGAGCCGGAATCGAACCAGACATCGAGGATGTCCATCACCTGCTGCCATTTCGAGGCATCGTGATTGCCAAGGAAACGCTCCTTGGCGCCGGCCGCGAACCAGGCGTCGGCGCCTTCCTTCTCGAAGGCGTCCATGATGCGCTGGTTGACCGCCTCGTCGCGCAGAACATTGCCGTCGGCATCGGCGAAGACGGCGATCGGTACGCCCCAGGCGCGCTGGCGCGACAGCACCCAGTCGGGGCGCTCCTCGATCATGGCGCGGATGCGGTTCTGGCCGGCGGCCGGCACGAAGCGGGTGTCGTCGATCGCCTTCAAGGCACGGCTGCGCAGCGTCGTTCCGTCGCCCAGCTCCTTGTCCATGTAGACGAACCATTGCGGCGTGTTGCGGAAGATGATCGGCTTCTTCGACCGCCACGAATGCGGATAGGAATGCTTCAGCCGGCCGCGGGCAAACAGCGCGTTGCGCTTGATCAGCTCGTCGATGACCGCCTGGTTGGCGTTGCCCTTCTTGCCGTTGTCGTCGATGACGCGCGCAGCACCGCCCTCGCGATCCGGGCCAAAGCCCGGCGCATCCTTGGTGAAGAAGCCGGCATCGTCGACGGGGAATGGGATCGCCGTGTCGATGCCGCGCGCCTGCAGATCCGATACGGCATCCATCCAGGCATCGAAATCCTCACGGCCATGGCTTGGCGAGGTGTGGACGAAGCCGGTGCCGGCGTCGTCGGTGACGTGGTCGCCGGCGAGCATCGGCACCGGGAATTCATAACCACCGTTCAAACCTCTGAAGGGATGCGAAAGCGTAAGGCTTCCAAGCTCTTCGGCCGAAACGCTGCGGAGACGATTCATCGTCACTTTGGCCTTGGCCGCAGCCTCTTCCGCCAGCGCGTCGGCAAAAATCAGCTTTTCGCCAGGCTGCGGGCCGAAAGCGTTCTCGGCCGCCGTGACCTCGTAGAGGCCATAGTTGATGCGTGGCGAAAAGTTGACGGCGCGGTTACCGGGGATGGTCCACGGCGTGGTCGTCCAGATGACGACATGGGCCTCCAGCAAGTCCAGCGATGTCACAGTCAGCCTCGGATCCAGTGCCGGCTGCCCGTCTTCGACGTCAGTGACCTGGCGAGCGAGGCTCACCACGGGAAACTTCGCCCAGATCGTGTCGCTCTCATAATCCTGATACTCGACCTCGGCCTCAGCCAGCGCGGTGCGCTCGACCACGCTCCACATCACCGGCTTGGAGCCGCGATAGAGCTGGCCCGACATGGCGAATTTCAACAGTTCGCCGGCGATGCGCGCCTCGGCATGGAAGGCCATCGTCATATA
This sequence comes from Mesorhizobium sp. M9A.F.Ca.ET.002.03.1.2, assembly GCF_003952365.1. Classification (NCBI taxonomy): domain Bacteria; kingdom Pseudomonadati; phylum Pseudomonadota; class Alphaproteobacteria; order Hyphomicrobiales; family Phyllobacteriaceae; genus Mesorhizobium; species Mesorhizobium sp. M9A.F.Ca.ET.002.03.1.2. The sequence continues at coordinate 4,109,369 of NZ_CP034443.1, read as the reverse complement.
GGGGTTGTCGAAATCGCCGACGACGCCCAGCCGCTGGAACTCCGCGCCCTGGACCTTGATCCAGTGCGCGGCGAATTCGCGGCATTCCTTGCGGAACTCGTTGACCGGGACCTCGTCCTTGTTCTTTCCCTTGGCGCGGTACTGCTCCTCGATCTTCCATTCGATCGGCAGGCCGTGGCAATCCCAGCCGGGCACGTAATTCGAATCGTAGCCGCGCATCTGGAACGAGCGGGTGACGACGTCCTTGAGGATCTTGTTCAGCGCATGACCGATATGGATGTTGCCGTTGGCGTAGGGCGGGCCGTCATGCAGCACGTATTTTTCGCGGCCGGCGGCGTCCTGGCGCAGCTTGCGGTAAAGGTCCATGTCCTGCCACCGCTTGACCAGCAGGGGTTCCTTCTCGGGCAGGCCGGCGCGCATCGGGAAATCCGTCTGCGGCAGATAAAGCGTCTTGGAATAGTCGATCGTTTCAGCAGCGTCGGTCATTGGGGTGTCGGTCATTGGTCTGCCATATGCATTGCCCGGCGGCAAAGAAGCTCGGGCGTTGAACTATCATGATCTGGAAAAAGCGCGAGAGGCCGCGCACAATATTCCCGGTGACTCCGGCGGCGGTCAGGCCGCCCGGAACACCGGGCTTGTAATTCGTATCGCAATCGCGAACCCGCGAGAAAACTGCGTCATGAGCGGGCTTTTAAACGAGGCCGGCTGCATTGGAAAGCCCGAACTCGCGGGCACCCCGCCTCCTTGCAGTATGTGCCAATTGCGCCTATGTCTTTGGGCAAATGGCAGCGGAGCTAAAACATGTCCAGCTTGCACATCAAGGTTCAGCCGAACCCAAATCCAAAGGCCGAGCGTATCGGCGCCGCGATCCCGGACACCGCAACGGAACGGTTTCTCGTTCACGTCACCAGGGTCGAAGGACTTCGCCAGCGTGGCTTCAGCAATGACGAAATCTATAAAATCGTCGGCCCGCGACGGACGTTGGCACGCCGCAGGGAGCGAAACGAGACGCTGACGATCGCCGAGTCAGACCGCGTCATGCGGCTTGAACGGATTTCGGCGATGGCGGATCGGGTTTTCGGCAATCACGAAAAGGCGCAGCGTTGGCTGCGCAAGCACAGCAGGGTGCTTAACGAGACGCCGATCAACCTCTTGCAATCAGAAACGGGTGCAGTGCTGGTGGAAGAAGAGCTCCATCGCATCGACCATGGCATCTTCGCCTGACATATGCGGCTCTGGCGCATTTCCGGCTACGCCGACCTTCTGGGTGTCGGCGGTTTGGTCTGCGGCGGCCGTTGGCATGTCAAGGGAACACCAATTGTCTACTGCGCCGATCACCTGGCCACGGCACTTCTCGAGATACTTGTGCATGTCGACGCGGAAGACATGCCCGAGACCTATCAGCTTCTGGAGATCGAAGTGCCGGATGGCGTTGCCATCACGTCTCCCGGCATGCCTGATGACTGGAAGGACGATCTGGCCATGACACAACGGCTCGGGACGAACTTTGTCGCAGCCGCCATCCACACGGTCATGGAAGTCCCTTGCGTAATCGTCCCGTTCACGAGGAACTATCTCCTCAACCCGGATTTGCTAGCCCGCGACGGCATCCGTATCGTTGGCGTCACGACGCATCCGGTCGATACGCGGTTGTTGGGATAGCTCACATCGAGAAGTCAAACCGGTAGGTCGTCGAGACGCCGATCGTGAACTGGTTGCGGTCGCCGCGCTCCTCGACCAGGCTGGAATCGGCGGCCGGACCCGTCAGGCGCGAATATTCGCCAAACAGGCTGGCCGTCATCGGCTCGGTCACTTTCCAGGTCACCGCGCCGCCAAGGCCCACCGATTTCACCCCGCCGCCCGGATGGTATTCGCTGAGGCCAGACGCCACGGCTTCCTCGGCATTGACGCCGTAATAGGCGTCAAAATAGTCCGATGAGGCGAACGAAACGCGCGGCCCGCCCGAAATCCTGACGGTGGGCGTCACATCGTAGAAGGCGTCGGCGGCGATATCGGCGACAAAGCCGTTATGGGCGCGAATGCCGTGCCGCAATTCGGCGCGGGCGCGCAACCAGTCCAAAGGATAGAATTCGAAGAAGCCGCCGGCCTCGCCGCCCCAGCGCACCGGGTCGAGGCCTTTCAGCTCGTCGGCGTCGCCGCCATCGCGCGAAAACAGGAATTTTCCGGTCAGGCCGGCGCGGAGGCCGCCGTCGTTGATCAGCGCCAGCGAGATGTTGTCGTTGCGCGAGGTGAAGCGGGCCGCGGGACCGACCTTGCCGAGCGAGATGATCGGCGAAGCGCTGAGCAGGTAGTTTTTGCTGCCCTCGAAATCCGGCGCGACCATGCCGGTGGCGCCAACCGTCAGATACCAGTCGCCGGACAGCCAGCCCAAGGCGCCCTCGCCGGCTTCGGCGGCACCGGGCGCACCCAGCATGAAGGCGGCCAAGACCACCGGAATCGCCTTGACAGAACGCATCGTTACTCCATACACACGAAACACCGGCAGGAACAACCGGCCTTGCCAAGAGCCATGGCGCCGGTTCGGTAAAATTTGATTTAAACTCGAAACGGTGCGCTCGCTTTTTTGGCGTGCAACCGGGCAAGCCGCTCGCTGGACGGGCAAAGCCATCGGCGCTAACCTTCCTATTCGCGACCCTTGATGGAGATGGCGACAATGTCTCTGCACGGCGATGCCTTGAACGAAGTGATCGGTCAGACGCGGGCGAAATGGGGATGGTTCGTCGGGCTCGGCGTGCTGCTGCTGATCCTCGGCGGCATCGCCTTCGGCAATCTGTTCATCGCCACCGTCGCCTCGGTCTATGTCGTCGGCTGGCTGATGCTGATGGCCGGCGTCATCGAGATCCTCCATGCCTTCGGAGTGAAGGCATGGAGCCGGTTCTTCTACTGGCTGCTCAGCGGGCTTCTCTATGCCATCGCCGGATTCTTCGCTTTCTACAATCCGTTGCTGGCCTCGGCGGTGCTGACCTTACTGCTGGCGGTCGCCCTCGTCGCTTCCGGCATACTCAGGGCCTGGGTCGGTTACCAGCACAGGCCGCAAAAAGGTTGGGGCTGGATCGTCGCGGCGGGCGTCATCAGCGCGCTAGCGGGCCTGGTCATCGCCATGGGCTGGCCAGTCAACAGCCTGTGGGTGCTGGGGCTGTTCCTCGCCATCGACCTGATCTTCCAGGGCTGGGCGTTCATTGCCGTCGGCCTGGCGCTGAAGAAATAGGTTCAAAAAGCAATACGGGCGTCAAGCTCGGAAAGCGGGCTGACGCCGGCAAGCAGCGCCCTCGCCTCGGCTTCGTCGCGTTTCATCTGCGCGACCAGCGCGTCGAGCCCATCGAACTTCACCTCGGCGCGCAGGAAACCGAAGAAGGACACCGCGCATATCTCGCCGTAGAGATCGCCGGAAAAGTCGAAAACGAAGGTTTCCAAAAGCGGCGCGCCGTTGTCGTCGACGGTTGGGCGGCGGCCAAAGCTGGCAACACCGTCATGAAGCGTGCCGTTGGCGCGACGGAAGCGGACGGCATAAATCCCTTCCTTCAGGGTGGCTTCCGGCGAAAGCCTCATATTGGCGGTTGGGAAGCCGAGGGTCCGGCCAAGCTGCTGACCGCCGATCACCTCGCTCTCGACCGTGAAGCGGTAGCCGAGCAGGCCGGCGGCCTCGGCCACCGCGCCCTCGCCGAGCTGCGCACGGATCCGGCTCGACGACACCACCTCGGCGCCCTCGTCACGAAAGGCGTCGACCAGCGTGACGCCGAAGCCGTGGCGTTCGCCGGCCGCCATCAGATAGGCCGGGCCGCCTTGCCTGTCCTTGCCGAAGTGGAAGTCGAAGCCGGTCACGGCGTGCATGATGCCGAGATTCCTGTCCAGCACGTCGGTCACGAAGGCTTCCGCCGACAGCGCGGCGAAGTCGCGCGTGAACGGCTGTTCGACGAGTGCGGCAAAGCCCAGATACGACAGAAACCGCGCCTTCATCGGCGGCGGCGTCAGCACGAACAGCGGCATATCAGGCCGGAACACCTTTTTGGGATGCGGCTCGAAGGTCAGCACCAGGGCCGGCACGCCGCGCTGGCGGGCCTCGGCAAGCGCGCGCTCGAGCACGGCCTGATGACCGCGGTGAACGCCGTCGAAATTACCGATCGCCACCACCCCGCCACGCAAATGGGCAGGCAGCGGCGAGATTGCAGAAACGCGTTCGAAGGCTTCCGTCATTTCAAGGCTTCCGTCATCGAGCGACCCTACCGCAGTGTCGCAATGACGGCGACCGGCCGGTAGCCGTGCTTTTCCAGAAAGGCCGTTAGCCTGACCGGATCCGGACCCAGAGCGTCGCCGTAGTCGCGTGCATGGATGCCGCCGGACACGTAGAGCACGTCGAAGCCGTTATCGGCGGCACCCTTGATGTCGGTCATCATGCCGTCGCCGATGGCCAGCACGCCCGAGCGCTCGACCGGGCGGCCGAGCAGGTCGGCGATCTCCTTCATCGCGACGTCATAGACCGGCGCGTAAGGCTTTCCAGCGATCAGCGTGCGCCCGCCGAGTTGGGCGTAGTCGCGAGCCAAGGCGCCCGCGCACCAGATCATCCGCTCGCCGCGCTCGACCACGATGTCGGGGTTGGCGCAGATGAAAGGCAGGTTCCTGGCGCGCAACCGCCGCAGAAGATCGGCGTAGTCTTCCGGCTTCTCCACCTCGTCGTCGAACAGCCCGGTGCAGACCACACCGGATGCCTCGAACTCCTCGACCAGCTCGACGTTAAGGCCGTCATAGAGCGTGAAATCGCGATCGGCGCCAATGTGGAAGATTTTTCGCGGCCCCTCGGCGATCAGGTCGCGGGTCACGTCGCCGGAGGTGACAACGCGGTCGTAGGCGGCCGGGGGAACGCCGATCGCGTTCATCTGCGCCACCACATCGGCGCTTCGGCGCGGCGAATTGGTGATCAGCACGACAGGTATCTTCGCTTCGCGCGCGGTTGCCAGCGCCAGAGCCGCGGCCGGAAAATGCCGTTCGCCATTGTGGACCACGCCCCAGACATCGCACAGGATGGCCGAATAGGCTCCCGACAAATCCGCGAGCGAGCCGATCATATCGGGCGAATCCGCCATACCGTTTTCCCAAATCATGATGGTTGCGAGCGCCGCCGCCGACGGTCCGCCGCGGCAGGCCCGCATTAACCGAAGCTCTTCACCCTGTCACCAGCTTTTCGCGATGTTCAGCATCGCCAATCGTGATGAAGGCCAATCGCGGGCGCCATAAGCCGCCATCGGCGGCGTGGTTAACGAGCTTTGAAAAAATGCGCCGATCTTGGACGTATTTTAGCAATACGAAATTTAACGATTGCTGGCATCCTCCGCCGATTGGGGTTCTGGCGGGGTTCTGAAGGCAATGATCCGAAAATTCGGTGGCGACCGGCGTGGCAACTACACGCTGATGACGGTTATCACCATGGTGCCGCTGATGGGCGGATTGGCGCTCAGCGTCGACTACTCGGAACTGCTCCGCCAGAAGCAGAATACCTTGAACGCCCTGGATGCCGCCGGCATCGCCACGGCTCGGCAGATCGTTGCCGGTGCAAGCGAAGCCGACATCAGGGCCTATGCCAAGGATTTCTTCGAAGCCAATCTCGGCCGCGTCGATCCGGCGAACACTTTGCTCACCGTCACCCTGCCCAACAACAATGCGGGTGGCGGCACGCTGAAACTGTGCAGCGACTTGACGTACCATCCCTATTTTCTGCCGGCCGCCGCCGTGCTGATGGGCGGGACCACCAGCGATACAACCTTCACGGCGTGCTCGGAAATCCGCCTCAAGAACACGCTGGAAGTAGCCCTTGCACTCGATAATTCCGGCTCGATGAACAATCTGGGCTCCGGCACCGGCCAGAAGCGGATAGATCTGCTGAAGGCAGCCGCCAAGCAGCTTGTCGATACGCTGGCACTGCAGGCGCAGCAGATGAAGCAGATCAGCAAACCGGTGCAGTTCTCTCTCGTGCCGTTCGCCGCGTCGGTCAATGTCGGCCCCACGCATGACCAGGACAGCTGGATGGACCAGTACGGCACCTCCCCGATCCAGCATGAGAATTTCGATTGGGCGGCGATGACCTCGGCCAACGACCCGAACAGATATGCAGAGAAGGTCAACGGCGTCTGGTACAAGCGCGGGACCGGCTGGGGAGACACCGAGGACCAGCCGCTGACCCGCTTCAGCCTCTATGCCGACATGACGGTCGAGTCCGGCCGCGAAGAGGTGCCCAACACCAAGCAATATATTTGCGACGAATACAGAAGAAACGGCACGTGTCGATACGGGCACTGGACCACCCCGGAATATATCTACACCACCAGCCGCTATGCGAGTTGGCAGGGTTGCGTGGAGGCGAGGCCGTACCCGTACAATAACGACGACACGACGCCGGACACCGCCACGCCGGCCACGCTGTTCGTGCCGATGTTCGCACCGGACGAGGCCGGCACCCTCTGGCTCGATTTCAACCGCGACGGCGTCAACGACGTCGACAGCACGTTGTATAATTACGGCAACAACTGGTGGGCCGACTGGCCATACACCGCAAATCCGACCGCTTCCGAGCGGCAGTCGGACATGCGCAAATATTTCCTGGTCAAGCCTTACGGCTCGAAGTCGGCCGGCTCGGGCGACGGTCCGAATTCGTCCTGCACGACCAACCCGATCACGACGCTCAAGGACGTGAGCCAGGATGCGCAAAAACAAGAGATCAAGAACGCCATCGACGCCATGGCGCCCAACGGCAACACCAACGTGCCGGAAGGCCTTGCCTGGGGCTGGCGCACGGTGTCGAGCAACGAACCTTTCGCGCAGGGCCGACCGAACACCGAAAGGGGCAACGACAAAGTGGTCATCGTGCTGACCGACGGCGCCAATACCTACAGCGCCGTCAGCGACAGCAGCTATGCCAACAACTGGTCGACCTACGCCGCCTACGGTTACACCGGCCTGACATATCCAGGGTCGGGAAGCGTGACGCGCCTGTTCATGAACACAAGCACCAGCATCGGCAAGACCACCTACACCAGCACCAATTACACGGCCGCGCTGGACGAGCAGATGCAGACCCTTTGCGCCAACGCGAAGAATGCGAACATTCTCGTCATGACCGTCGCGCTCGACCTGTCGACCAGCGATGCCGGCGACAAGAAAGCGCTCGACGCGCTGAAGGCCTGTTCCTCGGACTCGCGCTTCCGCAAGGATTCCACCGATCCGACCAAACCGGCCAAGCTGTTCTGGAACGCTACCGGAGCGACGCTGTCGGACAATTTCAAGGAAATCGCCGACGAATTGTCGAACCTGCGCATCGTCGGCTGAGCGGCGCTCCATCGCCTGGAAATGACAGGGCTGGCGGACAGAGCGGGCGCGAAGGATCGCTGACCTAACCGTTCTTCCGACTGACAGCCTGACAGCGGCGCTGGCGCAAAGGCTTCGGCCCTCATGCTCTTGCGGCTGATGAAAGCATGTGGTGGGTGTGTCCCCATCGCCATCCGGAGATACGCCCGTGCCCGAAGCCGCCAATCATCTCGCCTTCGCGCTGGTCTGCCTCGGCATGGTGCTGACGCCTGGCCCGAACATGATCTATTTGATCTCGCGGTCGCTGTCGCAAGGACCGAAGGCCGGCCTGATCTCGCTCGGTGGCGTGGCGCTCGGCTTTGTCTTCTACGTGTTGTCGGCGGCATTCGGCATCACCGCGCTGCTGCTTGCCGTGCCTTACGCCTATGACGCGCTGCGCTTTGCCGGCGCGCTCTACCTTTTGTGGCTTGCCTGGCAGGCAGTGAGGCCCGGCGGACGCTCGCCGTTCCAGGTGCGGGAACTGCCGAAGGACAAGCCGCGCAAGCTGTTCGTCATGGGCCTGATGACCAATCTGCTCAACCCGAAGGTGGCGGTGCTCTATCTGTCGCTGCTGCCGCAGTTCATCAGCCCCGGCAAGAGCGACGTGCTGTCCCAGCTTCTGGTGCTCGGCACCACGCAGATCGCGATCAGCCTCACCGTCAACGCGATCATCGCGGTGACGGCCGGCTCGATCGCCGTCTTCCTCGCCGGCCGGCCGCTGTGGCTGGTGATACAGCGCTGGATGATGGGCACGGTGCTGACCGCACTGGCGCTGAAGATGGCGACGGACGCCCAGCGCTGACGCTGCGCTCTCCTACATCGGCCGCCGGTCCCGCTGAGCCCGCTCCGGCTCGACCACCCGGCGGTAGAGATGCCACGTCGCATGGCCAAGCACGGGCATGACGACGGCGAGACCGGCAAACAGCGGGATCGAGCCGATGACCAGCAGCACGGCGACCGTCAGACCCCACAGCGCCATCTGCAGCGGGTTTGTCATCACCGCCCGCGCCGAGGTCTCGATTGCCGAGACAGCGCCGACATCGCGGTCGAGCAGCAGCGGAAAGGCGACGACCGTCGTCGCCAGCACGATCACGGCGAAGACGAAGCCGGCGGCGTTGCCGAGCAGGATCAGCGTCCAGCCGCGGGTCGTCGTCAGCACCTCACGCACAAAGCCGACAATCGAATCCGGCGGCTGATTGCCGAACAGGCTGGTGTAGATCGATTGCGCGGTGAACAGCCACAGCAGGAACAGTGCCAGCAGCATGATGCCTATGACCGCAATCGCCGGCAGCGCCGACGAGTGGCGCACGTCGAGCGCGTGCCGCCAGGAGCTGTCCATGCCGAGTTCGCGTCGCCGGCTGATCTCGTAAAGACCGATCGCGGCAAAAGGTCCGATCAGCGCGAAGCCGGACATCAGGGGATAGATGAGCTGGATGGCGTTGGAGCCGGAGCTCCATCGCGTCAGGATCAGGCCGACGACCGGATAGATCAGGCACAGGAACACGTAGTGCGAGGGCTTCGCCCAGAAATCCTCGTAGCCGAGCCGCAACGCATCCATCAGGTCCGCGGTGGTGATGCGGCGCACCGTGGGCTGCACGTGCATTCCACGCGCGTCCGACATGACATGAAAGCTGGCCATAACCTTCCTCCCGTGTGCCGGGGGCGGTCACCGCCAGGATAGCCGCCCGTAGCTGCCACTTCAAGAACAGGAGGCATCATAACCGATCTAGGCGCGCTTGTCGCCAAGTCCATGGTCCGGACATCCGACTACAGATTTCCCACGCCGCCATCAACGAGCAGTTCCGTGCCAACGACAAAGCTCGATTCATCAGATGCCAAAAACACCGCCGCCTTGGCGAGTTCCCAGGGTTTGCCCATGCGGCCGATCGGCACCAGTGCGCGTATCTGATCGCCCAATGCCTTCTCTTCCGCTTCGGGCAGACCCAGCTTGCCCAGGGCCGGCGTCTCGGTCGGCCCGGGGCTGAGGCCATTGACGCGAATACCGCGCCCGATCATCTCTCCCGAGAGGGTGCGCGCCAACGACAAAAGGCCGGCCTTGCTCGCGGCGTAGGCGCTGCTCTGTGGCAAGCCGATATGGGCGCTGACCGAGCCGCACAGGATGATCGACGACGGGTTGGAGAACATCGGCAACAGGGCTTGGATCAAAAAGAACGGCCCCTTGAGATTGGTCTGCATCAGACGGTCGTAGACCGCTTCGTCCCAATCCTGCAGCGGCTGGTGCATCACGTCGCCGGCATTGATGTTGAGTATATCGAGCCGAGGCCAGCGCTGCGCGAGCTCGGCGGCAAGCGCACGCTGGTCGACGAGATTGCCGGCATCATTCCTCATCACCTGCGCCGATCCGCCCAGTTCGCGCTGCGCGGCTTCCAGCCCGGACGGGCTCCTGCCGGTGATTGCCACCGTGGCGCCTTCGGCGAGAAACTGGCGTGCGGTTTCGAGACCGATGCCACTGGTTGCCCCGGTAATGAGGGCATATTTGCCTTTCAAACGACCCATGATCCGCCTTCCCAACGACAATGAGAACGGCATTGTCGACATGATAGTATGCTTTGTATAGTAGGCACCGAATGGGTACTAAAGGAAATAATTTCATGGCACAGGCAAAAACCATCGAGGTACCGCCAGTCGAGGGCGGAAATGGCGCGACCGATCGTTGCCCGATGATCGATTTCGTCAATCTGGTTTCGGGAAAATGGGCCATTCCCATTCTTTACCGCCTGATCGTCACCGGTTGTCCGATCCGCTTCGGCGACCTGCAGCGGGCCGTCGCACCGATTACGCAAAAGGAGCTCACGCGGCAGCTGCGCCTGTTCGAACGTCGTGGTCTGGTCTATCGGAAGGTTTATGCCGAGATGCCGCCGCGCGTGGAGTATGAGATAACGCCGCTGGGCAGAACCTTGCGTGGCACACTGGATTCGCTTGCCGACTGGATGCGCGTCAATGCATCCCACCTGATCACATGACCGATCGTGGACGGATTCACCGCCCTGCCCGGCCAAAGCAAAGCCGCGATCGCCACTATGCCAGGCAGGCACAATACTCACCAACGCCGCAACCATCCCACCCTTGGAAAATCGCTGCGGACGGTCACCGCGCGGCGCCAAGCACTTTGGCGCCGCGCGACTGAGATGCGTGACAAAAGCTAGGCGCCAAAGCGCTCGATCACCTCGGCCAGCGGGACATGGCCAAGGCAGGCGCCCGAGCCGGTGGGCTTTTCGCCATCCTCGATGGCCTGCGCATATTGCACGACCGGATCGCCTTCGATCCGGCGGCGCAACGCCGCCAGCCTAGGATAGGCTGCCCCGTCGACCGCCTTGTGGAACTCCGCCCAGCGCGCCACGCCGATCAGCGTGGTATCCGCCAGCGTCAGGCGATCGCCGACCAGAAAGTCCGTGCCGCCGATCATCGCCTCAAGCCGGTCATGGCGGTTGGTAACGGCCTTGCGGCCAAAGTCACGCAAGGTCGCCAGCAGGGTCGGTTCGGCCGATTCCATCTCATATGCGGCCCACAGCGGGGTGAAAGCGGCAGTGAAGCCGGTGTTCACGAAAGCCATCAACTGATGCATCCGGTCGGCTTCCGGCGAGCGGGGGTCGAAGCTGATACGACGTTGCGTGTCGCGGGCCTCGAGCCACGCGGCAATCGCCATGGTCTCGGTCAGCACCCTGCCCTGGTCCGTGATCAACACCGGCGTTTCCTGACGGCCGTTGATGCTGGCATAGGCATCATTCTTCATCTCGGCGAGCATGTCGACACGACACAGGCGGTAAGGCTGTCCGACGCGTTCAAAGGCAGCGACGAGCCCCATCGAACTTCCCAGCGGGAAGCCATAAAGGAGGATAGGTTCCATTTCTTTGTCTCTTCCATGTAGGGGATCACGCCGCGCAGCGAAGCTTGACCCTAAACGCTGGTCGCCCCATGTAAATTACGCACAATTCTGTAACCACGGTCCGCCCATGAAAGACGTCGTTTCAAGCTGCCCGATCGAAGAGGCTATGCGTGTGCTCAGCGGTCGCTGGCCTACCTTGCTGCTCTTACTATCTCAAGGACGGGACCAAGCGCTTCAGCGACCTGAGGCGCGACAACCCGACCGTATCGCACCGCATTCTGGCGCTGGAACTGCGCAAGCTGGAGGAAGCCGGGATCGTGCGGCGAACGGCGCATACCGGCTATCCGCTGCGCGTGGACTACGACCTCACAGCGCCCGGCCTCAGGCTTGTGCCGCTCATCGACGCGCTTGGCGACTGGTGGGAACATACCGAGGATGAACGAGTCGGCCGGGTTTCATCGACCCCGGAAACGACGCTCGTGGCGGCGGAATAGCCAGTGGTGAAGATCTGACGCATGATGCCCGAGGCCGGGCAACCGCTTTGGGTGGGATTTGCCGTCCGGGCCGATTATCGGAATGCGCGGGTAGCGCCAGAAGCCATCATTGCCGAGCAGAGACTCTAACGTCGCGTTCGGGCCGGCAGCCGACTGGCGGTTTCAGGAATAAGTAGAGCGTAGCTGCCGTTCACGCCTCAGAGTTGCGCGACGACAGCTTCCGACCTTAGTTCAGCTCTTCGAGCTGGCCGCGCCAGATCCATAAGCGGTCATTCACAGATTTAAGGTGATGGCTGCTACGCCCCTTGGCCGCCGATCGTCCGGAGCGCGCCGCTTCCCCAAGCCCTCCCATTTCGACAAGCCTAAATGCATGTCGCGCAAAAGTGTGCAGCGGTTTTGCGATAACGACATGCATAAAAACAAGAACTAAAAGCGCATCGCTTGAATCCGCCCAAACGCGACCCGCTTTTGGTCGACGGGAAAGAGCGGATCGATCGTCATTGTTTGCTCTCCGGCGCGTAATGGAGGATGACAACACCTGATTTGAGCGTCCTCGTCTCCAGATGCTTCAGGGGTATCCGGTTCGGGCCGCCCTTGAGGCGTGATCTGTGGTATTATAGGCCGGTAAGGCCGGAGGCGCCGGTCCTGCCTGCCTCTGACCTGCGGCTTGCGAGTCGTGAATCTTTACTGAGGCCCAACATGGAGCGGAAGCTCGCTGCAATCCTTGCCATCGATGTTGTCGGCTACTCGGCGCTCATGGAGGCGGATGAAGCGGGCACCTTCGACCGGCTGAAACGTGGCCGCAAAGAGCTGTTCGAGCCGGAAATCGCGACGCGACACGGGCGAATCTTCAAGCTGATGGGAGACGGCCTGCTGGCGGAGTTCGGCAGCGTGGTGGATGCGGTCGAATGCGCGGTCACGCTTCAGCGCGGCATGGCGGAGCGTAACGCGAGCGTCGCCGAAGACCAGCGCTTCGAAGTCCGGATCGGAATCAACCTTGGAGAAGTGATCGTCGAAGGGGACGATCGCTATGGCGAGGGCGTGAACGTGGCGTCGCGTCTCCAACAACTCGCCGAGCCCGGTGGCATCTGCGTTTCGGAGAAGGTGTCCAAGGAGGTCAGGCAGAAGCTGGCGTTTGCGTTCGAGCCCATGGGCGAGCAGCGGGTGAAGAACATAGCCGAGCCGATATACTGCTACCGGGTGAACCTGCACGTTCCGAGAGCCGCTCCGGTCGGCCGACCGGCATCGCTCGAATTGCCCGACAAGCCCTCGATCGCGGTCTTGCCTTTCACCAACATGAGCAATGATCCGGAGCAGGAAACCTTTGTCGACGGCTTGACCGAAGACCTGATCACCGACCTGTCTCGCTCAGCCGGCCTCTTCGTCATCGCGCGCAACTCAACCTTTGCTTACAAGGGGCGGTCGGTCGATGTGCGTTTGACCGCGCGTGATCTTGGGGTGCGCTATGTGGTTGAAGGCAGCGCCCGGCGCGCTGCGGCGCGCGTGCGCATCAATGCGCAGCTGATCGACGCGATCGGCGGCGATCATATCTGGGCCGAGCGCTACGACAGCAGCCTCAAGGACATCTTTGCAGTGCAGGACGAGGTTACGGCCAAGATCGTCGAAGCCCTTGTCGGCCGATTGGCCGGACAGCCGGCGCGCAAACGGCCGACGAGTCTCGAAGCCTATGACCTTTGCGTGCGAGCCCGCGGCGTCAGTTTTCAGACCGGGTTAGGCGCGCGGGAAGCTCGCATGCTCCTGGAAAAGGCGATCGGACTCGATCCCGACTATGCCGAGGCACATAGCTTGCTGGCCCTCAATCTTTGGCTCGGCTGGCTGTTCTGGAACGAGCCGAAGGAAACCAACCAGCCTCGCGCCCTGGCGGAAGCGCAGCGGGCTGTGGCGCTCGACCCTAACGATGCGGGGAACCGCTGGGGGCTGGGAATCATACTTGGTCACGAACGGCGTTACGCGGAATCGGATGCCGAGTTCGAGGCGACCTTCAAGCTCGATCCTAATCATGCCGATGCCTGGGCGATACGCTCGGATCTCATCACCCTGAGAGGCGACGCGGTCAAGGGCGTCGAATTCGTGAAGCGGGCGTTGCGGCTCAATCCGCGCCCACCGGGATGGTACTATTGGATGGCAGGCCAAGCTTATTATGCGCTCGGCGACTATCAATCCGCGGTCGAGGCTTTGCGCAAGCCGGAAACCTACCGCACCACGTCGCGGCGCTTGCTTGCGGCAGCCCTCGCGCAGCTCGGGCGCCTGGATGAAGCCCGTCAGGAGGCGGAATTCTTTATGATGAACGATCCCCATTTCAGCATCAGGCACTGGGCAACATCGCAGCCATTCGACAACGAGGAAGTGCTCCAGCGCTTCGTCGAAGGCTACCGCAAGGCTGGCCTTCCCGACTAAAGAGCGCATCGTTTGGATCGCCGGCTTGCTCTGGTCAGGACATAGGCTTGTCTTTTGCCGTGAGGGCAATGCCCGTGGATTTCATCGATCAATGTCCCTTGATGGCGCCCGAAGCGGCGCATCGCTGCCATTCGCAAAGAGGAGAATTAAAGGTCTCCGACGAGCCAAACTGGTATTCCGTCCCGGTACCACGCGTCGGATTTCACTGCTGGGAAGACGCCGCAGCGACCGCGATTTTTGAGCGCCTGCCCGGCAAAAGCCATGATCGCGCTTATGTCAGGCGGGCATGACCGTTGCGAAAATCGAAAATGACGAAGTCCGATCAAGCCTTAACAGGCGAATGCTGCTCAGGGTTGCCGGCCTTGCCACACTGGCCGCGCTCGCTGCCTGCGCCACCGTGCTGCCCACCGGCGAAGGCGCCGGTGTCTCGGCCTCGGCCGCCGGCAGGCTGGCGGGCATCCGCTCTTCCGCCGGTCTCGCACCGCTTGTCCCGGATCCCCGGCTCGAGCAGGCGGCCCTGCAGCAGGCCGGCTATATGGCGCGCGGCGGCCGCATGACCCACACCACCGGCTGGGGCAAGGGATTTGCCTCGCGCGTCCGGGGCAACGGCATCGCCGGTGCCGCCGCCGAAAACATCGCCGCGGGCCGCTTCGACGAGCCGAAACTGTTCGATATCTGGATGCATTCGCCGGCCATCGCCGCAACATGCTCGACCCGCGCTTCACGCGCTTTGGCCTGGCCTATGTCCGCGACGGCCGCGACAGCTCGCTGCGCTACTGGAGCCTGGTTCTGGGCAGATAGGAGGCATGACTGGCACGTCGACCAATCGGCAGCCGTCAGTCCATATGCGCGGCTGCTGCCCCCCCGGCGGACGGGCCGGCCCTTGGCTTGCGCAGCAGGAAAACAAACGGGACGGCAAGCAGCGTCATCATCATCAGCAGCTTGAAGTCATTGACGTAAGAGATCATCATTGCTTGGATATTCACCAGCCTGTCCACCTGGGAAAGCGCCGTTGGATCGCCGCCCGCCGCCGCTGGCGAGGCCGCCCAGATATTGGGATTGAACGGATTGACGTAGGCCGAGAGCTCGGCATGGTTGACCTGCGTGTTGCGGACCAGCAGAACCGTCACCACCGACACACCGATCGACGAGCCGAGATTGCGCACCAGGCTGAACAGCGCCGTGGCATCGGTGCGGAAGCGTGCGTCGAGCGTGGCGAAGGCCACGGTCGACAGAGGCACGAACACCATGCCCATTCCCAGCCCCTGGATGACGCCGGAACTGATGATGAGCCAATCGTCCATCTGCGGCGAGAAGCTGGACATCGTATGGAGCGACTGCGCGGTCAGCAGGAAGCCGATGACGACGAGGATTCTGGCATCGACCCTGTGCATGATGCGGCCGACCAAGAGCATCGAAATCATCGTGCCGACACCGCGCGGCCCCATGACGACACCGATGGTGACGGTCGGATAGCCGAAGATGGTGGAGAGCATTGGCGGCAGCAGCGACATGCTCGCGAGGATGAGCACACCCATGACGAAGATGAATGCCAGCCCGGTCACGAAATTGCGGTCGAGGAAGATCTTCGGGTCGATGAAGGGGTGCTCCGCCGTCATCGTGTGAATGATGAACACCCAGAAGCCGGTTATCGAAAGACCAAGCTCGATCCAAATCTCGACCGAGGAAAACCAGTCGACCTCGCCGCCGCGATCGAGCATCAGCTGAAGCGCGCCGACGCCGAGCGATATCATGGCGAAGCCGAAAAAATCGAAGCTCCGCACCCGCCTGGCAATGCTGGGAAGATATGCGGCCATGCCAAGGAAGGCGATGATGCCGACCGGCAGGTTGATGAAGAAGACCCAGCGCCAGTTGAAATTCTCGGTCAACCAGCCACCCAGGGTCGGGCCGAGGATCGGTCCCAGCATGATGCCGGCGCCCCAGATAGCCATCGCCTGGCCGTGGCGCTCCTTGGGGTTGATGTCGAGCAGGAAGGTCTGCGACAGTGGCACGATCGCCGCGCCGAACACGCCTTGCATGAGGCGGAAGAGCACCATGCTCTCCAGGCTCCATGCCAGACCGCACAGCATCGAGAAGACGGTGAAGCCGACCACCGCCGTCAGAAACAGTTCCTTGCGGCCAAGGCGGTCGGCAAGCCAGCCGGTGACCGGCGTCATGATGGCCGCGGCCACGATGTAGGAAGTCAGTACCCAGTTGATGTTGTCAGGGGAGGCGCCGAGATCGCCGGTCATGGTCGGCAGCGCGACGTTGGCAATCGTCGTATCGAGCGCCTGCATGATCGTCGCCAGCATGAGCGCAACGGTGATCAGGCCGCGATGCGGCACTTCGCGAAAGGGTTCTGGCGTGCTCATGATGCGGAACTTCCGGCAGGTAACAAAAACGTGTACATTAGAGCAACATGCGTCTACTTGGACGCACAAAGTGCGCTCTAAGACCTTGACCCTTCGCATCGTGCTTTCCGAAAATCGATTCGATTTTCGGGCCGATGCGAAAGGCTTCCGGGCGGCGAGGCCTTCCGTATGGAGAGACCCTCATCGCGGTGGGACGCGACTATCGATGTGGGGGTTACATCGACCGAGCGTCTCGATAGGACGGACACCTGCCGCCCGGAAACCTGAGGACCGAAGGGGCTGCGTCGCGTTGTTCAGGCTTCGGTCAGGCCGCAACGCAGCCCGGTCCAAACCCTAACCCTCACCGCACGTCCCACCGGACCAATCCTGTCATCTCCTCTCGTGCTTTTCCTATCGCTGTGAGGCGAGAATTCTACGTCCGACGTCTTATTGCGCCTGACCTGCCGTGGCGTGGCCGAAGATGCCCGGAAGCCCGCGAGAAACGCCGGTGTCCACCGTGACTGTCGCGCTCATGCCGGTGCGCAGCGCCATCCTGGCGTCGGCGTCGGCCAGTTCCAGGCGCACCGGAATGCGCTGGGTGACCTTGACCCAGTTGCCGGTGGCATTCTGGGCGGGCAACAGCGAGAACTCGGCCCCCGTGCCGGCGCCGATCGCCTTGACCGTGGCTTCGAAGGCCTTGCCCGGATAGGCGTCGACCACGATTTCGGCCTTCTGCCCCGGTTTCATATTGGTGAGCTGGGTTTCCTTGAAATTGGCATCGATCCAGGTGTCGCCGGTCTCGACCAACGAAAACAGCGGCGTACCGGAGCCGACATACTGGCCGACCCTGAACGAGGCAGCCTGGCTGATGATGCCGTCGGCGGGCGCCCTGACCGTGGTCCGCGCCAAATCGTAGGCAGTCTTGTCGCGCGCGGCGAGTGCCGCCATCACGGTCGGATGCTTGTCGGTCTCGATATCCGGATTGCCGCCAAGCGCCGACTTGGCGCTGAGGATGCCCTGCTGGGCCACGGCCAGTTGCATCTTGGCCTTGTCGAGATCGTTCCTGGCCTCGTCCAGCGAAGCCTTTGCATTGATGCCCTTGCGGGCAAGGTCGGCAGCCCGGTCGTATTGCGACTGCGCGTAGCCGACTTGGCTGGCGTCGGACTTCTCCTGCGCTACCGCCTGGCTGTAGGCGGCACGCAGCTGCTCGACATTGAGGCGCGCGCCGGCCACCGCTGCGTCGGCCTGGGCCAATGCGATCCGGTAGGGCTCGGGATCGATAGCGAACAGCACGTCGCCCTGCTTGACGGACTGGTTATCGAAAATATCGACATGAACGATGCGACCCGCCGTATCGGCGGCGATCGACACCTTGGCCTGCTGCAGATTGGCGTTCTCGGTTTCCTGATAGCGGCCGCCGGTCACCCAGACATAGCTGCCGCCGGCGATCAGCGCTGCAGGCAGCGCAAACATCAAAAGGAATCGGCCGGCACGGCGCTTCTTCTTCGGCGCCAGCGGAGCCGGTGCACCCTGCGGAGCGACCGCCACCGGAGCTGCCGCCGGCTGCACGGGAGCTTCCATCTCCAGCTTGGTCGCATTCTCATCTACCTTGGCTACCGCGTTCATGCTGCTGCGCCTTCTGCACCCTTGATTTTCTCGCAGGACGGCGTCTCGCCGTCCGCCAGGTTTTCGGCCATCGCCTCCAGTGCCTTGATCAGGACGCGGCGATCTTGCGACGACACGCCGGTCAGCGATTCTTCATAGACTTCGCCAGCAAGGCTCTTGATCTCCGCGTAGGCCTCGCTCGCCTTGACCGTCGGGAAGATCATGCGGACGCGGCGGTCGGCGGCGTCGGACCGGCGCTCGATCCAGCCGCCCTCCTCCATACGGTCGACCAGGCGCGACACGCTGATCGGCTCGATCTCGAGAAGCTCGGCGAGCCGCGCTTGCGTGATGCCTTCTTCCTTGGCGACGCGGACCATAAGCCGCCATTGCGCCGAGGAAAGGCCGAGCCCACTGGCCTTCGCCTCGAAGCGCCTGCGCATCAAGCGCTGCACGTCGTGGATCAAAAAGCCCAATCTGTCGATGCCGTCGGAGACCATGAGCGACATATATTATAAGCGTGCTTATCATTCAAGGCGCCGCATTGTGCCAGAGGCCGGCAAGTTGCATGGCAGCCGCAGGAAGAGCGCTACAGCTCCAGGTTCCAGTTCTGGCCGACCAGATCCTCGCCGAAGGCGTGGTGGCGTTCCTCGTCGGCCAGCTTGAAGCTTGATGCCTCGTAGATGCGGCGCGCTGAGGTGAGTATGTCGTTGGTCCACAGCGTCAGCGTCTTGTATCCCTTCGCACGGGCAAAGCCGATGCACTCCTCGACCAGTCGCGTGCCGATGCCGAGACCGCGCGCCGAGGGTTCGACATAGAGCAGGCGCAGCTTCGCCACCGTATCCGACTTGCGCACGACGAAGACCGAGCCGACGACCTCCCCTTCCCGCTCGGCGATCCAGCTGCGTTCCCATTTCGGATCGAAGGATTTGACGAAGGCGCCGAGGATTTCGGCGACCAGCGCCTCATAGGTTTCGTCCCAGCCATATTCCTGCGCGTAGAGCAGGCCCTGGCGATGGATGATCCAGCCGATATCGCCGACCTGCAAAGGCCGCAGCATGTAGGGGACCTTGGGCTCCGCAGTCTCGTCCAGCAGGCGTTGCACCGTCAGCATGGCCTTGACCAGCCTGTCCTGGTCCAGAGCGGGGAGCCGGCCGAGCAAGGCCGCGACCTGATCGTGGGAACCCTGGTTCAGCGGCGCGAAGGCCGTTCTTCCCGCCGGCGTCATCGTGATCGACGAGCGCCGCGCGTCGGCTTCCGTCGCTGTGCGCTCGACCAGACCGCGCTCCTCGAACTTCTTCAACAGCCGGCTGAGGTAGCCGGGATCGAGACCGAGATCGCGCGCCAGGTCAGTAGCGGTCAGGCCATCGCGATGCGCCAGTTCGTAGAGCACCCGAGCCTCGGTCAGCGAGAAGGCGCTTTTCAGCCATCCTTCGTCGAGCAGGCCGATCTGGCGGGTGTAGAAGCGGTTGAAGGCCCGCACCGCATCGATCCGCTCCTTGCTGGGTTGATGATGACTCGTCATGGCATCCTCCTGCCCGCACAGCGTCAACCATTTATTTGACATAGTCAAATATTTAGAAAATCGGCCGGGCCGGTTCGACAGCATTCGCATCACCTCCACCGGGCCTATGGCATGGCAAAACAGCGCCCGCTTCTGGTAGTTGAGTGGCCGCGGCGCCGGCAGCGTCATCATCCCGGAGCGGCACGGCTGAATTAGGCTCTCTCGCGCCTTGACTCTCGCAAGCCGCCGGCTTATCTCACCGCCACGTTAGCACTCGCCATTGGTGAGTGCTAATCGCAAGTCCGGCGTCGCCGGGCTTTACTGGTTGTCCGGCGCCGCCGGACGGAGGAACTGTTCTCACCATTCTCATCGAGGAATAAAAAATGGCAAAGTCGAAGTTCCGCCCGCTTCATGACCGCGTGGTCGTACGCCGGGTTGAATCCGAATCCAAGACCGCCGGCGGGATCATCATCCCGGATACGGCGAAGGAAAAGCCGCAGGAAGGCGAGATCATCGCCGTTGGTTCCGGCGCTCGCGACGAAGCCGGCAAGCTCGTCCCGCTGGACGTCAAGGCCGGCGACCGCATCCTGTTCGGCAAGTGGTCGGGCACCGAAGTCAAGCTCAATGGCGAAGACCTTCTGATCATGAAGGAATCCGACATCATGGGCATCATCGGCTGAATACCGGCCTCACCGTCACTTAAATCTTCGGGCTCAATCCAAGCCCCTGCCAGGAGCTAAAAATGGCTGCCAAAGACGTAAAATTCTCCCGCGACGCCCGTGAGCGCATGCTGCGCGGCGTCAACATCCTCGCCGACGCGGTGAAGGTCACGCTCGGCCCCAAGGGCCGCAACGTCGTCATCGACAAGTCGTTCGGCGCCCCGCGCATCACCAAGGACGGCGTCACCGTCGCCAAGGAAATCGAGCTTGAGGACAAGTTCGAGAACATGGGCGCGCAGATGGTCCGCGAAGTTGCTTCGAAGACCAACGACATCGCCGGCGACGGCACCACGACCGCGACCGTTCTGGCGCAGTCGATCGTCCAGGAAGGCCACAAGTCGGTTGCCGCCGGCATGAACCCGATGGACCTGAAGCGCGGCATCGATCTTGCGGTTGCCGACGTCGTCGCGACGCTGATCAAGAACGCCAAGAAGATCAAGACCTCGGAAGAGGTTGCCCAGGTCGGCACCATCGCCGGCAATGGTGATGCTTCGGTCGGCTCGATGATCGCCGAAGCGATGCAGAAGGTCGGCAATGAGGGCGTCATCACGGTCGAGGAAGCCAAGACCGCCGAGACCGAACTCGAAGTCGTCGAAGGCATGCAGTTCGACCGCGGCTATCTCTCGCCCTACTTCGTCACCAACGCCGACAAGATGGTCGCGGATCTGGAAGACGCCTACATCCTTCTCCACGAGAAGAAGCTCTCCAACCTGCAGGCCATGCTGCCGATCCTCGAGGCTGTCGTGCAGACCTCGAAGCCGCTGGTCATCATCTCGGAAGACGTCGAAGGCGAGGCTCTGGCCACGCTGGTCGTCAACAAGCTGCGCGGCGGCCTGAAGATCGCCGCCGTCAAGGCGCCGGGCTTCGGTGATCGCCGCAAGGCCATGCTGGAAGACATCGCCATCCTCACCGGTGGCCAGGTCATTTCCGAAGACCTCGGCATCAAGCTCGAGAATGTCGGCCTCAACATGCTCGGCCGCGCCAAGAAGGTGTCGATCTCCAAGGAGAACACCACCATCGTCGACGGCGCCGGCAAGAAGGCCGAGATCCAGGGCCGCGTCGCCCAGATCAAGCAGCAGATCGAGGAGACCACCTCGGACTACGACAAGGAGAAGCTGCAGGAACGTCTGGCCAAGCTGGCGGGCGGCGTTGCCGTCATCCGCGTCGGCGGTGCGACCGAGGTCGAGGTCAAGGAAAAGAAGGACCGCGTCGATGACGCCCTCAACGCGACCCGCGCGGCCGTCGAAGAAGGCATCGTTCCCGGCGGCGGCGTTGCGCTTCTGCGTGCTTCGCTGAGCATCAAGGCTGTCGGCGCCAACTCCGACCAGACCGCGGGCATCAGCATCGTGCGTCGCGCGCTGCAGGCTCCGGCCCGCCAGATCGCGTCCAACGCCGGTGCGGAAGCATCGATCGTTGCCGGCAAGATCCTCGAGAACAAGGGCGCGACCTTCGGCTTCAACGCCCAGACCGGCGAATATGGCGACATGATCGCCATGGGTATCGTCGATCCGGTCAAGGTCGTGCGCACGGCTCTCCAGGACGCGGCCTCGGTCGCCGGCCTGCTGGTCACCACCGAAGCCATGATCGCCGAGGCTCCGAAGAAGGAGTCGGCTGGCGGCGGCATGCCGGGCGGTATGCCTGGCGGTATGGGTGGCATGGGCGGCATGGATTTCTAGGAAATCCGTCTCGCAAAGCTTGAGGAAAGGGCGGCAGCGATGCCGCCCTTTTTCGTAGCGCATTTCGCGGCTTGCTCAGACTGCGGCGTCAGCCCGCCGAGACGGTGATATCTTGGCCGGCAAGGCACCTTCCACCAGCGCGGCGACCTCATCGGCCACCGCCAGCACCGGGGCACGGTCGCGGGTGGCGCGCGCGATCACCATCAGCCCTTCCAGCGATGATTCGACAAGCAGCGCCAGAGCGTGAGCGCGGCGCTCGGGCACCCCTGCCCTGACGAAGGCCGCCTGCAGCAGGCCTACCCATTGCTGGAAAGCCGACCGGCATAATTCGGCCAGCTCCGGCATGTCGGCCGGCGAGTCCAGCACCACGGGCGCGACCGGACAGCCAAGCGTGAACTGGTTGTCCTCCAGCATGCGTGCGACCGCCTGGTAGATGTGGTGGACGGCCACCGCCGGGTCCTGCTCGGCGGCGAGCGCCTCACCCATCCACTGCGTGACCTTTTCAACGCTGTCGCGCGTCACCTCGACGACCAATTGGTCCTTGCCGCCCGGAAAATGAAAATAGAGCGATCCTCTCGGCGCACCGGAGGCGCTCAAAATATCGTTGAGCGAGGTGCCGTGATAGCCGCGCTGCCTCAGCAGCAGTGCCGTCGCCTCGAGCATGCGGGTGCGGGTATCGTTCGCCATGTCAGCCTCTGTCAGGAGTGAGCATTATAGACCTTGCCTCGAATATGACAATCGGTCTACATAATATGTAGATCAGTCTACATATGCCAGTGGTATTATCGAGGAGAAAACGAATGACCATCCGTGAAGCAGAGGCCCAATGGCAGGGGTCGTTGAAAGAAGGTTCGGGCCGGCTGCGGCTCGGCAGCGGCGTCTTCGAAGGCGCCTATTCCTTTCCGTCGCGTTTCGAGAATGGCCCCGGCACCAACCCCGAAGAGCTGATCGCGGCGGCGCATGCCGGCTGCTTCTCGATGGCGCTGAGCGCCGTACTCGGCAGCGGCGGCCATGTCCCCGTACGGATCCACACCGTCGCCAAAGTGCATCTCGGCACCAGCACGGCCGGACCGACGATCACCCGCATCGACCTTGAAACAGAAGCAGAGGTCGCGGATCTCGCGGAAGACGAATTCGAGCGTCTTGCGCGATCCGCCAAGGCAGGCTGCCTCGTCTCGCGCGCGCTTGCCGGCGTGCCTCAGATCACGCTCAAGGCCGTGCTCGTCGAGGTCGCTAAAAGTCAATAAAACCAGGAGAATGGAGATGACACAGGAGCTTGTCATGGACCGGGCCGCG
Source organism: Mesorhizobium sp. M9A.F.Ca.ET.002.03.1.2 (assembly GCF_003952365.1). Classification (NCBI taxonomy): domain Bacteria; kingdom Pseudomonadati; phylum Pseudomonadota; class Alphaproteobacteria; order Hyphomicrobiales; family Phyllobacteriaceae; genus Mesorhizobium; species Mesorhizobium sp. M9A.F.Ca.ET.002.03.1.2. Next base: position 4,086,106 of record NZ_CP034443.1, on the reverse strand, counting down.
AACGACCTGTCCCAGCAGACGGCCGAGATCATGCGGCGCTACAACGACGTGTTCCAGCGCCACGATCCTGCGGCGCTTGCCGAACTGGTGGGCGAGGACTGCGTGATCGAAAACACCGTGCCGGCGCCGGATGGCGCGCGCCATGCGGGCAAGGAAGCATGCGTCGCGCTATGGTCGGCAATCGCCACCCAACCGGGCACGCGCTTCGATGTCGAGGAAACCTTCGTCGCCGGCGAGCGGGCGACGATCCGCTGGCGCTATTTCATGGCCGACGGCAACTCGCTGCGCGGCGTCAATCTGATGCGCGTCGCCGACGGCCGGATCGTCGAGGCGATGGGCTACGTCAAGGGGTAGCGCCGGCTGGCGCTACCGCTCCGCCAGCGCCAGCTTGGCGCCGAGCGCGACGAAGGCGCCGGCGAAGGTGCGCCGCATCCACGTCAGCACCATCGGCCGCGACACGACATGGCTGCGGATCGAAGCGGCGAAGATGCCGTAGCCGACGAAGACGATGAAGGTCAAAAGCATGAAGACGGTGCTGAGCTCCAGCATCTTCGACAGCGCATGCGGTTCGGTGGTGCTGACGAATTGCGGCAGGAAGGCGAAGAAGAAGATCGACAGTTTTGGGTTGAGGATGTTGATGAGGACGCCCGAGGCGATCATCTTGCCGGCCGAGCGCGGCGCGATATCCTGCGCGACGCTCAAACCGCCGCCCTCCTTCAGCGTGTTCCAGGCCATGTAGAGCAGGTAGGCGACACCCAGATATTTCAGCGTCTCGAAGGCGACAGCACTGGTGTGCAGCAGCGCTGCCAGGCCGGTGATGGCGGCCGCCATATGCGGGATGATGCCGAGCGTACAGCCGAAAGCAGCGATGATGCTGGCGCGCGCGCCGCGCGACAGGCCGGCGCTCAGCGTATAGAGAACGCCGGTGCCGGGCGAAGCCACGACAATCAGTGACGTCAACAGGAATTCGATGCTCACGGATGCTTCTCCCGGCGTTGGCCCTGCCTCCGGCAACGTAACCAGCGAAACGCGCAGGCACAAGCCAGCCTGAGTAGCCGCAGTATCTCATTTCGAATTTCGGCCCACGACCAGAGGCTGCCATCCGGATTTACTCTCCCAACGGCGCAAGTTGGCGCCTTAGGCCGCCGTTTACTGCACTCAGATCATACAGTTGGCATGCAGCTTACTATCCGCAACAGGCTGCCGAACTTCCCAATGTTCGATGAGCTTGCCGTCCTGCAGTCTGAAGAAGTCGACGATGGCCAAGCCCTCCTCTTCGGGCTCACGTTTTGCGTGCATGTGCACGATGACGAAATCTCCTTCAGCAAAAATCCGCTTCACCTCTCCTCTCACGAGCGGAAACGACTGTCTGAGCTGCCGCAGATAGGCTTTGAAACCGTCCGCGTCATCCGCAATGTTCGGATTGTGTTGGACATAGCGTTCGCCAAAATGCATCGAAGCAGCTTCGATGTTTCCCTGGTTTACTGCTTTGTCGATGAAATCCACGACGATCATCTTATTGGTCTCGAGGGCGTTGTGAATCTTGCCTGGAAATGGCCTTGATGGTTCGTCACGCATGTCTTGCTCCGTTAGGTGCCTGCTTCTGCCTGTTGTGGACAGGAGAGTCCGCTCGCCGACATTGCCAACATAGTCTATCGCGCTTGCGAGACAGTCGATACGCTATTTCCCTAGATTCTTATCCAATCGTCTAATATCGTCGTTTGGTTCATTATCGGGGATGGTGCTCATGGACGTCCTATCCGAAGTTCTCGTTTCGCTGAGATTTGGTAGCGCCATGATCGGCAGCGCGACCCTACATCGGCCATGGGGTATTTCAGTCGATCCGATGAGGAACGCCGCCATCCACGTCATACAGCACGGCGAATGCTGGTTGCGGCTGACCGGTGAAAAGGAACCGATCCGCTTAGGCGAGGGAGACGTCATTCTTGTCGCGAGCGGTGTCGGACATACCCTTTGCAATCCGGCGGATGCACAGACCGCATCCATATCTGCCGTCTTTTCCGCAAATCGGGACGGACCGGAACCGAAAAACGAGAGCGGCGCGACAACTCTTCTTTGTGCGAGATATCTACTCGACAGCGTGGGTCCATATCCGATGGTTTCGCTGCTTCCTCCGCTGATTCATTTGACCCGAAATCAGATCGACACCACCGAGCCGCTGCGGCTTGCCCTGGAACTTCTGCAGGTCGAAGCGAAAGGTAATCTCGGCGGCCACGATATTGTGGCCCCACGCCTTCTCGATAGCACTTTGGTGTTCTTGTTGCGTGCCTGGATAGAACATCAGCCTCTCGGAACAACGGGATGGTTTGGCGCCTTACGCGATAAAGGCATTGCGCAAGCTTTGCGCCTAATCCACGAGCGGCCGGGTAATCCCTGGACCATCGCTTCCCTTGCCAGCGGCGCGGCACAGTCCCGGGCCACTTTCGCGCGTCGCTTCACTCAACTCGTAGGACAGCCGCCGCTGTCCTATGTGACTCGATGGCGGATGAACCTTGCCGCCAAAGCTCTGCGGGAAACGAACCAGAACATTGGTGAGATCGGGCGCGCCGTCGGATATGAATCGGTGCCGTCGTTCTCGCAGGCATTCAAACGGTTGACCGGACGATCGCCCGGCCTCTACCGCAGCGCCTTTCGATCATCTGATTGAGAATGTCCGCTCTTTGACACAACGTGGAAATTTAAACTGAGACGCCAGCCCGAAGGCCGTCACTACCGCGTCGGCAGCCCATGGCCGCGACGCGCCATCAGGCAATCGCCGCCGCCGGGCATGCAGGCGCGGCAGACATCGGGGCGGATCTCGTAGATGCCGCAAGCGGTGGACTTGCCAACCTCGCCGGCAAGCGCTGAGCAGCGCGTCCCGTCACAGTGCATGCCGGCTTCGTCGGCGGACACATATTTTGCCGGAATCCGGTCGAGCTGCGCGTCGTCTTCTGTCGAGAAGCGCGGCCATTCGGCCGAATAGGAACAGCAGGCGCCACAGCTCTGGCAGTCGAAGAGAGGGGCGGCGCTCTCTTCCAGAGACGAAAAGTCCCCGGCGCTCGCCAAGGCAAGCAGCCCTGGCGCGACAGGATCAAGATCAGCGTTTCGCGGCAAGAGCGCTATTTCTTCTTCCTGGTCTTGCGCGGCGCCACCGGCGACTTGAACAGGTCGATCGCGGCCTCGGCGGATGCATCGGCTTTCGGCGCGGCGGCCGGCTTGGCCAGCTTTGCGGTGGCGGCTGATGCTGCCGGCTGGTCCTTGGCGGAAAATTTTATGGCCATATCAATCCTCGTCGGAGAAACGCGATGATGGCGCATTCGGGTTGCGAAGGCGACCGATCAGCGCCGAGACCGCCGTGATGTTCATTTCCTCGGGTGACCAGTTTCTGGCCTCCTCGATGTGCCGAGGCGCCAGCTCGCGATGCGTGCTGCCGCTATAGGCGGCATCCTGATGGGTGACGCGCTCGCGGGTCTTGGCATTTTCGCGGACATATTCGATCAGATAGTTCGGGCATTCTGAGCGGCCGCGCACGCCGAGCCTGACCTGGGCATCGCCATGGGCGCGCTTGCAGCGCTCGAGCTTTTCGAGCACGCGACGGACATATTCGACCGGCTTGTCGAGGGCTCCCACGACATCGGCGATGGTCGAATCGGCGGCGATCGCCTTTTGCGGGACGCGCTTGGTGGCCATCAGCGTCTGCCCGCGCGCTTCGGCGAGGCGGCGAGCGCGGCGGCCGCAGCCATATCGTCGGCTTCCTTTTCCAGGCGCAGTTCGCGCAGCCGCGCGGTCTTGGCTTCCCGGGCCTGGCTCACGGCATCCTGCTCGGAAATGATGCGGTTGAGCGACATGGACTGGGTCTGGGCCTTGCTGAAGATGGATTCGGCCTGGTCGCGGGATTTCTTTGAAGTGGCGGTCAAGGTTCTTTCTCCTGGTTCGGAGCATGATGCCGCAGAATGGCGAGTCTGGTTTTTCGACCAGGCCACGCACAGGGCAATACGGCAGTCGGATTCAAGTTTGCTTGAGCATCCTTAACACGTTCAGGCGAACGCGCGGTGCTCTTTATCGAACTTTTTGAAGCGTCCCAAACGCAAAAGGCCAGGCATTGCCTGACCTTTCGCTGGAGCGCCGCGCGTTTTAGCGCAAACTCATCTGCGCATGATCCTTTCTGGAAACTGATGTCTCCGGATCATGCGCTCGCCGTTCACCAGTGCCAGTACATCCGTGGTCACCGGCGAGGCTGAATTCCGTATTCCGTTTTAGGCCGCTTTCAGCTGATCGGCGGACATCTTGCCCGACTTGTTGTCGCGGACCATCTCGTAGCCGAGCTTCTGGCCCTCGACGATGTCGCGCATTCCGGCGCGTTCCACGGCCGAGATGTGGACGAAAACGTCGGCCGAGCCGTCGTCAGGCTGAATAAAACCAAAACCCTTGGTGGCGTTGAACCATTTAACTGTGCCTGTGTTCATAACGAACCCTTTCCGTGGCAAATATTCGCTCGCCGTCATGCGAATGCACAACAACGTTTGTCTCGATTTTGCTGGGGGAAGTTCGTCAAAGGTGCGCCTAGACACGCGGATAACAAAAGTCGGTCAAACAAATATCGATAAATTTCTTATAGACTTCTTTTGAAGTCGTGTCATTTTTTTTGCTTTCCCGACATTTTTTTGCTTTCTCCGCTGCTTTCGCCGCCCGGCGGACCGGTCGCCGTGAGCTTGGCTGCGCAGACAAACCGGTGGCAGATAAGGCGCCAAAACCGGGCCAGCGCCAGCTGTTAAAAAAAATCGCGCCATGCCGGGAACCATTCTGGCATCCGTGCATTTTGAATATCGTCAGCAGTTCATGAGAGCAATCTTAGGAAAGGCTGACACAAAGGACGCCTCCCGTGCAATAAAACGCGCGAGGGGCGTTCTTTTATGGCGCCCGTAGCGCCGGCTTCACATCACGGCGGTCATCATCGGCAGGATTTCGTGGCGGAAGCCCAGCCCCGAACGCGGCGTTCTACCGGGCCCTATTCGTCCGGGCCGGGCTCCGGCCACATCTCCCTCGCCGCTTCCGCATACCAGTGCCGCATTGCCGATGTTGAGAGCATAGCGTCGACATAGGCGCGGGTGTCCGGCGCCAGCGTGCCGCCATAGGTGTCGAAGCGGGTAACGACCGGCGCATACATGGCATCCGCCGCGGTGAAGTGGCCGAACAAGAACGGTCCACCCTTGCCATATTTTTCCCGGCATTCCCGCCACAGTGCCTCGATGCGCGCCCGCTGCGCCTCGCCTTCGGCGTCGAGCGGCTTGTGGCCCTTCGGCCTGCGCAGGTTCATCGGCCAGCCATAGCGGACCTCGCGAAAGCCGGAATGCATCTCGGTCGCCGCCGAACGGGCCAGCGAGCGAGCGCCGATATCGGCCGGCCACAGCTTCTTTTCCGGGAACAGGTCGGCAAGATATTCAAGGATGGCAAGGCTTTCCCAGACGATCCTGTCCCCACCATTCAACGGCTTGTGAATCAACACCGGCACCTGGCCGGTAGGTGACACTTTGGCCAGATTGGCTAACGTCTCGGGCGTGCGCAGGCGTACGAAGCCTTCCTCGAACGGGATCTCCAGATGCTTCATCGCCACCCATGGCCTGAGCGACCAGGACGAAAAGCATTTGTTGCCGATAAAGAGCGTGAATTCAGCCATTGTCCTTCCCAGCCTTGCTGGCGCTTTCGGGCGCACCCTATCCTGTCCGCCTCGCCACCGGAAGCTGTTCCGCTCGACCGACCGAGCCTGGAACCGACGCCGCGCCTGCCCCGTTTGTTTTGATGCCCGTTTTGGGCGAGTGAACCTACGCAGGAGATGCGGCTATGGTGAACAAGGATCAGATTGCGGGCGTGGCCAAGCAGGTCAAGGGCTCGGTCAAGAAAGCCGCCGGCAAGGCCACCGGCAACAGGCGCGTCCAGGCTGAAGGCTCGGCCGACAAGATCGCCGGCAAACTGCAGAAGGCCTATGGCGACGTGAAGGACAAGGTCAGGAAGGCGCTCTGATCCCAGCGACGCTGAATCAAAGTGCCAGAGCGCTGCCCGCCTGGACGCATAGTGCACCGTTATTCCTCACATGTTCAGGTTCTTCGAGAAAGCGTTGGTGAAGGCGACTTCGCCATGGTCGCCGATGGCTTCGCCGAGCACCACGTCCACGCGGTCACTGGTCACCCGCGCCAGTGCGAAGCCGCCCATGAAGGCGGCCTTCGGCTTGAACAGGTCGAGCCCGTCGCGGCGGTAGATCATCGGCGTCTCGTGCTGGTGGCCATGGAAGATGCCGATGACGTTGTAGTCCTCCAGCGCCGCCAGCAACGCCTGCCGGTCCGCCTCGCTCCACCAATGCGGCGCACCAGTGCCGTCATCGTCGAAGGTTCTTTTGGCGGCATTCCACCGTTCGATCGAAAAAATATCCCAGCCATAGTGCTGGAACAGGATGACGGGGCGGCCATCCGCCGCATGGGTCGCAAGGTCCTGTTTCAGCCACGGCAGGCTGGAGACCGCGCCGTGGCCGGTGTCGCCGGCAAAACGGTGCGTCTGAACGAGATGCAGGCCGCCCCAGTCCCATGAGTAGCAGTCGGTGTCGACATCGTAACTGGTCGCCGGCACCGGCGGCTTGAAGAACACGCCGGCACGATGGTTGACCTCGACATAGTCGCGCATTTCGCGGCGATACCAGTCGACATGCGGCGGCGGCCCATTCTGGTCGAGATCGTGGTTGCCGAGCCCGACATAGACCGGCACATGCACGCGATCGGGGCCGACGCCCTCCTGGTAACGCTGGCTGAACTGGAGAAGCTGCGTGCCTTCGCTGGGCTGGGTGACCTGGCCGCCGCCGTCGTCGGTCATGTCGCCGCCGACGACGAGGCCGAGCGGCGTGCCGATGCGGCTGCCGGCCGAGCGCAGGCCGGTGGCGACGCCGTTGATTTCGGCCGGCCACTCGTTCTCGCCAACGCCGTTCAACGCGGCGACGCTGCGCAGCAAGGCGGTATCGGTCTTGCCTTCCTGCTGGCAATTGGGACTCAGCCCGCTGGCCATGCGGCAGGCATGAACGTCGGCGATGAACAGGAAAGTGGCGTCGACAGGCGCAATGCGCTGCCCGGTCTGACCGAGCGCCGGCCGCGCAAGGGCGCCGGCGGCGGCAAATCCCGCCGCCTGCGCCAGAAAGCTGCGCCGTGAGAGTGGTCCTGCCGAGACGCGATCCATGGCCGGAAAATCAGCACAGCCGGTGCCTCTTCGTCCAGTAGGCTCGAACGGTATGTCGACACGGTGCCGCAAGTCTGGCATTCCTTTCAGCGTCGGAACTCAACTTACGCGAGCAGATGCTATGAAGACGATATCCATCGGCATGACACTCACCATCCTGGCGAGCGCCGCTCATGGTGCCGAGTGCATCGACGCCAAGGCCGCCAAGGCTGGCTTCATTCTCGAAAAGCCCGGGATCCGCAGCGAATTTCGACCGGCAGCGGGCGGAATAGTGTCCGTCGCCAACACATACCAGTCTCAATCGCCGCAGGCGCAATTTCTGTTCGGCGGTCTGATCGAGGTGCTTCGCGACAGCAAGACCGGTCAGCTTGCCATGATCCCGTTTTCCGATCTCAGAAAGCTGTTTCCGCTCAAGGCCGGGGCGAAAAGCAAGACCCTGTTCGTCCGCCTCGCGCCAAACAAACAACCCAAGGGCACCGAAACGCTCGAGATCAACGTCAAGGGCAAGGAGACGTTCAGCCTGGGCGACTGCAAGTACAACGTGCTCGCCGTCAAGCAGACGATCAAGAACGAATCCGGCAAGACACTGGATGAATTCACCGCGCTCTACGCGCCCGACCTGCAGGCGATTCTGGCCAGGCGCTATGACGAAGGCACCAACGCCGAAAGCGTGGTCGGCTACGAGGTCATCGAACCGTTGCAGTGATCAGGCCCAACACCTGCGAAGCGCCTTATATTAGAAATCACAGGCCTTGGGACGCTTGTCATCCGACCAGTCCGCGAGCTTCACGGGCGTGAATTTCCCTTCGATCGGTTTACCTTCCTCCAGTCCTTCCGACACGACGCCCTTTCCGGTGAGAAAGTTGATGTCACAACCGCCGATGGTTGTCTCCACATCCCACGTCCCGTCCGATTTGTGGACTTCGTTGCTCCATTCCCAGTCCCTGGTGTAGCCTGCGACCAGCAACTCACCGCCACGATGGACGATCGTGATGCCCTCGCCCCATGATTGCCGGGCTCCCCAGCCGTAAACGGACATGACGATCAGCGATCCCTTGCCATTGCTTTCCAGGGGCTGAACCCAGGGGGTTTCTTCCGGGTCGACGATGTCTTTCCTTAGAAATGCCGGCTTGCGCGAAAGGTCGAGCTTTTCATCACCGGCGGCCAAGTAGAGGTAGAGATCCACGCTCTCGCCAGCGCCCAACCCGTACCGCTCGTCGCTCAAAGGGCCAAAGTCCGTGCGCTCGGGACCGCCCACCAACACCAACACGGCCCGATCCGTTTTACCATCATCGTCGATATCGAGCGCGACCTCGTACAACGCCTTGATCGAAGGCTCGGCGACCGCGGACCCCGGACCTGCCGCAAGGGCGACAAGGCAAGGCAAGGCCGCATATTGGAATGCTTTTTTCATCAGCAACGTCCGATATCCCAGTCGTCCAAGATAACATCAGTCGGAGGAGCGGCAAAGTTGTCGGGCAGCGGCGGTGTCACAGCCTTGGGTAGCGAGGCGGAGGCAGGCTATCGATCGCTGACCACAGCCCTCTCGTCCAGCTCGCGTACACAGTCGCGCAGCACACCAGCATCCTGCGTCGTCTTGGCCATCGACATGGCGCCGGAATAGGTGGCGACCGCGAGCGCGGCGAAACGTTGCGGATCGGTCTCCTGCTCCCAGCCCGCTTGCTGGTCGGCCCTGATCTTATCGGCGATCGCCTGGCGCCATGCCGAAAAGATGCCGGCAAGGGCAGCGCGGAAATCCGGATCGGCGAGCGACAGTTCATGCGCCAAATTGTTGAGCGGACAGCCGCGCACGAAACCCTGCTGTTCCAGTTCCGTGGCTACGGCCACGAACACGCCGCGCACAGCCTCGCGCGCCGAGCCTGCCGCGCGCACCGGGGCGATCCACGTTTCCTCGACGGCCGCCGCCACCCGCTCCTCGATCACCGCCAGCGCCAGCGCCTTCTTGGTCGGGAAATGATGATGCAGGGCGCCGCCGGTGACGCCAGCCGCCGCCATCAGGTCGCCGAGGCTGGAAGCGTGGTAGCCGCGCGCCTGAAAGGCAGCTTCGGCAACATCAAGGACGCGGTTGCGCAACCCTTCGGGGTCGTTGGTGCGTTTCCCGGGCCGCACCTTCGGACGGGCGATCATCTCTGCTGACATTTCCACACGATACCAGATTGACAAAACAGGACAACCGGTCTGTTTTAAAAACAGGATGGACGCCCTGTTTTGGAGATTTCGCCATGAGCCTGCCCGTGAATGCCCCGCCGAAATCCGGCCTCACGCCGGTTGTCGAACTCAGGCAATACGTGTTGAAACCCGGCCAGCGCGACACGCTGATCGGCATCTTCGACGGTCACCTGATCGAAGCTCAGGAAGCGGCAGGGATGACCATCATCGGCCAGTTTCGCGATCTCGACCGGCCTGACATGTTCGTATGGCTGCGCGGCTTCGATGGGATGGTTGCGCGGAGGAACGCACTAACCAATTTCTACGAAGGACCGGTGTGGGCTGCCTGGCGTGATGCCGCCAACGCCACGATGATCTCCTCCGACGACGTGCTGTTGCTGAAACCGGCTTGGCCAGGCGCGGGTTTCGACCTGACGGGGTTACAACGAGCGGACTTGTCGGATTACGAAAAGTCAAGCAGCGACAACCGCTTGTCGGGTGTTGTTGTCATCCGGATTCATCATTTGCGGCCCAGCGCCGAAGCCGACTTCGCCAGCCGCTTCGAAACCGACGTCATTCCGGTGCTAGCAGCATTTGGCGCGCGGCCGCTTGCTGCCTTCGTCAGCGAGCATGCCGAAAACAGCTTTCCCCGCCTGCCGGTACGTTCAGGCGAAAACGTCTTCATCAGCATCACCGGCTTTGACAGCGCCGACGCCCATGCAAGCCTTGAAGAAGCGCTTGTCAAGTCCCCCGAGTGGCAGGCGTTCCGGCAAGCGGCGGACATGGTCAGACCGGCGGAAATGCTGCGGCTGTCACCGACCTCACAATCGCTGCTGGGGCGATGACGGCACTCCATCCAACACTCCTCAACCGTCTTGGCGCAACGCGCCAATCCACCACCCGGGGCGAGTCAGAGCCTCGCCCGCCCTTCGGGCCGCACAAGGAGAAGGAAGAGGCGCTGCTTCAACCGATTTGCATCCTTGCTGCTCGCAATCTTCGCTTGAAGCGATTTGTGCAACGCGATACGCCGGTGCCGAATTCGACGGACCGGAGAGACCAAGTGAGCGCGCCAGAGACCAGAACCGAAACCGACACGTTCGGTCCCATCGAGGTCGCCGCCGACCGTTACTGGGGCGCGCAGGCGCAGCGCTCGCTGGGCAATTTCAAGATCGGCTGGGAAAAGCAGCCGGCGTCGATCGTTCGCGCGCTCGGCATCGTCAAGCGGGCGGCGGCCGAGGCCAATATGGAGCTGAAGCGGCTCGACCCGGCAATCGGCAAGGCGATCATCGAAGCCTCTCAGGAAGTCATCGACGGCAAGCTCAACGATCATTTCCCGTTGGTCGTCTGGCAGACCGGCTCGGGCACCCAATCCAACATGAACGCCAACGAGGTGATCTCCAACCGGGCGATCGAGATCCTGGGCGGCGTCATGGGCTCGAAGAAACCGGTGCACCCCAACGACCACGTCAATATGAGCCAGTCGTCGAACGACACCTATCCGACGGCCATGCACATCGCCTGCGCCGAGCGCATCGTCCACGATCTGTTGCCGGCGCTGAGGCATTTGCACGCGGCGCTGGAGGCCAAGACCAGGGCGTTCGCCCACATCATCAAGATCGGCCGCACGCACACGCAGGACGCCACGCCCCTCACCCTCGGCCAGGAATTCTCAGGCTATGCAGCGCAGGTCGCCTCCTCGATCAAGCGCATCGAGATGACGCTGCCCGGCCTGCAGGAACTGGCGCAAGGCGGCACCGCCGTCGGCACCGGCCTCAACGCGCCGGTGGGCTTTGCCGAGAAGGTGGCGGCGCGCATCGCCGCGATCACCGGCATCGGCTTTGTCACCGCGCCGAACAAGTTCGAGGCACTGGCAGCACATGATTCCATGGTGTTCTCGCATGGCGCCATCAACGCAAGTGCTGCCGCCCTGTTCAAGATCGCCAACGACATCCGCTTCCTCGGCTCCGGGCCGCGGTCTGGCCTCGGTGAATTGTCGCTGCCGGAAAACGAGCCGGGTTCGTCGATCATGCCGGGCAAGATCAACCCGACGCAGTGCGAGGCGATGACCCAGGTCTGCGTGCAGGTGTTCGGCAACAATGCCGCACTGACCTTCGCCGGCAGCCAGGGCCATTTCGAGCTCAACGTCTACAATCCGCTGATGGCCTATAATTTCCTGCAATCGGTGCAGCTGCTCGCCGACGCCTCCATCTCCTTCACCGACAATTGCGTCGTCGGCATCGAAGCGCGGGAAGACAACATCCGTGACGCATTGAACCGTTCGCTGATGCTGGTGACGGCACTGGCGCCGACCATCGGCTACGACAACGCCGCCAAGATCGCCAAGACCGCGCACAAAAAGGGCACAACCTTGCGCGAGGAAGCGCTGGCCACCGGATTGGTCAACGAGGCCGATTACGACCGCCTGGTGCGGCCGGAGGACATGACGCATCCGGGATAGGCTGATCGCAAAAACGTTACTGCTGTGAACGAACTGTAACCAAATCTGCATCTTTGGTGAACAGTCGGCATGCTCTATCTGGACGGGCATCCAAACCCCTTCCGGAGAGAGTCACCATGTCCACCAACACGTCCGTTGCCGGTTCCGGCACAACTTCCAATGCCTCGGCCACCATCCTGCTTGGCCGCGTCCTGCTTTCGGTCATCTTCGTGCTTTCCGGGTTCGGCAAGCTCACCGCGATTGCCGGCACTGCAGGCTATTTCGGTAGCATGGGCCTGCCGTTGCCGACCGTAACGGCCATTGTCGTCGGCCTGATCGAGCTGCTCGGCGGTCTCGCCATCCTCATCGGCTTTCAGACACGGATCACCGCTTGGGTGCTGGCGGTCTTCACCGTTGCCACGGCGCTGGTCGCCCACACCGGCTGGGCCGATCAGATGCAGATGATCAGCTTCATGAAGAACCTGGCGATTGCCGGTGGCTTCCTCGTGCTGGCCTCGTCGGGCGCCGGCGCCTATTCGGTCGACGCCAGGCGGGGCTGAAGCCGCCCAAGACCGTTTACTGCAAAGGGGCGCGGAATTTTTCGCGTCCCTTTTTCGTTGTCGATCTATCCAGACTTTCGATTCGCCGGGCCGAGTGACCTGGCCCCGATTTCTGCCAAGATCGAGACGTCGGGGAGGAGCAGGCCAACCGCCCGGCCGACATCGAGCGGTTCAGTTTCCGATAGAATCGTAGAACCGCTCCAAGTGTTTGTTTTTACGCAATTCCGGACGGAAACCGTTACACGCTTTTCCTGGAATTGCTCTAGGAGGTGACCAATGCCCGGCAATGCGCTGCTTCTGCTTTCCCGACTGCTGCTCGCCGCGCTTTTCGTTCCATCCGGCTTCCACGCGCTTACCGACATTGCCGGCACGGCTGGCTATTTTGCCGGCCTCGGCCTGCCGCTGCCGACGCTCGTGGCCTGGGCAACGGGCCTGTTCGAGCTGATCGCCGGACTGCTCATCCTCATCGGCCTAAAGACGCCGATCGTGGCACTCCTGCTTGCCGCCTTCTGCATCGCGGCAGGTTTCATCGGCCATTACGGCCAGGGCGACGGCGACCCGACGCTGACCTTCATGCATTCACAGATGCTGATGAAGGACATCGCCCTATCAGGCGGTTTTCTGGCACTGGCGATGACTGGCGCGGGCGCCTGGTCAATTGACGGGCGCAGCTTCTCCATCGGCGCCGACGCGACCTGACCGCCTCAGGTGCCCCGAAAATTGGCCAGAATGATTTCGCGCCAGACGCGGGTCGGCGTCACCCAGGCATCCCAGGCATTGTATTTGCCGGCATAGATCACGGCCGCGATGTCCGCCTCGGGCATCAGCCAAAGCCGCTGTCCGCCATTGCCGAAGCCGGCATGCCATGGTTTGAGCGTAGCGAATGCGGGTGCCGGGGCATCGCCGATGAACCACAGCCGGCCATAACCCAGACCATCCGGAGTCGAAGTCGCGGCTGTGAACGAATCCTCGATCCAGCCCTCCGACACGATCCTTCGCCCATTCCATGAGCCTCTACGAAGAAGGAGCATGCCGATCTTCAGAAGATCAGGGGCGGTCAGCCGCAATCCGGACGCGGCGGAAGCAACACCGTCGCGACCGGCCGACCAGTGGAACCGGTCGATGCCGAGCGGCGCGAACAGCGCATCGCGGGCAAAGTCGGGAAGCGACTTGCCGCTGCCCCTTTCGATGACGGCGCCGACGAGGGCGACGCTGCCGCCGGAATACATCCAGCCTGTTCCGGGTTCGGCGACGATCGGGCGTTCGAGGATGAAGCGATAGCGATCGGGCGCGTTCTCCATCGCAATCTCGCTGTTTTCCGGATCGCTGTAGGGACGGTTTTCGTCCCACTCCATGCCGAGCGTCATCGTCAACGCATTTCCGATCGTGATCTTCGAGCGGGCAGCATCGGAGGCAAGGTCGGGATATTCCGGGAACTGGGCGAAGAGCGGCGCGTCGGGCGGCGGCACCAGCCCCTTGTCGAGCGCAATGCCGTAGAGCAGGCCGACGATGCTCTTCGTCACCGAACGGAGATCGTGGAGCGTGCCGGCGTCGAACGCGACCCGCCCGATCTGACGCCCCCATTCCTCATCATTGCCCTCGGCATAGTGCTGGAGGAACACCTCTTCAGAGCGGGCGGTGAGAACGACATGCAGGTCACGCAGCAAGCCGGACTCGATGCCGGCAACAAGCTTGCGGTGGATTGCAGGATCAAAACCGAGCGCCTCCGCTTTATCGCCGGTCGGGGATGACGACAGAGGCTCCTGTGCGATGGCCATAGATTTACACTCCGTGTTTGCCCACCGTCGCGAAACTTCAAGCGACAATCCGCCCCCTGGGCCGGCTGCTCACTTCACCGACACGCTCGGGCCGCCCTCGACCGCCAGCACCAGCCGGCGATTGGTGACCCTCGCCAGTTGCGCCATGCGCCCGGCAGGCCGCTCGCCGTAAAGATCGGCCAGTGGCGCCGGCAGCACCAGCGCTAGCACGCCATTGCCGCGATTCTCCCATTTCAGCCGCGGCATGACGCCCGGCATCGCCGCCGTCAGCAGGTAGACGACGCGCATCACCGCGGCCAGCGCGCGGGCGCGTTCGAGGTAGCGCGGCGTCGCCAGTCCCCGGATTTCCGGAGCGGCTTCGTTGAACAGGCCCTCGTGGCGAAACAGACTGACAAGCGCCAGGAAGGCGCGCCCGGGATGGTCGACGCCGATGAAGGAGGCATGGGCGATGATGTTGAGCGACTGCTTGCCGCGATATTCGGGATGCGCGCGCCAGCCGATGTCGGCAAGCAGGCAGGCGGCCCGGCGATAGCGCGTCTCGTCATCGGTTTCGTCGATGCCGAAGGCGGCAAAGGTCTTGCCCGTCCATTCGACAAGCTCCTGCGCGTGGGTGACCGAGCGCGAGCGAAGCCGGGCGAGTTCCTCCGCGGCCGAGATCAGCGGATCTGCCTTCTGCTCGGCGGCGTCGAGCAGCGAATAGAGAAAGCCCTCGCGCACGCCCAGCGCCGAGACGATGATCTTGGACGGCTGCATCGCCGCCATGATCTCCTGCAGCACGATGGCGCCATAAGGCAGCAGCGAGCGGCGGTTCTTCGAAACGCCTTCGATACCTCTCACCTTCTCGATCTCGCCCTTGGCCACCTGCTTGAGGAAATTCGCAGCGCTGTCGATGCCGATCTCGTAGTGGTGCATGACGCTCAGCGGATATCTGGTCATTTCCATGTGCAGCCGAGCGAGGTTTCGCCAGGTGCCGCCGACCGCATAGAACGGCCTGCCCCGCCCGCCTTTCAGAAGCTTTGCCCGCGCCAGTTCGTCGCGCGCTATCTTTGCCGCCTGGGGCAGTGAATTCCTGGCCATGTCCTGCAGACGCAGGCCGCCCAGCGGCAGCGTGATGCCGTCGCCGATCGCCTCGCCGTCGACGTCGACCAGTTCGAGGCTGCCGCCGCCGAGGTCGCCGGCGATGCCGTTGGCCGGATGGAAGCCGGAAATGACGCCGAGCGCGGAATAATGCGCTTCCTGTCGTCCGCTCAGCACCTGGACTTCGGTCTTGAGCACGTCTTCGGCGCGGTGGATGAAATCGGGGCCGTTGACCGCCTCGCGGGCGGCGGCGGTCGCCAGCACATACATATGCTCGGCGCCAGCCTGATTGGAGAGCGCGCGGAAACGGCGAAACTCCTCCATCGAGCGCGTCACCGCCTCGGGGTCGAGCTTCCCGGTCGAAACGATGCCGCGGCCGAGGCCAGCCAGCATCTTTTCGTTGAACAGCGTGGTCGGCGAGCGCGCCAACCCCTCGTAGACGACAAGACGGATCGAGTTCGACCCGATGTCGATGATGGACAGCGGTCGGCGGTCCTGAAGCCGGCCCTGGGACGTTGAAATCATCAGCCGGACGCTGCGCCGTTTTTCTTGCGGCGCTTGAACTGCGCGATGCGCTTGGGCGCATGCGATTTCAGCGCATCACCCCGTCCGGAAAGGCTCGGATTGGTCATGAAATATTCCTGCGCGTTGAACGGTTCCTCGCCCTCCTCAAGCACGGCGCGCCGGGAGGTTCCGTCAGCCAATACGTCGAAACTTTGCTGGTTGTCCATGATGTTGCCCAGCATGATCTGGCCGAGAACCTGTTCATGCACAGTTGGATTGGTGATCGGCACCATGGTTTCGACACGGCGGTCGAGGTTGCGCGGCATCAGGTCGGCCGACGAGATGTAGACGACCGCCTCGTCCGACGGCAGTCCATGGCCGTTGCCGAAACAATAGATGCGGCTGTGTTCGAGGAAGCGGCCGACGATCGACTTGACCCTTATGTTCTCCGACAGGCCCGGCACCTGGGGCCTCAGGCAGCAGATGCCGCGCACGACGAGATCGATCTCGACGCCGGCGTGGCTCGCGTCATAGAGCGCGTCGATGATGATCGGATCGACCAGCGAATTCATCTTCATCCAGATGCGCGCCGGCCTGCCCTCCAGCGCATGGGTAACCTCGTTCGAAATGTGCTTGAGGATGCGTTTGCGCAGCGTGAAGGGCGAGATGGCCAGCCGCATCTCCTCGGTCGGCTCGGCATAGCCGGTGATGAAGTTGAACAGCTGGGCGACATCGCGGGCGATCGTCGGATCGGTGGTGAAGAAGGACAGGTCGGTGTAGATGCGCGCGGTGACCGGGTGGTAGTTGCCGGTGCCCAGATGCACGTAGTTGCGCAGCTTGCCGTCCTCGCGCCGCACCACCAGCGACATTTTCGCGTGGGTCTTCAGTTCGAGGAAGCCGAAAACGACCTGCACGCCGGCGCGCTCGAGGTCGCGCGCCCAGCGGATGTTGGCCTCCTCGTCGAAACGCGCCTTGAGCTCGACCAGCGCCGTCACCGACTTGCCGGCCTCCGCCGCGTCGACCAAAGCGCGTACGATCGGGCTGTCGTTGGAGGTGCGATAGAGCGTCTGCTTGATCGCCACCACTTCCGGGTCGGCCATTGCCTGGCGCAGGAACTGCACCACCACGTCAAAGGATTCGTAGGGGTGATGAACGATGATGTCCTTCTCGCGGATGGCGGCGAAACAGTCACCGCCATGCTCGCGGATGCGCTCGGGAAAGCGCGGATTATAGGGCGTGAACTTGAGATCATCGCGAGCGACGGCGACGATCTCGGAAATCTGGCTGAGCGCCAGCGGACCGGTGAGCACGCTGATGCGGCTCGACGACACCCCAAGCTCGCCGGCGACGAACTCGCGCAGTTCAGCCGGCATCAGCATGTCGAACTCGATGCGGATGACCGAGCCGCGGCGGCGGCGCTTCAGCGCCGTCTCGAACAGGCGCACGAGATCCTCGGACTCTTCCTCGACCTCGATATCACTGTCGCGGATGATGCGGAACGTGCCGGAGCCCTTGACCTCATAGCCGGGGAACAGCTTGCCGATGTAGAGGCCGACCGCCTCTTCCAGCGGGATGAAGCGGACATGTTGCTTGCGGTCCGGCAAGCGGATGAAGCGCTTCAGCGCTACCGGTAGACGCAACAGCGCGCTCATCTCCTCGCCATTCTTGCGATGGCGCAGTTGCAGGGCCATCGAGAAGCCGAGATTGGGAATGAACGGGAACGGATGTGCCGGGTCGATCGACAGCGGCGTGAGCACCGGAAACACCTGCTCCTGGAAATGATCCTCAAGCCAGGCCTTCTCGTCCTTGGTCAGCGCATCGCGGCTGACGCTCTCGATGCCTTCCTTGTCGAGCAGCAGCATCAGCGCGGAAAGACTTTTCTGCTGGTCCTCCTGCAAACGCTCGACCTCGCGCAGCAACTGTTCCAGCTGTTGTTCGGGGGTGCGGCCGTCCGGGCTCTTCAGCGTGATGCCTTCGCGAACCTGGCCGGCGAGGCCGGCGACGCGGACCATGAAGAACTCATCGAGATTGGCGGCCGATATCGACAGGAAGCGGACACGCTCGAGCAGCGGGTGATTGGCGTTCAGCGACTCCTCGAGGACGCGGCGGTTGAATTGCAGCCAGGAAAACTCGCGGTTGACGAAGCGGTCCGGGTTCCCGCCTTCGGGGCTCGCCACCTCGACAGTGGTGAATTCGCTCTGCACTGGCTTTAATTGGTTCATCATTCCTGCTCGTTCCCACCCGCTACCGGCCGGAGCGCCGCACGTCCTTTCGGACGCGCAAGGGACGCGGGGCCCATTCTGAAGCTACTCACGATCCCTGCCGAAAACCCGTTTTCGGTTTTCGGGGCCATGCCTTAACCGGCTTAACTTATCCTCTGACAGGCTTTTGCGACAGTTTCATTTCATCGATCTTGCAAAGAGACGGGTTATGATCCAGATGCAGATAGAGACTGCAGCGCCGCGCGTCCTGCTGGATGCGCAACGGACGCCGCAGAATTCCAAACTGCGCATGACCTTGAAAATGTCGATTTCGAGATCATGCGTGAGCTAAAGGAGACGACGATGGCAGGCGGTTCCATTCCCCATTTCCAGAACGATGCGGGCTATCCGGCGATCGACATCGGCGTCAGGGAATTCATGTGCACCGGCGCCAACCCGCCTTTCGACCATCCGCACGTATTTCTCGACATGGGCGACGACAATGAAAAGGTCTGCCCCTACTGCTCGACGCTTTATCGCTATTCGCCAAAGCTGAAGGCGATGGAAACGCAGCCCGCAGGGTGCCTGTATATCGGCCAGGCCGCTTGACGCACGCATGGACGATACGCGGTCCCGGCAGGTCGTCATCGCCGGAGCCGGCATTGCCGGGCTGACCGCGGCGCTGGCATTTTCCGAGCGCGGCTATCTGGTGCGGCTGTTCGAGCAGGTACAGCACCTCGAAGCGGCCGGCGCCGGCATCCAGCTCTCACCCAACGCTACGCGCATCCTTCGCCAGCTCGGCGTGCTCGACCGGCTGTTGCCGGCGGCGGTGCGGCCGGAGGCGATCGTGCTCAAAGACGCCGCCACGCTGCGCGAGCTGGCGCGGGTACCGCTTGGCGAAGCAGCTGAAAAGCGCTGGCAGGCGCCCTATCTCGTCGCTCATCGGGCTGATCTGCAAGACGCGCTGATGGCGCGCCTTACGGAACAGCCCGACATCAGCCTCGTCACCGGCGCGCGCGTCGGCGGCATCGTCACAGGACCGCGCCATATCACGGCAGCGGCCGAGATTGCCGGCAAGACCGTCGAGGCGAGCGGCTTTCTGCTGATCGGGGCCGACGGCGTCTGGTCGACGATCCGCGGCCTCGACCCTTCCGGCAGGAACGGGTCGGGCACGAACGGGGTCTCCGCCTCCGGCAAAGCTTCGAGCCGGTTTTCGGGCGAACTTGCGTGGCGCGCCACGATCGGCGCCGACAGTGCCGCGGGAGAGACCTTTGCGGCGGTCGGCGCCGCCAATTGCGTGACCGCCTTCCTGCATCCCGGCTTCCACCTTGTCGCCTATCCAGTCAGCGGTGGCACCGCTTTCAACCTGGTCGCCTTCACCAGGGGCGAGATCATCGCCGAGGGCTGGTCGGGCCATGCCGACCCCAACATCCTCACCAGCGCCATGCGCGGCACGGCGGCGGCACTGGCCCGGCTTGCCGAGGATGCCGGCCCGTGGGCCGCATGGCCGGTCCACACGGTCGACCAAAGGCAGCCATGGACGACGCCCGCCGGCATCGCACTGATCGGCGATGCGGCGCATGCGATGACGCCGTTTGCGGCACAGGGCGCGGCGATGGCGATCGAGGACGCCGCAACCCTTGCCGGCTTTGTCGCCGCCTCACCCGCCGATCCCGCAAGCGCGCTTGCCGCCTGGGAAAAGGTGCGGCGTCGGCGCGTTGCCCAAGTCGCCCGCCGCGGTGCCGTCAACCACCTCGCCTGGCACGCTTCCGGGCCGGTGGCGGTTGCCCGCAACCTGTTCCTGAAGTTGCGCTCGCCGGAAAAGCTCGCGGCCGATCTTGACTGGCTCTACGGGTGGCGGGTGTCGGAAAGCAGACTCGAGACGTCTAGGTCGTCGACGTAGCGATCCTTCTGGCCTGCCGACATTGCCGGCACACCATCAGGAAAAAAGAGCCCGGCCGGGTTTCGGCCGGGCTCTTTTGATTTGCGTGAGAGCGATCAGTGCAGGATCTGCGATAGGAACAGTTTCGTGCGCTCGTGGCGCGGATTGTCGAAGAACTCCACCGGCGTGTTCTGCTCGACGATCTGGCCCTGATCCATGAAGATCACCCGGTTGGCGACCTTGCGTGCAAAGCCCATCTCGTGGGTGACGCAGAGCATGGTCATGCCCTCTTCGGCGAGGCCAACCATCGTCTCCAGCACTTCCTTGATCATTTCCGGATCGAGCGCCGAGGTCGGCTCGTCGAACAGCATGATGCGCGGGTTCATGCACAGCGAGCGGGCGATGGCGACGCGCTGCTGCTGGCCGCCGGAAAGCTGGCCGGGATATTTGTTGGCCTGCTCCGGGATCTTGACGCGCGTGAGGAAGTGCATGGCGATTTCCTCGGCCTGCTTCTTCGGCGTCTTGCGCACCCAGATCGGCGCCAGCGTGCAGTTTTCCAGGATGGTCAGGTGCGGGAACAGGTTGAAGTGCTGGAACACCATGCCGACTTCGCGGCGCACCTCGTCGATCTTCTTCAGATCGTTGGTCAATTCCTTGCCGTCGACGATGATCTTGCCCTTCTGGTGCTCTTCCAGCCGGTTGATGCAGCGGATCATCGTCGATTTGCCGGAGCCCGAAGGGCCGCAGATGACGATGCGTTCGCCGCGCATCACCTTCAGGTTGATGTCCTTCAGCACATGGAATTCGCCGTACCATTTGTGCATGGCGACGATGTCGATGGCGACATCGGTGTCGGAAATATGCATCTTGGCCGCATTGACCTTGATCTCTTCCGCGCTGACGGCATTTTCTGTGGCCATGGCAGGTTCCCCTTTTTCTTCTTAGCGTTTGTGGCCGGTGTCGAGCCGGCGTTCCGTATACATCGAATAGCGCGACATGCCGAAGCAGAACAGCCAGAAGACGAAGGCTGCGAACACCAGGCCGGACCTGGCGGTCTGCGGTGTTGCCCAGTTGGCGTCGGAAAAGTGCAGCTTGACGACGCCGAGCAGGTCGAACATGCCGATGATGTAGACAAGGCTGGTGTCCTTGAACATGCCGATGAAGGTGTTGACGATGCCGGGAATGACCAGCTTCAGCGCCTGCGGCAGCACGATCAAGCCCATCTTCTGCCAGTAGCCGAGGCCGAGCGAATCGGCACCCTCATACTGGCCCTTGGGGATCGCCTGCAGGCCGCCGCGCACCACTTCGGCCATATAGGCAGCGGCAAACAGCGATACGCCGATCAGCGCGCGCAGCAACTTGTCGAAGGTGACGCCGGCCGGCAGGAACAGCGGCAGCATGACGCTGGCCATGAACAGTACGGTGATCAGCGGGATGCCGCGCACCGTCTCGATGAAGATGACGCACAGCATCTTGACGATCGGCATCTTCGAGCGCCGGCCGAGCGCCAGCACGATGCCGACCGGCAGTGAAACAGCAATGCCGACGAAGGACAGGCTGAGCGTCACCAGCAGGCCGCCCCACAGCGGAGTTTCGACATGCGGCAGGCCGAACACGCCGCCGGTCAGCAGGATGAAGGCAACGATCGGCAGCGCCAGGAAGAACAGGATGGCGTTCAACCCCTTGCGCGGCACGCGCGGGATGAGCAACGGCACCAGCAACACCACGAACAGGATGGCGACCAGAATCGGCCGCCAGCGCTCCTCGAGGGGATAGCGACCGAACATGAACTGGCCGAACTTGGCGTTGACGAAGGCCCAGCAGGCGCCGGACCAGCCGTCCGGCTGGATGCCGCCCTGCGCCACCGTGGCGCAGAAAGTGCGGTCGGTTCCGGTCCATTGGGCGTTGACGAAGGCCCAATTGATAATCTGCGGCAGGATCATCGCGACCAGTACGATGCCGACGATGGTCAGGACGGTGTCGCCGGCCGAAGCAATCAGGTTCTTGCGTATCCAGGCGCCCGGGCCGCGCTCGCTTGGCGGCGCCGACTGTGCCAGCGTCATCTCGGTACGGACGAAGGAAAGATCGTGCTCCTGCATGTCGCTACCTCTCCACCAGCGCCATCCTGGCGTTGACCACGTTCATCACCGCCGAGGTCAGCAGGCTTAGCACGAGATAGACAACCATCATGATCAGCACGCACTCGATCGCCTGGCCGGTCTGGTTCAGCACCGTGCCGGCTGTCGCCGTCAGGTCCGGATAACCGATGGCGATGGCGAGCGAAGAGTTCTTGGTCAGGTTCAGATACTGGCTGGTCAATGGCGGAATGATGATGCGCATGGCTTGCGGAACAACCACAAGCCGCAGGATCGATCCTGGACGCAGACCCAGCGCACCGGCTGCTTCGCTCTGGCCCTTGCTGACGCCCATAATGCCGGCGCGCACGATTTCGGCGATGAAGGCCGCAGTATAACAGGACAGCGCTAGATAGAGCGACAGGAACTCCGGCTTGACCTGGAAGCCGCCAGTCAGGTTGAAGGTCGATTGCTTTGGATAGTCGAAGCTCAACGGGAAGCCGCTCAGCGCATAGGCAAGCAACGGCAGGCCGACGATCAGCGCCGCTGACGTCCAGAACACCGGGAATTGCTGGCCGGTCGCCATCTGCCGCTGACGCGCCTTGCGGGCGACGAACCACGCCATGGCGATGCCGACAAGCAAAGCGACGAAGATCAACCAGGAGCCGTCGCCCCAGACGGCGCGCGGAAAATAGAAGCCGCGCTGGTTGAGGAAGGAGCCGAACGGCAGGTTGATGCTCTCGCGCGGTATGGGAAGCACGGCAAGCACGCCGGAATACCAGAAGAAGATGACCAGCAGCGGCGGAATGTTGCGGAAGACCTCGACATAGACCATGCAGATCTTGCGGATCAGCCAGTTGTGCGAAAGCCGGCCGATGCCGAGGATGAAGCCGATGATGGTGGCGGTGATGATGCCGGCGACGGCAACGATGAGCGTGTTGATGAAGCCGACCACAATGGCGCGGCCATAGGTCGAATCCGACGAATAGGCGATGGCGCTGTCACTGATGTCGAAGCCGGCGCGGCCCCTGAGGAAGCCGAAGCCTGATGCAATGCGGAGGCGCGTCAGATTGTCGATGGTGTTTTGGACGATCCACCAGACCAACGCCACCAGCACGATGACGACTACCGCCTGGAAGAAAATGCCGCGGACCGTCGGATCGTTGATGAAGGAGCCGCGGCTTGGCTCCTCGCGAAGAATTTCCTGCGATGCCATTCGACCATCCCCTGGAAAGAGAAACCGGAAGGCAGGAACGCTGCCTTCCGGATCACATTTCGATCAGCGGATCGGCGGAGCGTATTGTAGGCCGCCCTTGGTCCACAACGCGTTGATGCCGCGCGCGATCTTCAGCGGGCTGCCCGAACCCACATTGCGTTCGAACATTTCGCCGTAATTGCCAACTGCCTTGACGATGTTGACGACCCAGTCGTTGGAGACGCCGAGATCGGTGCCGATCTTGGTATCGGCCTCCTCGCCGAGCACGCGCTTGACCTCGGGATTGTCCGAGGCTTTCATCTCGTCGATATTGGCCTTGGTGATGCCGAGTTCCTCTGCCTGCAGCAGCGCGAAATAGGTCCACTTGACGATGTGGTACCACTGGTCGTCGCCCTGGCGCACGGCCGGTCCGAGCGGTTCCTTGGAGATGATCTCGGGCAGCACGACGTGGTCGGCCGGCGCGCCGAGCGTCAGGCGAATGCCGTAGAGGCCCGACTGGTCGGTGGTGTAGACGTCGCAGCGGCCGGCGTCATAGGCGGCGTTGACCTCTTCCAGCTTTTCGAAGACGACCGGGTTGTACTCCATCTTGTTCGATTTGAAATAGTCGGCAAGGTTGAGCTCGGTCGTAGTGCCGCTCTGCACGCAGACCGCCGCGCCCGAAAGCTGCAGCGCGGAATTCACCCCCGGCAGCTTCTTGGCGTTGATCATGAAGCCCTGGCCGTCATAATAGGTGACGCCGACGAAATTCAGGCCAAGCGCCGTATCGCGGTTGATGGTCCAGGTGGTGTTGCGCGACAGGATGTCGACCTCGCCCGACTGCAGCGCGGTGAAGCGTTCCTTGGCGCTGAGCGGCGTGAACTTGACCTTGGTGCCATCGCCGAAGACGGCCGCCGCGACAGCGCGGCAAAAATCCGCATCGATGCCTTGCCAGTCACCCTTGTCGTCCGGCGCCGAGAAGCCGGCCAGACCGGTCGAGACGCCGCATTGGATGAAGCCCTTCGCCTTGACGTCGTCGAGCGTGGCCGCCGAAGCGGCCGCAGCCATCAATCCAAACGCGGCGGCGCCCAGAATGCCGATTGCAATGTGTTTCATAACCCACAGACCCTTTTCTGTTTTTTTCAGGCGAACCTGACTTTTTTTCCGTGTGAACGCAGCTTCCCGTTCCGGCCCATTCCCGGAACCCCTGCCTCCCATTCACGAACTGCATCGAAGGCGATTATTCCAGTGAGGTCAAGGAAAATGACCGAAACCGAAAGAGTTTGAAAACCAATTGCCGCAAATGCCTGAATTGCAGACAAACACGCCTGGAAATTGGTCAGCAGTGCGAACAAAGCCGGCAAAAGCCCGATCAACGCAAATCGGGGCTGGGCCTGCAAAATCCACCCGTCGGCTTTACGCCGCGTTACTGACTTTCTCATGGAATGAATTGGCATGGTCCGCGCCTTTGCGTGTCCAGACGGGCGCTCGCCAATGGGCGTGAAGGACGCTGCAGCACTTTGATTTTGCGCGTGATCCCGAGCGAAATCGATGTCGGTTTTTGCTTTGCTGACCGTCGGTTCGGGATCATGCGCTTTACGTTCAAAACGCTCCAACGAGGAGCCAGACGCCGGCGATCGCCATCAGCGCGCCGGAGATGCGCGGGATCAGTTGCCCGGTCGGGACGGTTTTCTCCAGAAGAACAAGGATCGCGATACCGGCGATCCACAGGACGTTCATGACACCGCCGACGAAAAGGAGGGCCATCAGCGCCCAGCAGCAGCCGAGGCAATAGGCGCCATGTTTGATCCCGAACCGAAGCGCGCCGAGCGAATCGGACCGGAAGCCGCCATGACTGGCCAGAAACGCGATCGGCGCCTGGCATTGCCGCAGGCAGACGCCCTTCATCGGCGTCCATTGATAGAGGCCGGCGGCGATCAGAACGAGGCCGCCCACGACCGTGCTGTTGGTCGCCATCACCGGGCTCAGCAAGCTGAGGCTGGTCAGCAGCCATTGTGCACCGGTCGCCGCGATGCTGAAGGCGACCCAGACGAGCAGATAGCCGGTAAAAAACCATGCTGTCGACGCGATGGGGCGGCCGCTCGCCTGCGCCTTGCGGCCGACGCCGGCATACAGAAGCACCATCGGCGCAACCGATGGCGTCATCATGCCGACCATCATCACGGCCCACATCGCGAAGATGAAGGCGAAATCGGCCGGCGTCCAGGCCTGGAACCCGGGCGCAATCGCGGCCCCCATGTCCATGCCCGCCATATCCATGCCGGCCATGTCGGCGCCTGGCGCGGATGCGGTGGGCATGGCCATGTCGGCGGCGAGCCACAGCACATAGGCCCAGGCGAGTACGGCAACGGCGACAAGCGCCGCCGTCACGATCGCGCGGTCGTGCCGCAGCACCGCCTCGAGGGCCGTGTCGCTCATGGCCTAATGCACGACACCGCTTTGCGAGAGGTGGATATCGGCGAAGTGGCTATGCGTGTCCGCGACTTCGAATTTGATTGGGCCGGTCGCCTTGGTCCAACCACGCCCGGCTTCGGCGAGCGTATATTCAAAGCCATGCGGAAGATTGATGCGCACCTGATGCTCGGCGCCGGTGACCGGGTTCTTGATCGGCTCGCCGTGGCCATCGGTCACGCCGGGCACGTTCAGCCGGCCGGTGCGCGCGTCAACGTCCACTTCGAAGGCGATCGGGGCGAAGATCGGATCATGGAGTTTCTCCAGCGTCGTCGAGAAGACCTGGAATATGGTGGCGCCGGGTTCGGTGTCCTGGCCGCTGAGAATGCGGAGCAGCGCACCCCGCTGCACCTCGGTCGCCCGTTCGTCGATGACCACCGCGGCCTCGCCCTTGCCTTCATGGATTGCGCCCGGCCAACGAAAGACTGCGGCAAACCGCAAGCCGTCAAGGTTGGTATCGCCGTGATAGCCGTGCTCGATTTCCATGCCGGCCACCGCCTGGCAGAATCCGTGCGTCGGCAGTGCGTTGAACTGGCACGGACAGCCATAGGCACAGTTGCAGTTGACGAACTCGCGCGCTTTTATCATCCAGTTGACGTTAGGCATGGCATTCCTCCCCTTGGTATAATCATCCTCTGTTGGCGAGAAGCGGGATCGCGGAGGGAACAGCCGGCGTGCCACGGGAATCCGGCAGCGTTCGATCAGGGCAATCCGGCAACTTATATTAGATTTCAAGTATATATATGTTTTGCGGTCGCCTTCATAGTCCCATCGCCCGAGGGGCGTGAGCGACGCAACCTTCGATCGCTGACTACTTGGACTGATTTGGTCCATCCGAAGTCCGCCGGCTGGCGGGGCGCCGGTGGTTGCACGGTCAATGCCGCCGCACTATGGCTAGCGGTTTACGAGAGGGCGAAGAGAGCAATGGTAAAAAACGACAGCGAGATGGGTATCAACACGCTGCTTGCCCATTCGGGCAACAATCCGCGCGACTATTTCGGCTTCGTCAATCCGCCCGTCGTGCATGCCTCGACCGTGCTTTATCCCGACGCGGCGACGATGGCTGCGCGCAGCCAGAAATACACCTACGGAACGCGCGGCACGCCGACCACCGACGCGCTTGCCCAAGCGATCGACGCGCTGGAAGGCTCGGCCGGCACGATCGTGGTGCCCTCGGGCCTGGCGGCGGTGACGGTGCCACTGCTCGCCTTCCTGTCGGCGGGCGACCATGCGCTGATCGTCGATTCCGTCTATCATCCGACCCGCAATTTCGCCGACACGATGCTGAAACGACTGGGCGTCGAGGTCGAGTATTACGACCCCCATGCCGGCGCCGGCATTGCGGCGCTGATCAAGTCCAACACCAGGGTCGTGTTCACCGAATCGCCGGCCTCCAACACTTTCGAGGTACAGGACATACCGGCCATCGCCAGCGCGGCACACGCCGCCGGCGCGATCGTCATGATGGACAACACCTGGGCGACGCCGCTCTACTTCCGCCCGCTCGACTATGGCGTCGACATTTCGATCCATGCGGCAACGAAATATCCTGCCGGCCATTCCGACGTGCTGCTCGGCACCGTATCAGCCAACAAGGCCTTCTGGAAACAGCTTTGCGAGACCTTCTACACGATGGGCTGCTGCGCCGGGCCGGACGACGTCTATCAGGTGCTGCGCGGCCTGCGCACCATGGGCGTGCGCCTTGACCATCATCAGCGCAGCGCACTGGCCATCGCCGGCTGGCTGGAGGGCCAGCCGGGCGTGGCGCGTGTGCTGCATCCCGCTCTCCCCAGCCATCCCGACCATGCTCTCTGGAAGCGCGACTTCTGCGGCTCGAGCGGCATTTTTTCGATCGTCCTTGCGGGCGGCGCCCAGAAACAGCAGCATGCCTTCCTCGACGCGCTCGAGATATTCGGCCTCGGCTATTCCTGGGGCGGCTATGAGAGCCTTGCGGTGCCGGTCTTCCTCGGCGACCGCGTCGTCGCCAAAGGCCCCTATGACGGCCCGCTCATCCGCCTGCAGATCGGACTCGAGGACGTCGAGGATTTGAAGGCCGATCTGTCGCGCGGCCTCGCCGCGGCGGCGGCCGGCTGAACGATCGGCCCACCTTTCAAAATCGATTCCGCAAGCCGATACAACCTCCTGAAAAGATTGTCGAATACGGTGTCGCCTGATGGCTTGGCGGCCCCCAAAGGCCGTTCAGAACCCAAGCGCCAGCCACGCCGTTCCAGCAAGCAGCGTCACCAGCGTCAGGGGCAGGCCGACCTTGAAGAAGGCTCCGAAAGACAGCGCCTTGCCGGCGGAGCGCGCCTGCTCAGCGACAATCAAATTGGCGACCGAGCCGAGCAGCGTGAAATTGCCGGCCAGCGTCGAGCTCATCGCGACCACCAGCCAGGCGCGCTCGGGGTTCTCCAGGCCGGGTATGAATGGCCGCAGCGCCAGCACGGCCGGAACGTTGCTCATGATGTTGGACAGCACCGCAGTGAAGCCGGACAGCCGCCAGACATCGTCCAGTGCAAGGTCTTTTGCCGAGGCGACGATGTCGGGGGTGAGCAACGTCTTCTCGGCCCCGGCGACGACGATGAACAGGCCGGCGAACATGAACAGCAGCGGCCCGTCGATCTCGCGGTAGATGCGCGCCGGCTTGATGGCGCGGGTCACCAGAAGAATGGCGCCGCCGATGAGCGCTGCCTTGGCGACCGGGACGCCGGCGAAGAAGGCGATCGCCAGCCCGATGCAGACGACCACCGCCTTCAGCACCTGGCCCGGCAGCATGCGGCCGCGATAGACTTCGGGGCTGAGCTCGGCCTTGCGCGCGAATTCGGCGCGGTAGACGATGCGCACGATGACGATGACGGCGACGAGGCCGAACAGCGCGACCGGCGCCAGAGCTGCCGAGAAGGCCGGATAGGAAATCCCCGACAGCGCGCCGATGACCATGTTCTGCGGATTGCCGGTGATGGTGGCGACGCTGCCGCAATTCGACGCCGTGGCGGTGGCGATCAGATAAGGAACCGGGTTGCGGTTGATGACGCGGGTGACGTGGACGACGATCGGCGCCATGACCAGGCAGATCGCGTCGTTGACCAGGAAGGCCGACAGCACGCCGGTCAAGAGCGTCACCATCACCAGCAGCATGAACGGCGCGTGCGCGTGCTCGATGGCGACGGCGCCGAGCGCACGGAAGGCGCCTGACACTTTCAGATGCGCGACGACGATCATCATGCCGAGCAAAAGCGTGATGGTGTCGAAGTTGATGGCGCTGTAGGCGTCCTCCAGGCTGAGCGCGCCGATGGCGATCATCGCCGCACCGCCGAGCAACGCAATGCCTGCCCGGTCGAGGCGCAGCCCGGGGATCCTGCCGATGGCGACGCCGGCATAGGTCAGGATCAGGATCAGCAGCGCCGCCGCACCCATCGCTGTCATTCGTGGAAAGCCCCGTTCAGATCCGCCCTGCCCCGCCATTGGCGTATCCGCCAACGCCCTCCTCGCTGCGGACATGGAATGAGCGCAAGCACAGGAGGTGCCCGCGACATCGGCGAATCCTGTTTGCCGAGGCGTCCGGGCGATTGGTGATACCTGAAAAAAGACACGGATTCACGCGCCATGTCTCCGGTACGAACCGTAACCTATGTCTCCGGGCCGGACAATTGAATTACTGGCGATCCCGACAGGATTCGAACCTGTGACCATCGGCTTAGAAGGCCGGTGCTCTATCCAGCTGAGCTACGGGACCGCTGCGCCGGCCCCAGGGGCCGGCTGAAACCATGCGCCGGAATCAGCTCCCGGCGTTGCCGGTCAATGTGTCCAGGGCGTCCTGCGGTCATAGCGGAAATTCTCCGCATAGGAAATCTGGCGGCGCTTGGTTTCCTTCGGCTCCTCGACACGGAAGGCCAGCCCCTCTTTCTCGGCGTAGGCCACCGCCTCTTCCCGAGTGTCGAAGGTCAGCCTGATCTGGCTGCGCATGTCGCCCGAGGTGGTGTAGCCCATCAGCGGATCGATCTTCTTGCGCATCTCGGGATCGAATTCGAGCACCCAGTGACCGGTCTTGGCCTTACCGGACTGCATCGCGGTTTTGGCTGGGCTGAAAATGCGCGCGGACATGGACACCTCGTTGCTACGTGCAGGCGGCACCCGCCGCTTTACTCCCGTCATTACTTCGCAATGCCGCCGGCGGCAAGGCCGATGCTCGCCGCGGCTTTTGGCACGGCGGGCAACCGACGATGGTAGTGTGACGGTAGTGCGTGGCGGAAAATCAACTCCCCGCCATCAGCTTGAGCACTTTGCTATGATCGGCATTTGGTGAGTCCAGCTTCAGATAGTCGTCATAGGTAATTCGGCCCGAAGCGATGCCGCCGAGAAAGCGGCGGCAGTAGGTGGGGGCATAGTTGGCGACATTTCGATTGACGAGCTTTGCGTGCGCCACTTTCTGGTGCGAGTTCAACCCGCGCTGGCGCGCTATGCAGTCGGCGATAAGCCTGTGTCTTGTTTGCGGGCTATCGCGCATCTTCTCGTGCAAATTATTCCAAGTCCCAGAACTCATAGTGGTGCAACCAGCCAAAATAATGGCCGAGGCGGATACAGAAAATATGCTTGGCGAGATCACAGATTTTCTCCAGTTGCGATGACATCGGACCAATTTGACGGGATGAAGTCAAGAATCCATTGGACGGACCAGCGATAATCCATTGAGACAAGCAAGACGAGCCACACGCATGCGGACATCCAACGGCTGAAAAATTCCCCGACTCAAATGATCTCAGTCAATGGATCGTCAAGACCGTGACGCAAGACACCGGTACGGCGTTCCGCTCTCGGCTTGAGCCGGGTTTGTGCTGGTTTCGTCGTTTAAGGGGTTGCCTTCCAAAGCCCGGAACCCTATAGCCCGCAAGGACTCGGAGTGTAGCGCAGCCTGGTAGCGCATCTGGTTTGGGACCAGAGGGTCGGGAGTTCGAATCTCTCCACTCCGACCATCCATTCACCGGAAATCATCGTCCGTGCCTACGGCTCACCTGCGCCAGACCGCGTCCGCGGCCGACGAAGCATGCAGACGGGTAGCCCCGGATTTTCCGCGCGGCCCGGCTAAAGCGCGTCGCGTTTGAAGAGATAATGCGACGCACTTTAGGCCTTTTTATGCATGTCGTTATCCCAAAGCCGCTGCGCACTTTTGGGCGACATGCTTAAAGCGCCGAAGCGTCAGCCTTGGACGAACGCCAGGAGATCCGGATTGATGATCTCCGGGTGGGTGGTGCACATGCCGTGCGGAAGGCCTTTGTAGACCTTGAGCGTGCCATGCTTCACGAGCTTGGCCGCAAGCAGGGCGGAGTCGGCAATCGGCACGATCTGGTCGTCATCGCCGTGCATGACGAGGACGGGCACGTCGATCTTCTTCAAATCGTCGGTGAAGTCGGTCTCGGAAAAGGCCTCGATGCAGTCGTAATGGGCCTTGGCCCCGCCCATCATGCCCTGACGCCACCAATTGTCGACGGCCCCTTGCGAGACCTTGGCGCCCTCGCGATTGAAGCCGTAGAACGGGCCAGCCGGCACATCCCTGTAGAACTGGGCGCGGTTGGCGACCAAAGCGGCACGGAAGCCGTCGAAGACCTCGATCGGCAGGCCGCCGGGATTGCTGTCGGTCTTGACCATGATCGGCGGCACTGCGCCGATCAGCACCGCCTTGGCGACGCGTCCATCGCCACCATAGCGGGCGACGTAACGCGCCACCTCGCCGCCGCCGGTCGAGTGGCCGATATGGACGGCGTTCTTGAGGTCGAGGTGAGCGACCAGAGCGGCGACATCGGCGGCATAGGTGTCCATCTCGTTACCGGTCGCCGTCTGTGTCGAGCGGCCGTGCCCGCGCCGGTCATGCGCGATCACGCGATAGCCCTTCTCGAGGAAGAACAGCATCTGGTTGTCCCAGTCATCGGCACTGAGCGGCCAGCCGTGATGGAACACGATTGGCTGGCCCGTGCCCCAATCCTTGTAGAAAATCTCGGTGCCGTCCTTTGTGGTGAACACGCTCATCGTCTAACTCCTTGATCTAAAAGTTGAGAGGTCTGTCGGGGAAGGTTCGTTCCTTCTGTGGACAAGCTATCGCAACGGGGGCATGGTGTGGATTGGCAAAACAGACATTGGACAAGGCAAAACTGACAGATGGTTGCGGTGCGTAATCCGGTCGAAATCGGGCTCGTCGTGTATCCCGGGGTTCAGGAAGCCGCCGTCCTCGGCCTCACCGATCTCTTCCAGCTGGCCAACCGGCTGGCTGCCGAACGGTCGCCGGACGCGCTAAGGCTTCGCGTCAGCCATTGGCAGTTGGAGGACGCGAGCCGAACCGTCGTCCGCACCTTCGACAGCGAGTCCGGAGACAGCGAGCCCAGCGCCGGCAACGAACCGGCCATGATTATCCTGCCTCCGACCCTGGGGGATCCGATCGCTCGCGAGGCGGCGGCGCCCTATGCCGGCTGGCTCAAGGCCCGCCATGCGGCGGGCGCGACTCTGGGCTCGGTCTGCGCCGGCGCTTTCGTACTTGCCGAGACCGGCCTGCTGTCCGGTCGCGCGGCGACAACGCACTGGGCCTATCGCGACGCGCTGGCGATGCGTTTCCCCGACATCGCGCTGGATGCCGACAAGCTGGTCATCGACGATGGCGACATCATCACCGCCGGCGGCTATATGGCCTGGACCGATCTCGGCCTGAAATTCGTCGACAGGGTGCTTGGGCCGACCGTCATGATGGACACCGCTCGTTTCATGCTGGTGGATCCGCCGGGGCGCGAGCAACGCTTCTACAGCCCCTTTGCGCCCAGGCTGAACCATGGCGACGGGGCCATCCTCAAGGTGCAGCATTGGCTCCAGACGAGAGGCGCGCGCGATGTGACGCTTGCCACGATGGCGGAGCATGCCGGCCTGGAGGAGCGGACGTTCCTGCGCCGCTTTCGAAACGCCACCGGCCTCAAACCGACCGAGTACTGCCAGCACCTGCGCGTCGGCAAGGCGCGCGAAATGCTGGAAGCGACGATCCGGTCGATCGACCAGATCGCCTGGGATGTCGGCTATGACGACCCAGGCTCCTTCCGCAAGGTATTCGCCAGGATAACCGGCCTGGTGCCAGGCGATTACCGTAGGCGCTTTGGCGTCGAACGCGCCGCCCTGCCGGGCGGCGAGCGCTGAGTTATGGCGGCGGTGGCGACACGACCCGACGGCTGCGTGAAGCGATCGGACTGAAACGGAAGTGCGGGGTGAGCCAATGACTGACCGATCAATCACGACTTGCGACGAATGCGGCAGCACATATTTCGTCGAAAGCAGCGCAATGGCCAGCCTTTGCCCTGAATGCGCGTTTCGTCTCTATAGATACCCCGCCTGCGAACATCAGTTCAAAGACAGCCGATGCACAGCCTGCGGGTGGGACGGCTCTCGGTCAAAATATATTGCCGACATCATTTCGAGGGAAAGCTCATAGGGTGGTAGCGTCGACCCCGTACCCTTGTCGCGCATTTGGCGCAGATAACCCCATACTTCCTTAGAGAGCGCTTTCGATATCGGTCCTCGAAAAATCGTCGCCGACATAAAGCAGGCGGGAGGCATGTTCCTTGGCCACCTCATAGGCGAAGCAGTCACCGAAATTGAGCGCGGCCGGGTGAATGCCTTTACCCCATTTTGCGTAGGCCTCAGCGATGCGACGCGCAGAGGCCGGCGTCACTGCCGCAATTTCGAAACCAAGCCCGTCAATGAGGCCGGACAGCTCTTCGCCTACATTGCGCCGCGCCGCGACGATCAGCGCTTCGGCCACGGTGCCGGCGGAAATCAGGATGTCGTCTTCGGCCTCGAGCGCCGCGATGCAGACGTCAGCCTCCGGCTCGTCAAGAACGATCGCCATCAGCGCCGAAGTATCGACCACGATCATTTGGGCAGGCCGTCATCACCGTAGAGAAAATCCTGGCTTCGCGCGGCAGATGGCCCGGCCTTCGCCCTCGCGGCGCCGGATGCCCGCATCGCCTCCAGCAACGCCCGGCGGCTTTTCCTGTCCGGCATTGCCTTGACAGGAACCAAGCGCACGGCCGCATGACCGTGACGGGTCAGGATGATTTCGTCACCCGCCTCGGCACGACGCACCAGTTCGGTCAGCTGCCCCTTGGCGTCTGTAACGGATACCTGCATCGGCCGCTCCTTCATAGACCATCCTGTGGTCAATATTTTCGGTGAAAATAGACCATTCAGTGGTCCATTACAACGGCCAAAGACGGAGCGGATTGCGACTGTCCGTGAGCGCGGTTGCCAGTGCCGTACGCGCGACTACCGCCCCTCATTGAAGGTAAGCTCGCCGGGAAGAGAACCCCAACCGCCCCGTCTCCCGGCGAGCCTACTACCTGATTTGATACGCAATCAGGACCGGGGTTAGCCGGCAAGGCTGACGCTGCAAGACGGATGCCAGGATTATTTCCCGAAACGGGACACCGGCCGAGACTGTCGTATCAGATCTCGAACTCGCCCTGCCCCTCATCCATGGCGCTGACGGTCTCGGCGGCCAGCG
Source organism: Mesorhizobium sp. M9A.F.Ca.ET.002.03.1.2 (assembly GCF_003952365.1). Classification (NCBI taxonomy): domain Bacteria; kingdom Pseudomonadati; phylum Pseudomonadota; class Alphaproteobacteria; order Hyphomicrobiales; family Phyllobacteriaceae; genus Mesorhizobium; species Mesorhizobium sp. M9A.F.Ca.ET.002.03.1.2. Next base: position 4,052,008 of record NZ_CP034443.1, on the reverse strand, counting down.
CCCGGGTGATCGGCGTCTTGCGCTCCAGTGCCGTGCGGTCGAGCCGTTCCACTACCCGCATCGCGGTGGCCAGCGAGCGTTCGATGCGGCGCACCAGATATTGCACGACATTCGGCTCGACCTCGACCTGGCGGTCTGCGAACAGTTTTGTGATGACGCCGGCCAGAAGCAGATCGTCGGGCTCGTGGATCTCCACTGTCGCCGCTGCCTTCAGTCGCGAGGCGAGGTCCGGGAGCCTGACACCCCAGGCGGACGGAAAGCGCCGCGCGGTCAGCAGCAAGGTCGAGCCGGCCCCGCGCACCGCGTTGATCAGATGGAACAGCCCCTCTTCGTCGACAGGGCCGGCATCGACATCGTCGATCAGGGCCGGCCGCGCGCCGAGGCTCGCCATGCAGTCGCCGATACGCCGGGCGTCGACCCCCACCGCGCCGGCGCAGGAGCGCCAGATCGAAGCCAGATGGGTCTTGCCCGAGCCGGCCGGGCCGGCGAGCACGACCACCGGCGACGGCCAGTCCGGCCAGCGATCGACCAGCGCTACCGCCTGGCTGTTGGTGCCGGAGACCACGAGCTCGTCGCGCGAATAGCCGGTGCCATGGCCGAGATCGAGCGGCAGTTGGCGCGGCGGGTCGATCTTGTTGTCCGGCATCTGGCTCAACCGCGCGGCCCGCCGCCCCCGCGGCGCGCCGGCAGTGGCGGCACCGGCTCATCGGAGTGGCCCTTGTAGAGCGGCGATTCGAGGTAGCGGGCAATGGCAAAGCGCACCAGAACGGCGACCGCGGCAGAGGCTGGCACAGCGATCAGCAAGCCGACGAAGCCGAACAGCGCGCCGAACGCAAACAGGGCAAACATCAGCCACACCGGATGCAGGCCGACGCTTTTTCCCACCAACCTCGGCTGCAGGATGTTGCCCTCGATGAACTGGCCGACGAAGAACACGCCGGCCACCGCCGCGACCATGGTCCAGTCCGGCCAGAACTGAACGAAGGCGACGCCGACGGCCAGCACCAGCCCGGTCAGCGAGCCGACATAGGGAATGAAGGAGATCAGCCCGGCGAACAGGCCGATGAGGATGCCGAAGTTCAGGCCGGTCAGCGTCAGGCCGGTGGCATACATGGCGCCCAGCACCAGGCACAGCGTGCCCTGGCCGCGCACGAAGCCGGCGGTGGCGGTGTTGATGTCCTTGGCGATCGCCCTGACGGTCTGGACATAGTCGCGCGGCACCCAGCTGTCGACGATCGCCACCATGCGATCCCAGTCGAGCAGCATGTAGAAGGCGACGACGGGCGTGACGACGAACAGGCTGACCACCGACACCAGCGCCACGCCGGAGCTCCAGACCGAGGTGAACACCGTGGTCAGGAGGCCGAAGCCGGAGGTCAGCAGCGAGTTCAACCCTTCGCGCAGGCCATTGGCGTCGACGCCGAATTTCTCTTCCAGCCATCTCGGGTCGAAGCTGGTGATCAGGGTCTGCAGCCGGGTCAGGTATTCCGGCAGCTTGCTGGCGAAATCGGCCATCTGCGTCGCCAGCACCGGAATGAGGATGACGAAAGCCAGCACCAGAACGACGATGAAGGCAATAAGGATGACCACCGTCGCCATCAGCCTGGACAGGCCGAGCCGCTCCAGTCGGTCGGCTACGGGATCGAGGAAATAGGCGAGCACCATGCCGGCGACGAACGGCAGCAGGATGCCGCTGAAGACATAGAGGAAGATGGCGAGGATGATGGCGCTGATCAGCCAGAAGCGGATCTGGCGACGAAACACCGCCGATGCCGCAGCCTCGGCTGCCGCGTCGATATCCTGGTCAGTTGCCCGGTGTGGAGCCTTCGCCATAGCCGCTCATATGCCTCAGCCAAGCCACGAGATAGGCCGCGGCTGAAGCCACGGTCAAGACCCCGGACAGCAATATGAGCACCGGCCTGAGCGGGTCAAGATCGATGGCGAGAGCCAGTTCGCCCAGCACCACCGCCGCCAGCACGATCTGGATGGCAGTGTTGGCCTTCGACACGAACAGCGGCTTCATCTCGACCGGGTGGGCCATGACGGTGGACAAAAGCACGGCACAGACGATCAGCGCATCGCGCGACACCATGGTGACGACCAGCCACAGCGGCAGCTCGCCGATGAAGCCCAGCACCACGAACACCGAGACCAGCAGCAATTTGTCAGCCATCGGGTCGAGATAGGCGCCAAGCGCCGAAAACTGGTTGAAACGGCGGGCGATGAAGCCGTCGACGCCGTCGGAAATGCCAGCGATGACGAAGCCGGCAAAGGCCCAGTCCCAGCGCGCCTGCAACATGGCCAGCACCACGGCCGGCACCAGCACGAAACGCATGATCGTGATGATGTTGGGGATGGTCAAGGCGATGTCCCGTCGCTTTTGTCTTGCTGATAGATGATGGAGATGGAGAGCGACGGCAAGTGGGAGCGACGCAGAAGCTGCCTGTCCACGCTTTTGTCGTCTTTTGTCGGGTCGAAAAGATCGGCATAGCTCCGTTATCCTTGCGGGGCGCGACGGTTCATGCGAAGAGCCCCGGAAAGCAGGAACGAGTGATGGGCAAGCGCAAGAACGGGCTCACCTATGCCGAGGCGGGTGTCGACATCGATGCCGGCAATCTCATGGTCGAGAAGATCAAGCCGCTGGTGCGCGCGACGCGCCGGCCGGGCGCCGATGGCGAGATCGGCGGCTTCGGCGGCCTGTTCGATCTCAAGGCCGCCGGCTTCACCGACCCGGTTCTGGTCGCCGCCAATGACGGCGTCGGCACCAAGCTGAAGATCGCCATCGATGCGGGCAAACACGACACGATCGGCATCGATCTCGTCGCCATGTGCGTCAACGACATCGTCGTGCAGGGCGCCGAGCCATTGTTCTTCCTCGACTATTTCGCCACCGGCAAGCTCGACCCCGACCAGGGCGCTTCGATCGTCGGCGGCATCGCCGAGGGCTGCCGGCAGGCCGGCTGCGCGCTGATCGGCGGCGAGACAGCGGAAATGCCCGGCATGTATCACGGCAAGGACTACGATCTTGCCGGCTTCGCCGTGGGCGCGGCCGAACGCGGCCAGTTGCTGCCGAGCGACGACATCGTCGAGGGCGACGTGCTGTTGGGGCTGGCCTCGTCGGGCGTGCATTCGAATGGCTTTTCGCTGGTCCGCCGCATCGTCGCCACCAGCGGCCTGGCGTGGGGCGATCCGGCGCCCTTCAACGACGAGGCTACATTGGCGGAAGCGCTGCTCGAGCCGACCCGCATCTACGTCAAGTCGATCCTCAAGGCGATCCGCGGCACGCATGGCATCAAGGCGCTGGCCCACATCACCGGCGGCGGCTTCCCCGAGAACATTCCGCGCGTGCTGCCGAAGGACTTTTCCGCCGAGCTCGACCTCGACGCTATCGAGGTGCCGGCCGTATTCTCATGGCTGGCGAAGACCGGCGGCGTGGCGCCGCAAGAGATGATGCGCACCTTCAACTGCGGCGTCGGCATGATGCTCGCCGTCGCCTCCGGCCAGGCCGCGCAGGTCGCCGCCGTGCTGCAGGAGGCCGGCGAGACGGTGACACCGATCGGCCGCATCGTGCCTCGCCGCGACGCCGGTGTCATCTATCGAGGCTCGATCGACCTATGAGCATACGCAAACGCACCGTGGTGCTGATCTCGGGACGCGGCTCCAACATGACGGCGCTGATCGCCGCAGCCAGCAACCCGGACTATCCAGCCGAGATCGTCGGCGTCATTTCCGACCGGGCCAATGCCGCCGGCCTCGGTATCGCCGCGGCGCGCGGCATCGCCACCAAGGTGATTTCGCGGTCGGACTACACCAGCAAGGAAGCGCATGACGGGGCGATCGACGCGGCGCTTGTCTCGTTCGGCGCCGAGATCGTGGCGCTGGCCGGTTACATGCGCATCCTCGGCGCGCGTTTCGTCGAGAAGTGGCTGGGGCGGATGATCAACATCCACCCTGCCCTGCTGCCGGCCTTCAAGGGCCTCGACACCCATGCCCGCGCGCTGCGCGCCGGCACACGCATCCATGGCTGCACGGTGCATTTCGTCACGCTGGATATGGATGACGGTCCGATCATCGCCCAGGCCGCCGTGCCGGTGATGGTCGGCGACAATGAGGATACGCTCGCCGCCCGCGTGCTGAAGGCCGAGCACCGGCTCTATCCGCTGGCGCTCGGGCTGGTCGCCGAGGGCAAGGCGCGGATGGAAGGCGGCCGCACCGTGCTTGCCCGCTTCGCCGACGACGCCGACAACAGCACCTCCGTGGTCATGGCGCCCGATCCGCGGCGCGGAGAGACCGACCTCGAGCATCTGGCCCGCATCACGCCCTGAGCAGGAGGAGGCTGGCATGGCGACAACGAAGCAACTCCTTCTTCTGCGTCATGCCAAGTCGAGCTGGGACGATCCTAACCTTATCGACTTCGACCGGCCGCTTTCCGGGCGCGGGCTGAAAACAGCCCCGCTGGTCGGGCGCGAACTGGTCAGGCAAAGTTGGCTGCCTGACCTGGCGCTGGTGTCGCCGGCGCTGCGCAGCCGCGACACATGGCGGCTGGTCTCGGCGGAATTGCCGGGGCAAACGCCGGCCAAATTTGTCCAAGCGCTCTACGAGGCCAGTGCGGCAGACATTCTCGCCAAGGTGCGGCAGGCAAATGCGGCAACAGGCAGCCTTTTGGTGCTGGGCCATAATCCCGGCCTGGAGGAATTCGCACGCCGGCTTGCCGGCGCCGGATCGGATGCCACGGCACTCGAAAGGCTTGAAGAAAAATTCCCGACAGCGGGCCTTGCCCGCTTCGTTTTCGACGGCGGCTGGGCACGGCTGGCCCTTGGCGATGCGCGGCTGACGCACTGCGTTCGGCCGAAGGATCTGCGCTAAGGTTGTGACTTGAATGCAAAAGCAAGAGCGGCGGGCCAAGCCCGCCGCTCTTTGTCTTCCGGAGTTTGAGGACTTAGCGACCCCAGTTGCCCCGGCCAGATTGCGGCGCGACGGGCTGAGCCGTGCCGGACTGCGTCGTCGTCGCATCGGTGTTAACGGCATTGTGCTCTGTCGGGAGCAGCTTGCGGATCGAACCCGTGAACGTGTTGTCGACGTTGGTGGCTTGGCCAGCGGCAACAGGCGCTGCCGGCTGGTTGACGCCGTCCGAACCATAGTGGTCGCTGCCGGCAAAAGCGCTGCCCGTGGCAATGAAGATGGCGGCGACGGTAAGAGCAATCTTGGTCATTTCAGGTACTCCAGTGTCTTCATATTTTTAGTGTTCTGTCCGTCAAGTGGCGTGCCTTGGGAGGATTTCGCGTCGCTCGGACCGTCTCAAAGTGGGTTGGCGGTGCTGCGATTTCCAATCACGAAGATGTTCCGCGCACACCCTGAATCGGGTGGTTGAAATCCGCTAAAAGGCTCCCTTAGCCTTATTTTTTTGCATTGTTTTCAAATTGTTATGCGAATACGCCGCTGCGGAGCGCGCGCATTGGCCGGGCCGGCGTTCACCCCGTCCTGCACGATGCGTCAACAGAAACGAACCGATCGGTTCGATTTCATACGGCTGCCGGCCCATTGCCGGCGTTGCCGCGCTTGATGCGCCGCTGGCCAGAAGCACGACCGGGCGATTGCAAGTCGCCAGAACAGCGCTGGCGGTGTCGCCGAAGAACAGGTCCTTGCCCGGACGACGGGTGACGCCCATCACGACGATCGCCGCACCTTTGGTCACCTCGCTGATGATCACCTGGTCGGGTGTGCCGTGGGTGTGGATCGCGGTGTCAACAGGCACGCCGTAGCGGCTGGCCAGGTCGGCAATATCTTTCAGGACGGCTTCTTCCCGGCGATGCGAAACCGATGTCGGCTTGTCACCCCTGGCTGCGCCTTGCGAGACGTAGAGAACCTTGACCCGCGCCCGGTTTGGGCGGGCCAGCGCGAGCGCAAAGTCGGCGGCGCGGCGCGCCACCTCGGTGCCGTTGACGGGAACGAGAATACTGGCGCCGGCTTTCAGCGTCGGCATCCTGTCGTCTGCGTTGCCGCCATTCAGGACCAGGCAAAGCGGGCCCTCGAATCCCCCGGCTATGTCGTTGAGGGTCGGCGTGAACGCGCCTTTGGCGGTCAGCACATCGTCAAGGCCGACCAAAAGCATACCGTATCCCTTGCGCCTCTTCGGCGATGGTCTCGCCGGTGGCTTCCGATTCGGTTCGGGCTGTGAGATGCACTTTGTCGACAAGCGTGTGTTCGGTCCGCTTCACCACCCGGGCGCTTCTTTCCGCACCCTTCTTCAGAGTGCGCTCCGGTCCCCTGGTATCAGTCGGCCTGTCAATCCGGCCGTCTTTCAGGTGAAGCAAGGTGGTAGGCATGCCGCTGCCCCCGCCGATCAGCCCGGCGAGATAGGCTGTGAACTTGCCGATCCTGCTGTCGTCGACCAGCACCAGCAGGCGCTCCAGCTTGGAAACGAAACCGTATTCGTCCAGCGCCTCGCGCTCGACACGCTGCTGCTCGTCGGGGCTGATCGGCAGCCGGCCAAGCGCCCAGCGGAGCATTGGCGGCATGGCCAGCGTGGTGATGACAGCCATGGTGACGATCATGGTGAAGAGATTGTGCGATAGGATGTTCATCGACAAGCCGATACTGGCGACGATCACCTCGGTCGAACCGCGCGCGTTCATCGCGCTGCCGACGGCAGTTGCTTCCTTGAATGACATGCCGGCAAGCTTGCCGCCCACGAACGCGCCGCCAAACTTGCCGACGCTGGCGATGACGACGAGAGCCGCCGTCAGCATGGCAAGCGTCGGGTCGGCAAGTACGGTAAGGTCGGCCGAAAGCCCGGCCATGCCGAAGAAGATCGGCATGAACAGCGCGGTGATGACGCCGCGAAGCTGGCCCTCTATGTGGCTCGAGAGGATGGGTGATTCACCGACAAGGATGCCGGCGACAAAAGCCCCCAGAACGGTGTGGACGCCAATCAGGTTGGTGATCAGCGCCATCACTCCCATGATGATGAGGATCATGGTGATCACCGCAAACTCGCTGCGGAAGGCATCGTTGGTCCAGCGGATCAAGGCGAACACCAGGCGGCGGCCGATGGTGAAGGAGAACACCATAAACAGCGCCACTTCGGCAACGGTGGTCATCAGCGGCACGAACTCCAACCTGCCGTTGGTGGCGATGCCGAACGTTATGGCGATGATCAGCCAGCCGATCGTATCCTCGATGATCGCCGAGGAGATGATCACCTGGCCGAGGTTGCGGCGCATGAAGTTCATCTCGCGCACCACCATGGCGACGATCTTGACCGACGAGATCGACAGTGCGGTGCCCAGGAACAGCCCGGCGACGGTGCGTTGCGTCGCGTCGGGCAGCAAGGCGTCGGGCAGCACCTGCGCCAATGCGAAGCCGCAGACGAAGGGCAGGACGATGCCGGTGGCCGAAATGGAAAAACAGGCCGCGCCAACCCGGCGCACCAGCCGCAGATCCATCTCCATGCCGGTCAGTAAAAGCAGCATCAGGATGCCGAACTGCGAGACGGCGTCGATCATGCCCTTCTGCTCAGGATCGCTCGGAAAAATCAGATGCTGCGCCGATGGCCACAGCCAGCCGAACAGCGAGGGACCGAGCAAGATGCCGCCGATCAACTGGCCCATGATTGCCGGCTGGCCATACCGCTGCAACACTTCACCCATGCCACGCCCGACAAGCAGGAGGAGAACGATTTCAGCGACGAAGATGCCTTCGGCCGAACCGCCCATCCCCGACGCCACGGTTCCAGCAGTCTGTGTCTCCGCCGCCCAGCTCGCCGCGACAGGGACGAGCGCACAAGACAGTATCGCGAGGACGATAGAGCGTGTCGACGTCTGCCAAGCCATGAGACTCCTCGCCAATGCGCCTGCCCACAACGCGCGACAGGAAAGTTGCGTTGCCACTCTCGAGCGGCGGACTTTCCAGTCGAATCGTACCACTCTGTTTTTTGTTTGAGCATCGAATTTTCCCAAAACCGGTACCCACTTTTGGGGTCCGATGCTCTAGACGTGCACCTCACCAAAGGAGAGTTCGCCGTCGTCGCCAGCAGCCAGGAAGGCCGTGACGAGCAGCCCGGCATAGAGGGCGGTGACCAGCACGATGATGACCACGCCGGGAATAGGTCCCAGGGCAGCGCCGGCGGCGGCCTCGCGTACCGAACCGACGAAGCCGATGCGGACACCTTCGGTTAGAAGACTGGGAGTCGACAGTTTGAGGATCCAGGCCAGCAGCAGGATCAGCAGCATGTGGATGTAGTTTCGACGCAGGCGGCGCGCCAACGCCACTCGTTGCGAAATGAGGAATTTTGGAGCGCGAAGGCCTTCGCCGACGACCAACAGCCAATCGGACGCGAAGTCCGGCTGCGGAGAGAATATCTGCGCGAAGTAGTGCCGTTCGAACTGGCGCACGCGGGCCCTGTAAAAGTCGAAGAAGCGATATCGCCGCGCCTCTATCCACAGCAGCAACAGGACAAGCATCATGGCAAACAGCAGCACGCCGTGATGCGCGCTGGCCGCCGAAAGCGAGACGGATAACATCGCGGCGACGACCGTTATCGCCCAATTGCTTGTCCGGTCCAGGCGGTCGCGCCACCCCGCCATGCGCAGAATCTCGGCGCGATGAAAGTGCGACATCGTGGTTACCAGTTCGCCGGACGAAAGCGTTCTTCCAATGGGCTCCGGGGCTGCCGCTACATCTGCCATTATCGCGCCTCCACCCGCCACGCAAAAACGGCTGGGCGGACATATCGTTCCGAAGCTTCACCTCGCCTTGCGCAGCCAGACCTTGTTGTCGTGGAACGCAGCACCGCCATAGGGCGCCGGCGCGTCGGCGCCGGTCAGCACGTTGATGCCCTCGCCGCGCTCGTGGGCGCTGTTCGGCCAGATGCCTTCGGCCACCACGACGCCGCGCTTGATGCCGTCGAACAGTCTTGCGTGCAGCACGACTTCACCGCGCGCATTGCCGATCTCGACGCGGTCGCCATTGGCCAGCCCGTGAGCTGCGGCGTCGTCCGGATGCAAAAGCAGTTCCGGCCGGCCTTCCCTAGCCCTCGACACCGGCGTCTCCGAAAAAGTCGAGTTGAGGAAATTGCGCGCCGGCGAGGTGGTCAGCCGGAACGGATGCGCCGCATCCGCCACCTCGATCAGGTCGACGTGATCGGGAAATTCCGGCAGGCTTGCCACCGGTCCGAACAGGCCCATACTTTTCGGCGGCCGGTTGGGCGCCGCCTGCCCGGTCCAGTCGGCGCGGAAGCGGAATTTTCCGTCCGCGTGGCCGAAGCCGTTGATGAAATGCGCCGCCTCGAAATCCGGCTGCAAATCGACCCACTTTTCTTGCTTGAGGCTCGAAAAACTGCCCAGGCCGCGCTTGCCCAAAATGATGTCGATATGCTGCTGCTCGGTCAGGCCGAAGCCCGGCCTGTCGCCAACGCCGAGCCGCTTGCCGAGTTCCTCGATGACGAAATGGTTGGTGCGCGGCCCTTCCGGCGGGTCGATCAGCTTCGGGCCGAGCGTGATGTGCTGGTTGCCGCCGCCCTTGTAGACGTCGTCATGCTCCAGAAACATCGTCGCCGGCAACACGACATCGGCGAGTTCTGCGGTGTCGGTCATGAACTGCTCGTGCACGCAGGAAAACAGATCGTCGCGCAGAAAGCCCTGCTTCACCAGCCGCTGCTCCGGCGCAACATTGACCGGATTGGTGTTCTGGATCAGGAGCGCCGTCACCGGCGGGCCGCCATAGAGCGCATCCTCCGCCCCGGTCAGCACCGGGCCGATGCGGGAATGGTCGAGATGGCGGATCGCAGGGTCACGCATCCGCGCGCCCTCCAGCAGTTCCTGGTTGAGCTTGAAGATGCCCGAATTGGAATGGAAGGCGCCGCCGCCCTCATATTGCCAGCAGCCGGTGACCGCTGCGATCGAGGCGGCGGCATGCATGTTGACCGAACCGTTGCGCTGGCGCGAGAAGCCGTAGCCGAGGCGGAAATAGGTTTTCTTCGTGGTGCCGACCAGACGGGCAAAGGCTTCGATCTCGGCGACTGAAAGCCCGGTGATCGCGGCTGCCCATTCCGGCGTGCGGGTCCGCAGATGCACTTCGAGCCCATGCGGATCGTCGGTGTATTTCTGGAGATAGGCGCGGTCGGCCATGTCGTCCCGGAACAGCACATGCATCACCGCGCAGGCCAGCGCCCCATCGGTGCCGGGCTTCAGCACCAGGCCAAGGTCGGCCTGTTTCATCGTCGCGTTGTCGTAGACGTCGATGACGACGATACTGGCGCCGCGTTCCTTGCGCGCCTTGATGGCGTGGGTCATGACGTTGACCTGGGTCACCACGGCATTGGTCCCCCAGATTACCACGCAGTCGGACTTGGCCATCTCGCGCGGGTCGGGACCGCGCAACGCGCCGGCACCCATCATCCAACCGGTCCAGGCCAGGTTGGTGCAGATCGAACTGAAGAAGCCGGAATATTTCTTGGCGTGCCTGAGCCGCTCGATGCCGTCGCGCTGCACCAGCCCCATCGTGCCGGCATAGTAATAGGGCCAGACCGTCTCCGAGCCGTATTTTGCCTCGGCGGCGATGAACTTTTCGGTGACGAGGTCGAGTGCTGCCTCCCAGCTCGCTTCTTTCCAGGCGCCCTCGCCCTTGGCGCCGGCGCGGATCAGTGGCTTCAGCAAGCGGTCGGGATGATGGACGCGGTCGGCGTAACGGGCGACCTTGGCGCAGATGACGCCTGATGTATAGCTATTGGCCTTGGCGCCATGGACGCGGCCGATGCGCTTGTTATCGAGCAGCTCGACTTCGAGTGCGCAGGTTGAGGGGCAATCATGCGGACAGGCCGAATGGCCGATCCTGAGCTTGGCGTGCTGGTTCATGGGAGCAGACTAGTCGGTTACGAAAGCGACGTGTAGGGCCAGATGCAGCGCTAACTTGCTTCTCCTTGCTGAGGCAAGCTGAAAATCTGGCGACCACCAGCGCGGAGCCGTTAGAACTGCGTCGTCAACGCCGTCAGCCACTCGGGCGAAGCGTTGACGAGTGCGGTTTCCAACGCCTTGTCGAACCCAGACAGAATCGCGGCGGCGGTCATCACCAGCAGGATGCCGAAGGCGACCTTCAGCCCGCTGCCGGCGCCGGCGATGTGGCTGCGCCAACTCAGCAAGGTCTCGCGGGACAGTAGGCCGAGGATCAGCAACGGCACGGCAGCACCGAGACCAAACAGGACCATGGTGACCCCAACCTGGCCAAGGTCTTGGCCCTGCGCTGCAAGGACGGAAGCGGCACCGAGAGTCGGGCCAACGCAAGGGCTCCACACCGCGCCGAGCAGCAGACCGACGCCGAACTGCCCCCAAAGGCCAACGGAGGAAAAGCCGCCAAACCGCTGCTCGACCCAGTTGCCGGCCGGGCCGGCCGCAAGCGCGATATGCGCCTGGAATGCCGGCACGATCAATATCGTGCCGAGGACGAGCATCAGAACTGCGGCGGCGCTGCGAAAGACACCGCCGTCAAGCCCGATGGAGAACCCAATCGTGGCGACGAAAAGCCCTATGGCCGTGAAGGATATGGCAAGTCCTGCGGCCAGCGCGATGGGGCCATAGCGATGCTGGCTGACGGCAGCACCGAGCACGACCGGGATAAGCGGCAGCACGCATGGCGACAGCGTCGACAGCACCCCGGCCAGGAACGAAAATATGAAGCCGAGTAGCATCGCCACCGCTCAGATCGTTTTATCAAGCAATTGCTTGATGGCATCCGCCTTGGTCACGCCAACAAGCCGACCGACTTCCGTTGCGCCCTTGAAGGTGATCAGCGTGCTCTGCATCCGCGCACCAAGAGCCCGAACAACCTCTTTTTGGGAATCGAAATCGACTTCGAAAACGGCCAGGTTTGCGTGCTCGGGCGCAGGCAGCAACTGGCCGAGCACCCGCTTCTGCGCCTTGCAGATCGGACACCAGCTGGCGGTGATCTCGACCAGGATCGGCTTGCCTGCCTTTTGCGCCTCTTCGAAGGCCTGCCGTGTGTAGGCCATCCGGCTGGCAGCCAGCGCCGCCGGGGCCGAGGCGAGGCCCGATATTGCGGTCAGGCCTATGAGGAAGGTGCGACGGTCTAGCATTTCTTGACTCCTGAAGGTGTCGGCGGGCAAGTAATCCCGCCATGGCGGACATGAGGATACGGTCCGTTGTTCGTGCCAGCGACGGCGAACGTTACAGGCTCGCGGTAATGTTACCGAGGCCGCCCTTCGCTTGTGTCCACGTGCATTCGACGCTGTCAGCAGCCATCAGGTGCTGACGCCAAGCGCACCAGTGGCTACAGCAAGCGCTCGGGATGATGGACGCGGCGGCGTAACGGGCGACCTTGGCGCCGATGACGCCTGATATATACGTATTGGCCTTGGCGCCGTGGACGCGGCCGATGCTGTTGTCGTCGAGCAGCTCGACCTCGAGCGCGCAGGTCGACGGGCAATCATGCGGACAGGCCGAACGGCCGAGGTTGGGTTGGTGATTCATAGGGGCAATCTAACTGCCTCGGACGACCAGGTGTAGGGCCAGAGGCAAGTCTCACTCTGGATCGCTGCTTCCGGATCGCTGCGCACTTCGGCCACTGTCACCTTGAGCTGGTTATGTGTCGCCAACACTCTTGAGCAGCGCATTGTGGGCACCGCATTTCGGGCAATGCATATGGCGCTCGACATGGGTTGTCCCTGCCCCGGCATCGATGACCAGCAGATTGCCGTCTCCACATTCAGGGCATTTTACGACAGCTTCGGAATTGATCGCCAAAACCTTGGCAGCTTTGATCCACAGTTTTGTTGACATCGCCGCTACTCCGCCCTGCCTTCCTCGTATTCGGCCGACATCGACAGCCATTTCTCCTCATGGGCGGCCAGCGTCTGGGAAAGCTGCGAGCGCTCCTTGGCCAGCCGCGTCGCCGTCGACGGATCCTTTTCATAGACCGCCGGATTGGCGAGCTCGTCCTCGATGCCGTCAATGCGCTTGCGGATGCGGTCCATCAGCGCTTCGGTGGCACGGATTTCCTTGGCCAGCGGCTCGAAGGCGGCGCGGCGCGCGGCCGCATCGCGGCGGCGGTCGGCCTTCGAAGCTTTTTCCGCCTCGCGCTTGCCGCGGCGGTCGCCGGACACGCCGGTGACCAGCGTCTTGTAGTCATCGAGGTCGCCGTCGTAGGGGTTGACCGCGCCGTCCTTGACCAGCCACAGCCGGTCGGCCGTCGCCTCGAGCAGATGGCGGTCGTGCGAGATCAGGATGACGGCGCCGGGAAACTCGTTCAGCGCATGGATCAGCGATTCGCGGCTGTCGATATCGAGATGGTTGGTCGGCTCGTCAAGGATAAACAGGTTCGGCCCCTCGAAGGCCGACAGCCCCATCAAGAGCCGCGCCTTCTCGCCGCCGGACAGATCCTTGGCGGCGGTGTTCATCTTCTCGGTGGTGAGGCCGAACTGGGCGACGCGGCCGCGCACCTTCGATTCCGGCGCTTCAGGCATCAGCCGGCGGACATGCTCATAGGCATTTTCGTTCGGCCTGAGATCGTCGAGCTGATGCTGGGCGAAGATCGCCACCTTCAGGCCGGGCGCCACCGTCATGGTGCCGGTTTCCTGCTTCAGGCGGCCGGACAGCAATTTGGCGAAGGTCGACTTGCCATTGCCGTTGGCGCCAAGCAACGCGATGCGGTCGTCGGCATCGATGCGCAGCGTCATCTTCTTCAGGATCGGCTCACCCTCGACATAGCCGACACCGACGTTGTTGAGCGCGATGATCGGTGAGGCCACGGTCTTCACCGGCTCGGGAAAGGAGAACGGCCGCACCGTGTCGTTCACGATCGCGGCGATCGGCTTCATTTTCTCCAGCGCCTTGATGCGCGACTGCGCTTGCCTTGCCTTCGAGGCCTTGGCGCGGAAGCGTTCGACGAAGGATTCCATGTGCTTGCGCGCGGCTTCCTGCTTGACGCGGCCCTTCTCCTGCAATTCGCGCTGCTCGGTGTATTGCCGCTCGAACTGGTCGTAGCCGCCGCGCCACAAGGTCAGTTTCTTCTGGTCGAGATGGACGATCGAATTGACGGCGCGGTTGAGCAGGTCGCGGTCGTGAGAGATCAGAAGCACCGTGTGCGGATATTTCGACACGTAGTTTTCCAGCCACAGCGTGCCTTCGAGGTCGAGATAGTTGGTCGGCTCGTCGAGCAGCAGAAGATCGGGCTCGGCAAACAGCACTGCCGCCAGCGCCACGCGCATGCGCCAGCCGCCGGAGAAGGACGAGGCCGGGCGCCGCTGCGCCTCATCGTCGAAGCCGAGGCCGGCCAAGATTGTGGCGGCGCGCGACTCGGCCGAATGAGCGTCGATATCGGCCAGCCGCATATGGATGTCGGCGATGCGATGCGGGTCGGTCGCCGTCATTTCCTCTTCGAGCAGTGCGCTCCGTTCAAGGTCGGCCTTGAGCACGATCTCGATCAGCGGCTCCTCGGTGCCGGGCGCTTCCTGCGCCACCTGGCCGATGCGCGTGTTCTTCGGCAAGCTGATCGAGCCGGTCTCGGAAGCGAGATCGCCGGTGATCGCCTTGAACAAGGTGGTCTTGCCGGTGCCGTTGCGGCCGACAAGGCCTGCCTTGCTGCCGGCCGGCAAGGTCAGCGAGGCATGGTCGAGAAGCAGGCGCCCGGCCATGCGGAGCGAAAGGTCGTTGATGATCAGCATGGTCGCGCTTTTGCACGGGACGTCAGGGCTTCGCAAGACCTTGAGCGCCGGTTGGCCTGATAAGGCATGAAAATGGCTGGCGGCGGATCGCCGGCCTCGCCGGATCAGAGGCCAACTCCAAGTTGGCCCGGAACCTGCTGCGACGGCGCGATGACAGCGCCTGGCGAGCATCGACTTCCCGCATCCGAAAATTGCGCATTTGTCAGTTGATTGCTCGTGCAGGTCGGTTGTCTTCTGCGATCGCACCATGACGCGAGGGGAAGACTCAGCTATGTCTAGGTGTGCGGCGGACCTGATACCCGCCTGGCCGGCGTCATCGCTCTCCTCCCAAGCGGCGCCGGCCATTTTCCTTCACTGTGCCGGCGGCGTGCCGGGTTGATCACCGCCTGACATTGAGTTCGGCGCAGGGTCGACCTGCGGGTTTTGATCGGCCGTGCCAGGGGCCTTCGTCGGCGGGATATTGTTGTCGCAAGCCGCCACAGCCAAGGCTGCGGCTAAAGCCAGCAAGATTGAGAGCTTGTTCATCGCAACCTCCTGTCATCGGGCAACGAGGCGGTGCCGATTTGGTTGCACGCTCAGGCCTCGCTCGGGGCCTTTGGGGAGCGGGGGAACAAAACGCTGCCTCTCCGGTTCCTCCATACCAATTGGAGAAAATCATGATCCGTCTGCTCATAGCCGGGGCCGCCGTCTACGTGGCCTACCGCATAACCAGGGAAATCATCGACGAGGTGCCCGACGACTTCGATCCAGTGCCGTTGCCGCCACCCGACCATCGTAAGTCGCTGCGGCGGCAGTCGGCGGCGATGGGGGTAGAGCCTCAGCGCTAGGTCGAGTTCATCGTTGCGAACAAAGCAGAAACGATGCTTGATGGGCAATGAACCTCGCTGCCCGTGATTCGGCTTTCCGGCCTGCCTATCTCGCGAAGCTGAATGCCGAGCAGTGCCTTGCCGTCGAGCATGGCGACGGCACGGTCGCCGGACCGCTGCTGGTGATCGCCGGCGCCGGCTCCGGCAAGACCAGCACGCTGGCGCATCGCGTCGCGCATCTGATCGTCAGAGGCGCTGATCCCAGGCGCATCCTCTTGATGACGTTTTCGCGGCGCGCCGCATCGGAAATGGCCAAGCGGGTCGAGCGCATCGCCGGTGAGGTGCTGGGCCGAGACGCTTCCGTCATCACCGAAGCTCTGAGCTGGGCCGGCACGTTCCATGGCATCGGCGCCAGGCTGCTGCGCGACTACGCTTTGGAGATCGGCCTCGATCCGGCCTTCACCATCCATGACCGCGAGGATTCGGCCGATTTGATGAACCTTATCAGGCACGAACTTGGCTTCTCGAAGACGGAAGGGCGTTTTCCGACCAAGGGCACTTGCCTGGCGATCTATTCGCGTGCCGTCAACGCGCAGGCGCCGCTCGGCGAGGTTTTGGGTTCGGTGTTTCCCTGGTGCGCCGGCTGGGCCGAGCAGCTCAAGGCGCTGTTCGCCCGATATGTCGAGGCCAAGCAGGCGCAAAACGTGCTCGATTACGACGATCTGCTGCTCTACTGGGCGCAGATGGCCGGCGAGCCGGAGATATCAGCGCATCTCGGTGCGCGCTTCGACCATGTGCTGGTCGACGAATACCAGGACACCAACCGGCTGCAGGCCTCGATCCTCATGGCACTCAAGCCGGACGGATCCGGGCTGACGGTGGTCGGCGACGATGCGCAGTCGATCTATTCGTTTCGCGCGGCGGAAGTGCGCAATATCCTCGACTTCCCCAAACAGTTCGCGCGACCGGCCGAGATCGTCATGCTGGAGCGCAACTACCGCTCGACCGAGACCATCCTGGCCGCCGCCAATGCGGTGATCAGCGAGGCCTCGGAGCGCTTTACCAAGAACCTCTGGTCCGAGCGCAAATCGGCCGAAAAGCCTAAGCTGGTCAGCGTCCGCGACGAGGCCGAGCAGGCGAACTATGTCTGCCGGGCGATCCTGACCGAGCGCGAAGCCGGCACGGCGCTGAAGGCGCAGGCGGTGCTGTTTCGCGCCTCGCACCACAGCGGCCCGCTGGAGATCGAGCTGACGCGCCGCAACATTCCGTTCGTCAAGTTCGGCGGGCTGAAGTTCCTCGACGCCGCCCATGTCAAGGACGTGCTGGCGGTGCTGCGTTTCGCCGAAAACCCGCGCGACCGTGTTGCCGGTTTTCGCGTGCTGCAGCTTTTGCCCGGCATCGGCCCCTCGGCGGCTTCGCAGATCGTCGACACCATGGCGACGTCGCTCGACGAAGCGATGGGGCTGGCGCGCTACCGGCCGCCGCAACGCGCCGCCGACGACTGGCCGGATTTCGTCGCGCTGTTCTCACAGCTTCGCGCCGGATCGGGAAAATGGCCTGTTGATCTCGAACAGGTCAGGCTGTGGTACGAGCCGCATCTCGAGCGCATCCATGAGGACGCGACGACGCGCCGGGCCGATATTTTGCAGCTCGAACAGATCGCCTCGGGCTATGCCTCGCGCGAGCGTTTCCTCACCGAACTGACGCTCGATCCACCGGATGCGACCAGCGACGAGGCCGGGCCGCCGCGTCGCGACGAGGACTATCTGATCCTGTCGACCATCCATTCGGCCAAGGGCCAGGAGTGGAAGAACGTTTTCGTGCTCAACACCGTCGACGGCTGCATCCCGATCGACCTCGGCGTCGGCTCGAAGGAGGATATCGACGAGGAGCGCCGCCTGCTCTACGTGGCGATGACGCGGGCCAAGGACGGCCTGCACCTGGTCATGCCGCAGCGCTTTTTCGTCCACGGCCAGGCGGCGCGCGGCGACCGCCATGTCTATGCCTCGCGCAGCCGCTTCATCCCGGCCTCGATCCTCGGCGCCTTCGAACAGACATCATGGGCGAGCGTTCAGGCCAAGGACGATCCGCGCCGCCAGCCGCAAGTGCGCGTCGACCTTGGCGCCCGCATGCGCGACATGTGGAAATAGCCGCCTCTTCGGCACGGCGCCCGTGCCACGGAACTTGGTGGCGACAACCAAATCCCGGCAACATGGAACCTGATGCCGCAATCCGCGTTTCTGGGCGTCCGATTCAGATCGGAGAGCGGCGTCCGCCGTCACCTCCGCCCAATCCGAGAGGCCAGAATGCACGACACGATGTTCTTCACCCCGGTCGCCTTAACCGTCGGCGCCGGCCATAAGCGCATGATCGCTTCGCTCTTCGACATGCATGAGTTCCTGACCGAGTTCCCGCCATCGCGGCGGCGGCTGAGCTATGGCGCGGCCGTGAAGGCCTGCGAGGCGGCACGGGCCGGCGAAATCTCGCCCGAAGCGGCGCGCGATGCCTTGATCACCTTCGCGATGACGGCAGGCATTCTCTGGCCTTCGGCCCAGCCGGCAGTCTCGGTCAAGCCGGTCGCCCGGGGCCGTGGCGGACACGCTGCCTGACGCCTGGCCACCCCGCTTCGCGACCATGACCGTCGCGGATGCCGCTCATCTTCGACGGGTTTTCCAACCTGCTTTCAATTCGATCACGATAGACGCGGATAATCACAAATCAGGCGAAGGGGCGCCCCTCTTCGCTGCGCTGGAACTGCGTCAGGTCGAGCGCCACCGAAGGCCGGCCAAGAATGGTCAAGATCGCGTGCGCCTGGCCGCGGTGATGGGTCTGGTGGTTGAAGAAATGATCGAGCGCCGGCGCCAGCCGCTGCGAAACGGTGCGCATATCGGAGACGGTCATGTAGGAGAAGCGGCCGGACAAGGCCTTCTCGCTCAAGCTCCCGATCCAGTCGACGATCCTTTTGTCCTCGGCCTCGCGCGCCAGCCGCAAGCTCGGCAAGGCGCGGTGCAGGATCGTGTCGAGCCTGGCCGGTGCGTCGCCCTCGCCGGTAAAGCGCCTCATCCAGATGCGATCGGCGGTCAAGATATGGTTGAGCGTGCCCATCATCGAGCCGAAGAAAGCGCCGACATTGCGGTCGAACTCTTCCTCGCCGAGATCGGCGGCGGCATCGTAAATGCGGTTATTGGCCCATTGATTGTAGCCCGCAAACATCATGAAGTGCTGTTTCATCGTCTTCTCCCGGCCCGCGAAACCCGTTTCGGGTGCCTACCGCATCGGCTCGAAAATCGGTACCGATTTTTGCTACGCTGACCTTCGGTTCGGAAAAACACGATGCGTAGTTTTTAAAAGTGCTAGAGCGTGTTTTGTGCGTCCAAGCGGACGCACAAAACACGCTCTAGTAGACCGCAAGGAAGCCGCCGCCAATGACCATTCTGCTCTATGACCTCGTCGGACATGATGCCGCCCGCCCGTTCAGCCCTCATTGCTGGAAGGCGGCGATGGCGCTCGCCCACAAGGGGCTCGACATCTCGACCGTGCCGACGCGTTTTCTCGAAGTGCCGACCGTTGAAGGCGGCGTTTCGAAACTCGTTCCGGTGATCCGTGACGGCGACAAGGTGATCGCTGATTCCTTCGCCATCGCGCTCTATCTCGACGAGGCCTATCCCGAGCGGCCGACATTGTTTTCCGGCGACGGCGGCAAGGCGATGGCGCGCTTCATCGAACGCTGGTCGCAACTGACCATCCACCCCTATGTCACCACCGTGGCGATCATGGACCTCCACGCCATGCAGGACGAAGCTAACGCCGCCTATTTTCGCCAGAACCGCGAGCAGCGCTTCGGCAAGAAACTGGAACAGGTGATGGCGGCGCGCGACGCCGGCCTTGGCGCCTTCCGCGCCTCGCTGGAACCGTTGCGCTCGACGCTCACCTATCAGCCGTTCATCGGCGGCCAATCACCGCTATTTGCCGACTACATCGTCTTCGGCGCACTGCAATGGGCGCGCATCGCCTCGCCCTACCGGCTGCTCGACGACAGCGATCTGGTGGCGCAATGGTTCGAGCGCTGCCTCGACCTGTATGACGGCCTCGGCCGCAAGGTGGCGGCCGCAGCATAGGGCAGTAAGGCAGCAGGTATGCGGCCTTCCCTACTGCCTTACTGCCGTACTCCGCTACTCCACTAGCAAAGGCAGCACGACACCATGACGTCAGGCCCGGAATTCCCGGACGATTTTCGCGCCGAGCTGGTCAACCTCTTCCGGTGGCGGCGGGATGTCAGGCGATTCAAGCCGACACCGCTCCCCGAAAGCGTTCTGGAGCGGCTACTTGATGTAGCCAGCCTTGCGCCGTCGGTCGGGCTGAGCCAGCCTTGGCGTTTCGTCATGGTCGAGAGTGCGCAGTGCCGCGCCGCCGTCAGGGCCTGCTTCGAGCGCTGCAATGCGGAGGCGCTCGCATCGTTCGGCGGCGAACGCGCCGCGCTCTATGCGCGCCTGAAGCTCGCCGGCCTGAACGAGGCGCCTTGTCAATTCGCGGTTTTCGCCGACCTTGCGACAGAACAGGGGCATGGGCTCGGCCGCCTGACGATGCCCGCGACCATCGAATATTCGGCAGTGATGGCGATCCACACCTTTTGGCTGGCGGCGCGCGCCGAAGGAATCGGCATGGGCTGGGTCTCGATCCTGGATCCGGTCGAGATGGCGACGATCCTGGACGCGCCGCCAGAGTGGACGCTGATCGGTTACTTCTGCGTCGGCTACCCCTGCGAGGACCACAGCGTGCCGGAACTGGAACGGGAGGGCTGGGAGTTCCGGCGCCCGTCGACCATCATAACGCGCTGATCGATCACTTCCCCTTGGCAACATGCCGGGCGGCTTGTATAGACCCCGCCACCTTCAATTCCACTTTCATCACAAGGACGACCCCATGGCGCTCGAACGCACCTTCTCCATGATCAAGCCGGACGCGACCCGGCGCAATCTCACCGGCGCCATCACAAAGATGCTGGAAGATGCCGGCTTGCGCGTCATCGCGTCGCGCCGGGTGTGGATGAGCCGCCGCGAGGCCGAAGGCTTTTATGCTGTGCACAAGGAACGTCCGTTCTTCGGCGAGTTGGTCGAGTCCATGTCGTCGGGCCCGACCGTCGTGCAGGTGCTGGAAGGCGAGAACGCCATTGCCAAAAACCGCGACGTGATGGGCGCCACCAACCCGGCCAATGCCGCCGAAGGCACCATCCGCAAGGTGCACGCGCTGTCGATCGGCGAGAATTCCGTGCACGGCTCCGACGCGCCGGAGACCGCCGCGCAAGAAATCAAGTACTGGTTCTCGGACACCGAGATTGTTGGCTGAGCCGACGGCCCGGATCACCGCTTCATGAGCCAAGAGGCCGGCGTTTCGCCGGCCTTTTTCGTCGACGGCCAGCCAAGCGCCGATTGGCCGACGCCCCTCGCGTCGGGTTCAGATCACTTCGGCTCGCGAGCCTTTACATTCGCATGGTCGTTAGCTGCTTCCGTATCGGTAGCCGGGGTCTGCATATCATGACCGGTGAACGGGCTGCCCTGACCGGGCGCTACATCGCCGCTGTGACCGGCCTTGTTGGTCTGGAAGGGCTGGCTATCAGGACTGAGCCCATGCTGAAGCGCATCGAACAGATGGTCGTCTGCCTTGGCAAGGCCGGTAAAAGCAATGAGCGATGCGCCTGTGGCAGCAAGGATAAGAGCGTGCGTTTTCATCTCTGGATTCCTTTGAGTTAAGGCCAGAACGAGCCGCAGCCATTCTGGCGGCTTCAACGAAGGGGTATCTCGAAATATCCCTTTTGCCTCACCCGCCATCTATGAGGAGGATAACGTTCCTTCCGGCCGATTTATTCCGCTGAAAAAGCATCCGCTTTTTGGGATCATGTGCAAAGGTGTGTTTGAGATTCAGGTCAGGCCGATCCGGAGTCGAAGAGAGGTGCGAAGCGACCAAACAGCCGGATTCCGAAAACCGGAACGGAGCGTACGTTCAGCTACGCGAGCACCGAAAGCGCAGGTGACCGCCGTTTGCAGGCCGGCGTCACCTAGATATCGAATACACCCTAGCTCGCGGCGTTGAAGCGCAGGATGACACGGCCGTCCTTGTCGGCGATGACGAGCTTGCCGGCGTCTACATGGTAGGACGCTGCCTTGGCCAGCGCCTCGAACAGCGCCTTTTCCTCGGCCATGATCTCGGGCGCGCAGGCTTTGAAAGTCGAACCGATGTCAGAGATGGCGATCGTCGAACCATCGACTTTGGCGGTGGCGAAATAGACGTTGCAAGGACCGCTGCCGCCGGCCTTGCCGGCCTCGCTGATCGTGAACGTCGCCTGCGGCTCGGTGATCACACCAATGCCGTCGATATACTCGATCAGCCAGCTCTGCCCGAGCACCGGAGCCGCTGCAGGTTTCTCGCTCGACGTCACCATCTTCAGCATGATGGTCTGCGGCGCGTCGCTCAGCGGATCGACCTGATGGCGCGTATCGGAGACGAACAACAGCCTGTCGTCGACGGTGATGCGCGCCTGTAGCGCATAGGTCATGGCAGGCCGGATCACCTGGGGATCGAAGCTGATCTCGAACTTGATCGGCACCTGGCCGGCCGGCGCCACCTTGCGCTCGCCGATGACAGCGGCTGGCGCGTCGGCCAGCGAGACATCGGCTAGCTGCACGGAAAGCACGGCGTTGGGCGGCAGCGCGATGCGCTCGCGATACATCACCTCGCCCTTCAGGGTCTTCTCCGAAGCGACGGACTGGTCCGGCACAGCCAATATGCCAACGATCAGCGGCACGAAGCCGAAGATGAGGAACTCAGCGATCCTGTCCAGCATGATCCTGCTCCCTAGAGTCCCATCCCGACGAATCGGGATGGGGCTCTATCTCCTTGTTTGAGCATGATCTTGTCCGAAAACCGGATTCCACTTTTCGGGATCATGCTCTGGCGCACCAAACTGGCCTGAAAGTCTCGCAGGATTGCGGTGGTTCCGTGGCGCCCAGGACTGCTCGCACGGAGGGGCCTTTCGGTGGCTTGCGGCCCAGTCGTCGGTCTGCCTAGCGTGATCCGGCACATTTTGCTCGAGTCAGGCCCGAGGCGATCACGAAGTCGTGTTCCCAATCGGATGTAACACGGGGAACCTCCGGGCCGAACTGATCAATGCGCGCTTGAGGAATGGCGCGCTCAACAACCCAATCGGAGGTGAAATCATGTCGACAAGATCAACCGTAAGCGCAGCCTTTCTGGCCGGCGCCGTTGCCACGGCTCTTGCTTCTTTTGCGATGGCCGCGCCGCTGACCGAGGCAGAGGTCAAGGCGGCGATGGATGCCGGCAAGGAGAAGTGCTTTGGCGTCGCCATGAAGGGGCAGAACGACTGTGCGGCAGGACCTGGCACTACCTGCCAAGGCACTTCGACCGTCGATTACCAGGGCAACGCCTGGAAGTTTGTCGACGGCGGCACCTGCACGACGATGGAACTGCCGGGCGACCGCAAGGGCTCGCCGACGGAACTGACCCGCGACATCCCGTCGTAAGCAATGCAACCTGCCTGGAAAGCGGAGGCGAAGATGAACGGACTGGTCCCACCATCCCGCGTGTCGAAAACCTCGCGCTTTCCGGCACACCCGGTCGCCGGCCTTGCCGGCACGAGTTTCAAGCATGAGCATCTACACGCGATCCTCGGCGACGGCCCAAAGGACGGTTTCTTCGAGGTCCATGCCGAAAACTACATGGGCGCCGGCGGCCCGCCGCACGACGCGCTGACCAATATCCGCCGCGAC
Organism: Mesorhizobium sp. M9A.F.Ca.ET.002.03.1.2; assembly: GCF_003952365.1. Taxonomy (NCBI): domain Bacteria; kingdom Pseudomonadati; phylum Pseudomonadota; class Alphaproteobacteria; order Hyphomicrobiales; family Phyllobacteriaceae; genus Mesorhizobium; species Mesorhizobium sp. M9A.F.Ca.ET.002.03.1.2. Next base: position 4,028,744 of record NZ_CP034443.1, on the reverse strand, counting down.
TATCCCGTTTCGCTGCACGGGGTGTGCATGTCGATCGGCGGACCGCGGCCGCTCGACAAAGCGCACCTCGATCGTTTTAAGGCGCTCGTCGACCGCTATGAGCCAGCGCTTGTTTCCGAGCATCTCGCCTGGTCGACCCACGACACCACCTATTACAACGACCTGCTTCCCCTGCCCTACACGCCGGCAACGCTTTCGCGCGTGGCGGATCACATCGACGAAGTGCAGGAGACGATCGGCCGCCCGATCCTGCTGGAGAACCCCTCGACCTACGTCCTTTTCCCGGAATCGACGATGAGCGAGACGGATTTCATCGGCGCGCTGGTGCGGCGTACCGGTTGCGGTTTGCTGCTCGACGTCAACAACGTCTTCGTTTCGGCCACCAATCACGGCTATTCGGCACGTTCATACCTCGCGGATTTCCCGCTCGACCACGTCGGCGAAATCCATCTGGCAGGGCACGCCGAGCAGGAGGATGACGAGGGCGATCTTCTGCTGATCGACAGCCATGACGGCCCGGTCGCCGACGCGGTCTGGAAGCTCTTCGATATCGTCATCGGCCGGTGCGGGCCGCTCCCGACGCTGATCGAATGGGACAGCGACATTCCCGACTGGCCGGTGCTCAAGGCCGAAGCCGCCGCCGCCCAGGCGATCCTCGACCGTCACGCCCACAGCTTGTTCGGAAAAGTCCATGCCGCAGGATGAGATCCAGCCGGGCGATCCCGGTCGCCGGTTCGACTATGCCGCGGCGTTCACCGCCGGCCTGCTCGATCCTGACCGGGTCCCGCCCGACGCTGTCTCGGGGCCGAACGGGAAGGCTGCGGTCAAGCGATATGCCGTCTACCGCAACAACGTCACCGTCAGCCTGATCGATGCGCTGGCCGCCAGTTTCCCGGCGACGCTGCGCATAACCGGCCCGGACTTCTTTCGCGCGATGGCGCGCTTTCATGTTCGCGAAACACCACCGACCTCGCCGCTTCTATTCGAATACGGCCGCGACTTTCCCGATTTCATCGAACGCTACGAATACGCCCAGTCGATGCCCTGGCTGGCCGACGTGGCGCGAATGGAGCGGGCCTGGCTCGACGCCTATCATGCCGCCGACGCGGAACCGCTGGCGTCCGGAGCACTGGCGTCGATCCCGCCCGAACGACTGGCCAATACCGTGTTTGTGCCGCATCCGGCAACACGCGCCATACGCTCGTGCTATCCGGCCGTGACGATCTTCGCTGCAAACCGGAGCGACGGTCCCGTAGGGCGGATCGAGGCCGACGGCCCCGAAGATGCGCTGGTCACGCGGCCCGGGCTTGAAGTCTTCGTTCGCCACCTGCCGCCCGGCGGCGCGGTTTTTCTGAATCGTCTCATGGCGGGCGAGCCACTCGGCGCGGCTGCCGCGGCTGCATTTGCGGAGCGTGCCGAATTCGACCTTCCCGCCAACATCGCCGGCCTGCTGCAAGCGGGCGCCTTCACAGCGGCACACCAGGGAGAATGGCCATGACGAACCATGTGCGGAACGCGAGCACCGGGCCGCGAGGGATCGCCGCCCTTGCCGAAAGGGTGAATGCCGCCCTGCGCGCGATTGCCACCCCATCGCTGACGCAGCTTGTCCTGCGCTGCGCGCTCGCCGTCCCGTTCTGGCGGTCCGGCGTCAACAAATGGGACGGCTTTCTGCAGTTGAACGATGTCGCCGTGCTGCTCTTCAGCTCGGAGTTCAAGCTGCATCTGCCCGGTGGACCTTATGCATTTCCCGCACCTGGGCTGGTGGCGTTCGCCTCGGCGTCGGTGGAGATTCTGTTGCCAATTCTCCTCGTTCTCGGCCTGGCGACACGACTGGCTGCATTCGGCATGCTCTTGATGACGCTGGTCATACAGCTCACCGTGCCGGACGGCTGGCCGCTGCACATCACATGGGCGGCGATGGCGCTTGGCATCATGGCGTGGGGACCCGGCCGGATTGCGCTCGATCACTGGATCGGCACAGACAAAGGCTGATGGGTTCTCACCTTCTGGCAGCGGCGCGAAGCATCAATTTCGTTTCGGCACGGCCTGCTTCCAGCGGCTCGCGGCCTCGTCGTCGGCTTCCTTGGCCTCGACCCAGCCGCCCTCGGAGCCGTCGGCATGGTGTTCCTTCTTCCAGAACGGCGCGCGCGATTTCAGATAATCCATCAGGAAGTTCGCCGCCTCGAACGCCGCCTGCCGGTGCGCCGAGGCCGCGACCACCAGCACGATGTTCTCGCCGGGCGCGATCCTGCCATGGCGATGGATGGCGGTGAGGCCCTGCAGCGGCCAGCGTTTGATCGCCTCAGCGGCGATGCGGCCGATCTCGGCTTCCGCCATGCCGGGATAGTGTTCGAGTTCGAGCGCGGTGAGCCTGCCCGCCTCGTCGCGACAGAGGCCCGAGAACGTCACCACGGCGCCGATGTCGGCCCGTCCATGCGTCATCCTGGCGATCTCGGCGGCGACATCGAAATCCTCCGCCTGGATGCGCACGGTCGACACCACCGCGCCCGGCATTTCAGCCACCCGTCATCGGCGGGAACAGCGCGATCTCGCGGGCGCCGGCGATCTTTTCGCGGTGCTCGACATGTTCCTGGTTGATGGCGACACGGATCACATCGGGATATTGCAGCGCGTGCTCGTATTCCTCGCCGCGCGATTTCAGCCAGCGCAGCAGGTCGGCCACAGTCTCGACGCCGGCGGGCAACTCGACATCCTCTTGCGGCTTGCCGATCCGCTCGCGCACCCAGGCGAAATAGATGAGCCGCGTTGCCATCTCACTCGTCCATGATGTGCTTGAGGCCGGCGCGGAAATAATCATAGCCGGTATAGAGCGTGACAAGTGCGGCGATCCACAACAGCACCAGCCCGGTCTGCGTGGTCAGCGGGAAGATCTTGTCGCCGGCCGGCCCGGCGAGCAGGAAGGCGATGGCGATCATCTGGATGGTGGTCTTCCATTTGGCCAGTTGCGTCACCGGCACCGAGACTTTCAGCGCCGCCAGATATTCGCGCAGGCCCGAGACCAGGATTTCGCGGCACAGGATGATGATCGCCGCCCACAGCGACCAGCCGGCGATGCCAGCGTGGCGATCTGTGTCGGCGGCAAGCAGCAGCAGGCACGTGGCGACCAGCAGCTTGTCGGCGATCGGGTCGAGCATCTTGCCGATATTGGAGGTCTGCTGCCAGGCGCGGGCCAGATAGCCGTCGAAATAATCGGTGATCGAGGCGAGCAGGAAAATGACCAGCGCCGACCAGCGGGCGAAGTCGCTCGACTTCAATTGACCTTCGAGAAAAAAACACAGCACAACCAGCGGCACCGCGAGAATACGGGCGTAGGTGAGCATGTTGGGCAGGTTGAACGCGCGCTGGGCCATATTTTTGGGAACTCTCTCTGCCTGCGTACTCAAATCAGAAGCGAATGTGGGGGTCAACAGGCGATAGTCGATGGACCAACCGAAAATAGCCGAATCCATCAGCTCTCGTGAAAATGGTTATAGACGAGTTTGGCGACCTGCTCGGAAATGCCATCGACCTTGATCAAATCCTCGATCGCGGCGCGGCTGACCGCCTTGGCGGTGCCGAAATGCATGAGCAGCGCGCGCTTGCGGCCTGGGCCGATGCCGCTGATCTCGTCGAGCGGACTCTTGACCATCTCCTTCTTGCGGCGGGCGCGGTGCGATCCGATGGCGAAGCGGTGGACCTCGTCGCGCAGCCGCTGGACGAAGTAGAGCACCGGATCGCGAACGGGGAGCGAAAACGAGTCCCTGCCCCTCACGAAGAAGCGTTCGCGGCCGGCGTCACGATCCTGGCCCTTGGCGATGCCGATCGCCACCACACGGTCCTCGATGCCGAGATCGGCGAGTATTTTTCGCACCGCCGTCATCTGGCCCTGGCCGCCGTCGATGAGGATGATGTCTGGCCAGGCCGGGAAGCTGCCCGTGTCCTCGATGTCGTCGCCCTGTTCGACCGGGGTCGGGTCGTCCGCCAGCTCTCCACTTTGCGGCACATCGCCATGTTCCTTCAGCAGCCGCGAAAAACGCCGCTCCATCACCTCGCGCATCATGCCGAAATCGTCTCCCGGCGTGATCTCGGTCGAGCGGATGTTGAATTTCCGGTATTGGTTCTTCACGAAACCTTCCGGCCCGGCGACAACCATGGCGCCGACGGCGTTGGTGCCCATGATGTGCGAGTTATCGTAGACCTCGATGCGTACCGGCGGCTTTTTCAGGCCGAAGGTCTCGGCGAAGCCGGCGAGCAGCCGCCCTTGCGTCGAGGTCTCGGCCAGCCGGCGGCCGAGCGCCTCGCGGGCATTCTGAAGTGCGTTGTCGGTCAGCTCCTTCTTCTCGCCGCGCTGCGGCACCGAGATCGACACCTTGCGACCGGCGCGGGTGGAGAGAGCCTCCGCCAGCAATTCCTGATCCTCGACGCCACGCGACAGAAGGATGGCGCGCGGGGTCGGCTTGTCGTCATAGAACTGCGCCAGGAACGAGCCCAGCACTTCCGATCCCTCCAGCGCCGGATCGGCCTTGGGGAAATAGGCGCGGTTGCCCCAGTTCTGACCGGTGCGGAAGAAGAACACCTGGATGCAGACCTGGCCGCCTTCCTGATGGATGGCGAAGACATCGGCGTCGTCGACCGTCTGCGGGTTGATGCCCTGGTGGCTCTGCACATGCGACAGCGCCGCCAGCCGGTCGCGATAGATCGCGGCCCGCTCGAAATCGAGGTCTTCCGAGGCCTGCTGCATGGCGGCGGAGATTTCCGTCTTCACCTTCTGGCTGCGGCCGGAGAGGAAATCCTTCGCCTCGGCCACCAGCTCGGCATAGCCGCCATGCGATATCTCGCCGGTGCACGGGGCCGCACAGCGTTTGATTTGGAATAGCAGGCACGGCCGGGTGCGGTTCTCGTAGAAGGAGTTCGTGCAGCTCCTGAGCAGGAAGGCGCGTTGCAGCGAATTGATGGTGCGGCCGACGGCGCCGGCCGAGGCGAAGGGGCCGAAATAGTCACCCTTGCGCGAGCGCGCGCCGCGATGCTTGTAGATGCCGGGCGAGACATGATCGCCGGTCAGCAGGATATAGGGGAACGACTTGTCGTCCCGCATCAGAACATTGAATCGCGGCCGCAAGCGCTTGATAAGGTTGGCTTCCAGCAGTAGCGCTTCGATCTCGGTTCGGGTGACGACGAATTCCATCGTCGCCGTCTCGCGCACCATGCGGCCGATGCGGCTGGTGTGGAAACGGCCTTGCGCGTAATTGGTCACGCGCTTCTTCAGGCTGCGCGCCTTGCCGACATAGAGCACGTCGCCGGCGGCGTTCATCATGCGGTAGACGCCGGGAGCGTTGGGCAGCCGTTTGACCAGCGTCTGGATAACCTCGGCGCCGACCATGCCGTCGGCATCGCCTGCATGCGGCGTCCAGTCGATGGCCGTGAAGGCGACCTCAGGGCCGCCGGAACCGGGACCTGACGACTCGACGATCTCCTCCGCCGCCTCGTCATCGAGGTCAACTTCGGGGGGCAGGTCGTCGGCGGCACCGCCTCGTTTGTGTTTCTGGTCCATGGAACTCATTCCGCCATGCCTGTCACATCCGGCGTCTGCCATGCAAGGTGCTGGCCGCCGTCGAGCGCGATCATCTGGCCAGTAATCGAGCGCGCGCGCCAGAGATAGCGGATGGTGGCGCCGAATTCAGGCAATTCCGGGCCGCGCTTCAGGATCAGGCCGTCGACCTGCGCGGCAAAATCGCTGTCGTCCTGGCGCGCGCTCTTCAGCGTCGGCCCTGGACCGATGGCGTTGACGCGAATGCGAGGCCCCAGCGCCTGCGCCATCATCTGCGTCTGCGTCCACAATGTCGATTTCGACAGCGCATAGGAGAAATAGCGTGGCGTCGGGCGCCAGACGCGCTGGTCGATCATATTGACGATCAGCCCTTCCCGACCTTCCGGCAGCGCGCGGGCGAATTCTTGCGCCAAAAGTGCCGGCGCCTTCACATGGACGGCGAAGTGACGATCCCAGGCAGGCCAGTCGAAGTCCTGAACCGTATCGTCCACGAACAGCGAGGCGTTGTTGACCATCAGTGTAACTGGTCCGAGCGCGGCCTGGGCGCGGCCGACCAGGTCGCCGACCGCGGCCATGTCGGTCAGGTCGGCGGCGACCACGGCGGCGCGGCCATCCTTGCCAAAATGGCCTCCGTTGATCCGCGCGGCCAACGCTTCCGCCTCGGCCCGCGAGCGGTTGCAATGGATGGCGACGGCAAAACCGTTCGCGGCAAGATCCTCGACTATCGCCTTGCCGATCCGCTTTCCCCCGCCCGTCACCAACACCGTTCCAGCGGCCTTGCTCATCCTGTCAATCCTCAATGGGCCTCGATTTCAGCCCGCCGGCAAAATATGGCCGGCCAAGCATTAAATGCCGTTCGCACGTTGGGCAGCATTGTGGCAAAGTGGCCGGATCGGTCTTTCGACTCTGGCCGGGACTCGGCCTGCCAGACCACAATATAGGCCGCTGGACCCCTTGCTCCAAGCGGTGTGCAGCGCGGCATGGCAAAGCCTCCTGACACCATCTGTTGCGCAGATGCAACGTCAAGGTTCAGCCTCATTCGTGCCAGGGAATGACCCAAGTTCAGGTTCGCTTCAGCCGCATTTGGACACGACATTTGGAACCGTTGAGCGCCAGACCCGTTTATCCCCCCGGCGGGTTGAGGGTGCTCGTGAAAAGCAAGCCTGTGCCTGTGGCTTAAGGAGTAAAGAACAATGCAAGCCAATCTTAAATTTGCGCGACCGCTGGCGGTGGCGTTCGGGCTCTTCGCCCTCGGCGGAACCGCCTATGCTGCTGACGTGATCCAGGAAGAGCCGCCGGCACCTGCCCCGATCGCCGAACTTCCGGTCGCGTCCTGGGCCGGTCCCTATGCCGGTGTGAGCGTCGGCTACGGCTTCAGCGGCCATGCCGATGCCGAGGATGTCGGCGTCGACGTCGGTACCGATGGTTTCGTCGGAGGTGTCTTCGGCGGCTACCAGTGGCAGCAGGAGAACTTCGTCTACGGTGCTGAAGCCGACATCGGCTACAGCGGCATCGAGGGTGACGATAGCGGCATCGAGGCCAAGGGCGGCTTCGAAGGTTCGTTGCGCGCCCGGCTCGGCTACGCCGTCACCCCGGAAATCCTGCTCTATGGCACCGCCGGCGGCGCGCTGAAGAACCAGAAGATTGAAAACCACAACACTGGTATCGACGACGACAACACCATGCTTGGCTGGACGGCCGGCGTCGGCACTGACATCAAGATCACCGACAATGTGTTTGGCCGTGTCGAGTACCGCTACACCGACTTCGGCGACAAGGACTTCGGCGATATTGGCAAGGTCAAGTCCACCGACAACCGCGTCACCTTCGGCGTCGGTATGAAGTTCTAAATCGTCCAAGCCACGACACGAAAAGCCGGGCCTCGCGCCCGGCTTTTTTTGCGACCCCTTCTCGGGCCTGGCTGCGTCAACCAGTTCACGCCGGAACGCAGGGTTTCAGCTCTGGAAACTTCTCGTCAAAGCGTGCTGCCCAGCGGACCAGCCGGCTGCGGCCCTTTTCCCATTTTCCGGCAAAGCGCAATGACAGATAGCCAAGGCAGGCGCGCAGCGCCAGTTGGCCGGCGGTGATCTTCTTCGGCAGTTTTGGCGGATTGGCGTTGAGCCGATCAAGCGCGCAGGTGATCTTCGCCCACTGGCGGTCGAGCCAGGGCTGGTAGACCATGTCTTCGGGGCGCGTGCGCCGCTCATAGACCATCGACAGTGCGCAGTCGCAGATGCCGTCGGCTAGCGCTTCCAGCACTTCGGCTTCGAGGCGCTTGTCGGGATTGCGCGGAAACAGCGCGTTCTTCGACATGCGGTTGAGATGCTGGGTAATGGCGCGGCTGTCGTAGATCGAGCGGCCGTCATCGAGCACCAGCACCGGGATCTTGCCGAGCGGATTGGCCCCGATCAGCTCGGCCGGCTTATCTTCGGTTTTCATCGGCACGAGATCGACGGCGATGCCGGCATAAAGCGCGGCCATGCGCACCTTGGAACTGTAGGGGGACGTGGAAGCGTAGAGCAGTCTGGGCATGATCGGGTTCCTGTTTGCCGACTATAGCGCCGCGCGTCCTCTTGGACGTACAAAGGACGTTGCAGCATTCTGATCTTTGATGCGCGGCACTGTTGACCGGGCATGACAGCATGATCAACAGCCACAAGCGGAAAAACCAGGCGCCACGGAGACGACCGTTTTCCTCCGCGCTCTTGAGCCAAATGAGCGGTACGGCAGCCGCAAGAGAATCCGAACAGGCCGGACAGATCCGAACCTGATAAACTCCGGCCTTGCACCGAAGGTTTCCTTCCAGGTGCAAAGAAATATCCCACCGGACTTCGCCGTAACGGCGAAGTCCTGGGAGCTGCGAAAAGCTGTCTTCCCTCCGCCTCTGTTCTTGCCCGAGCACCAACCCGCGAGCGAGGCACCCTGCCTCGACCGTTTTCGGCACTGTCCTCCGCGAGCGACGAGACGCGATTACTTCTTGGCCTTCGCCTTTGCAGGCGCTGCCTTCGGCTTGGCCGCCGGCGCTGCTTTCTTCACTGCTGCAGAAGACTTCGCTGCCGCCGCCTTCGCTGCCGGCGCAGCCTTCTTTGCCGGTGCGGCTTTGGCCTTGGCAGGTGCTGCTTTCTTCGCTGCCGGCTTCGCCGCGGCCTTTGCGGCCGGCTTCTTGGCAGGCGCCGCTTTCGCCTTGGCGGGCGCAGCCTTGGCAGGTGCCGCCTTGGCGGGCGCCGCTTTCTTCACTGCCGGTTTTGCCGCAGCTTTCGCGGCCGGCTTCTTGGCCGGCGCTTTTGCCTTCGGCTTGGCAGCAGGTGCTGCTTTCTTCACAGCGGTCACTTTTGCCGCCGCTGCTTTTCCCTTGGGCGCGGCGGCCTTCGGCTTGGCGGCAGGCGCTGCTTTCTTCACAGCGGTTGCGACCTTTGCCGGAGCTGCCTTTGGTGGTGCTTTCTTTGCCGGTGCTTTCTTTGCCGGTGACTTGGATGCCGGCGCTTTGGATGACTGCTTAGCCATATCATGCCCCTTAGTTGTGCCGACGGCCATAATGACCCGGCGCGCAATGCATATCTGACTCGCGCTTGTCTAGCCAGCGAAGCATTACATTGAATTTCGCAGATTAAATTTCGGTTACGGCCACAGTGTGGTTGTGCTGATCGTCACAGAAATCCGAGACGAACTTCGGCCTTCGCGATGATGTTCTGTGACGGAAATTCTTCGCGTTCAATCTCGCTTCATCCTCTCGCCAGGTACAGGATTTCTCGCACGGCTTTGATCGTGGACATCCGTCATTGGTCGCAGAAATCACGAAGAGTCCTCATATCGTTCGCTTTGTCTTGTCCAGTCCAGCGAATTACAGACCAAGACGACAGCAACTCGAGGAGCATGCCATTGCATCATCTTGCGTGGACGCAAATGAATGTGAGCTGGATGCTCACTTTTATGCAAGAATGCCCAATCGGCTTCGACCCGCGCTGCAGTCAGGCCCCGAGCGGCTCACGCGCCGTCCACTGCCTACGCGAGGGCTCAGCCCGATGGAGACCGACGGCAAAGGTGTCCCATGGCGGTGTGATGGAAAGCTGCGCCAGGATGCGGCCGACCTCGCCGCGATGGTAGCCGCCGTGAAGTACGACGTGCGTCAGCATTTCCTGGCGCGTCATGCAGCCCTTGCCGCCATCGGTGAAGACAAAGGCGACGGGCTCGGAAAGATCCGGTTGCGAAACGGTCGAGAGGTAGTCGAGATACCAGCGATCGCTCGCCGCAACGGCTACACGCAAATCGGAGATAGCCGGCGTTTCCTCGGTGTTGTCGGCGTCATAGCCATGCCTCGCGCCAACGAGGTGCGCCGAAAATATCCGCGACACAACATGGCTGTGGTTGATCAGCCGCATGGCGGCGTGCCGTTCCCTTTCGTGCAGGCGCGGGTCCAGGCTCCCAAGTTTCTCCAGCAACTCGTCATTCGCCCAGGCCTGATAGGCGAAGAGGCTGCGGAGCAAGGTCAGGGTGCACATGACTGTTTCCTTTCGGTCCGGAAAAATGTGAGTATGCTGTTTATATTTTCACGTGATGGAACCGCACGTGTCTACTCGCATTGCAAAATCGCGCCCGCGCATGCGCAAGCAGCCACGCCAGCAGCGCTCGATCGCGACCGTTGAAGCAATCATCGAAGCCGGTGCTCATATTCTGAGCGAGCTTGGGTGGGCCGGCTTCAACACCAACAAGGTGGCCGAAGCGGCCGGCGTCAGCATCGGCTCGCTCTACCAGTACTTCCCCGACAAGCTCGCCTTGGTCGAAGCGATCCGGCGCCGCCACTTCGATAACGTGCTGTCGGTGATCAGCGAAGCGGCAGCGGACGAAAAGCCGCTCCGGCAATTTGCGCGCAAGCTGGTGCGCGGCATGATCGCGGCGCACAGCATCCATCCGACGCTGCACCAGGTGCTGCTCGACGAAGCGCCGGGCGACCGCGGCTCGCGAGCCGCCCATGCCGCGTTCCAGTCGCGCTATCTCGAACACTACGCAGCCGCCGTGGCGCAGTATCGCAGACGCAGGAAAGACCACGAGACGGTCGCACGCGTGCTTTCGTCCGCGGTCGAAGGCGTGATCCACAATGAGGCGCGCCGGGGCATACTGGACGCACCAGGGTTGCAGAAGCAGCTCGTCGAGCTGGTGTGCGCTTATCTGTCTGGCGGCAAGGTGGCCTGATCTCCAGTCGGAGATTGGCGAAAGCCGAGATGGCGTCCGACCTCCCGCTTGCGGGGAGAGCGACAGTGTCGCCGACGGCGCGTCTCCTAGCGCAGGACGCGGCAGCGGCCGTTGTAGACCATCCAGCGGTCGAAGCCCGAGACGCAGAATTCGACATTGTCGCCGATCGAGGCAAAGCCCTGCCCCTCCTCGATCAGATACCAGATGGTGCGGGCGTTGCCGTCGGACAGGCTGACGGTGGCGCCGCAATAACGGCGGCCGATCGGCCAGGTGTCGTTGGCCGGGAAATAGCGGTGCTGGTGGATGCGCTGGAAATCGGTGATCTCGACATCGGGCAGATTTGGCACATGATGCACTTGGTAGGAGAAGCGGCTGGTGATCTTGTTCAGCACCCAGGCCTCGCCGCAGACGCCGCTGTCTTCGTCGGTATAAATGGCAAGATCTGCCGCCTTTGCTGCCTGGGTGACAGCAAGGGATGTGCCGAGCGGCGTGCAAAGGGCGATCAGTGCGGCAAGGGCGGATTTGGCGAAGCGAGTCATGGCAGCCTCTTATGGTCGATTGCGCGCACTGTGCGGATTCGCTCGCGCGCGGTCAAGCGGTTGTAGAGACGATGGTTTCTTAGTTTGAAATTGCTTCAACCAAGGCAGGCGCGTGGACACCTCCGCCGCCCTATGCCGCCAGCCATTCCAGCGTCCAAGGCGCCGGTTTCTCGACGACAAGCAATTTGTGCAGGGCCGGCAGCAGCGTCCGCAGCTCGCCCTCCAGCGTAAACGGCGGGTTGACCACCACCATGCCGCTGCCGTCGAGGCTGGGTTCGGCCGATGGCGGCCTGATCTCGAAGCCGATGTCGAGCAGCTTCGGGATGCCTGATTGCACCAGCGCCTTCCTGAAGGCGGCGACCGCCTTGCGGTCCTTGACCGGATACCACAGCGCATAGATGCCGCCCGGCCAGCGCTTGTGCGCCTTGCGCAGCCCGTCGACGAGGCGGTCGAACTCGCCCTGCTCCTCGAAGGGCGGATCGACCAGCACGAGGCCGCGCTTTTCCTTCGGCGGCAGATGCGCGCCGAGCGCCAGCCAGCCGTCGAGCTCGATCACCCGGGTCTGGAAATCTCCGGCGAACAGCGCCCTCAGCTTGGCGGCATCCTGGCGATGCAACTCGATCGCCGACAGCCGGTCCTGCTTGCGCATGAGATGACGCGCGATCAGCGGCGAGCCCGGATATTTTTTCACCCCGTCTTCGGGATTGAGCGAACGCACGGCTTCCAAATAGGGCGCCAGAAGTGCTGCCGCCGGCGGGTCGAGCGCGGCATCGACCAGCCGGCCGATGCCACCTCGCCATTCGCCGGTCTTTTGCGCTTCAGTCGACGACAGGTCGTAGCGGCCAATGCCGGCATGGGTGTCGATGACGCGAAACGCCTTGTCCTTCTGTTTCAGATATTCGACGAGCCGGCTCAGTACGACATGCTTGACGACATCGGCAAAGTTTCCGGCGTGATAGGCGTGACGGTAGTTCACGACTTAATTCGAGCCCCTGCCCCAGCGCGGCGGTGGCGGCTGCGAATTCGGATTCTGCGGCCGCCGGCCGCCGAAACGCAAAGCCAAAACCAGCCCGATCAGGCCAACCGCCATCAGCGAGAAGCCAACCGGCTGCGCACGGCTGTCGATCTCGCCGACCCCGGAGCGCAGGACAAGGTCCACCGTCCGCATCTCGATGCCTTCGGCGTCGCCGGGGCCGACGGTGAAGATGTAGGGGCCCGGACTGACCGACGGGATCAGGCCTGCCTCGTCGCGGAAGATCTTGTCGGGCAGTTGCGGGCTGACCTGGCGCGGGTTCTCGGAATGGATGAACTGCAGCGTCGAGGCGAGCACCGTCCTGCCACCGGTGGCGGCGGTCAGCGTCAGCACGGTGCGCTGTTGCGAGACGACGATGCGTTCGGCCCTAGTGGTGAGGTCGACCAGCACCCGCACGGGCGCGTCGCGGCCGGCCAACGGCACCGTAACCGGCTTGAACCGGCCCTGCTCGTAGACCCGCCAGGTGCCGATCTCATGGCCGGAGAAATTGGCCATCGCCCAGGGATAGACGACGCCGATGCCGATGCCGGCTAGCAGGATCAGAAGAAACAGAAAGCGCATGCGCTCAACTACCTAGCGTTGGCGCCGTCGCGGGCGCGTTCCACCTCGTCCAAAGAGCGTGTCGAGGCCGGGAGCGAATGTCCTATCGAATTCGGCGGCGCCAAGATAGACAATAGCATCGGACCCAACGGTGGAAACCGACCCGAGTGACCGAAAATGAGGATCAGTTGTTCCCGTGCTGAAGGCTCGACCTCAATGCGCGCTTTCCAGTCTCATCGAACAAATGCAGATGTTGCGGCGGGAAAGCCACCGTCACCGTCGGGCCGGCCGTCAGCGCGGCCCGGTCGAGCGTGAAGACATTGAATGGCAGGCCATGCAGGCTGAGATGCAGGATGATGCCAAAGCCGGTCGGCTCGATCAGGTCGACCGTCGCCCTCAGGCTGCCCTCCGAGGCCGGCGTCATCTCGACATGCTCCGGCCGAATGCCGAGCGTCACCGCCGCGCCTTCCTCCAGTTGATAGGCTGACGAAAGCGCTATCAGCGTTCCGTCAGGCAGTCGTGCGCCGGCCGTGGCTCCACTGACCTCGTAGCGTGCCGACAGAAAATTCATGGCCGGCGATCCGATGAATCCGGCGACGAACAGGTTGGCCGGGCGGTCGTAGAGTTCCAGCGGGCTGCCGACCTGCTGCACCACGCCCTCATGCATGGCGACGATCCGGTCGGCCAATGTCATCGCCTCGATCTGGTCGTGGGTGACATAGATCGATGTCGCGCCGAGATCACGGTGCAGCTTCTTGATCTCTGCTCGCATCTGCTCACGCAAGCGCGCGTCGAGATTGGACAGCGGCTCGTCGAACAGGAATGCCTTGGGCTGTCGCACGATCGCGCGGCCCATCGCCACGCGCTGGCGCTGACCGCCCGACAATGCCTTCGGCCGCCGCGCAAGCAGCGGCTGCAGCTCAAGCTTCCTGGCCGCGTTGCCGACAGCGGCTGTGATCTTCTCGCTGGCGGCCTTCCGGATCCGCAGGCCGTAGCTCATGTTCTCGGCGACGTTCATGTGCGGATAGAGCGCGTAGGACTGGAACACCATGGCGATGTCGCGGTCCTTGGGTGCCCGTTCATTGACGCGCAGGCCGTCGATCCGGATCTCGCCTTCGGTTACCTCCTCGAGCCCGGCGATCATACGCAGCAGCGTGCTCTTGCCGCAGCCCGACGGCCCGACCAGCACCACGAACTCGCCGTTTTCTATCGCCAGATCGACGCCGTGCAGCACGGAGACGATGCCGAAATTCTTGCGAACGTTGCGGATGTCGATCGATGCCATGAAAACCTCGCTCAGCCCTTGACCGCGCCGGCCGTCAGGCCCTGGACCAGATAGCGCTGGATGAACAGGAAGAAGAGGCAGGCCGGGATCAGCGCCAGCACGCCGGCCGCCATCATCTGTCCGAAATCGACCGAAAACTTCGACACGAAAGTGAGCAGACCGACCGGAAAGGTTGCGGCGCTGTTGCCCGAAATCAGCATCAGCGCGAACAGCAGTTCGCTCCACGCGGCCGTGAACACAAAACCCAGCGTGGCGGCAATGCCCGGCAGCGTGAGCGGCAGGATGATCTGGCGAAACGCCATGAATTGCGTGGCGCCATCGATCTTGGCCGCCTCTTCCAGCTCCTTGGGAATGCCGTCGAAGAACGACTGCATCAGGAATGTCGCGAAGGGAATGTTGAAGGCCGTGTAGACGACCACCAGCCCGGTCAGGCTGTTGGTCAGCCCGAGCGGCGAGAGCATCTTGAAAATCGGCGCGACCAGCATCACCAACGGAAACATCTGGGTGAGCAGCATCAGTGCGACCAGCCAGTACTTGCCACGGAAGGTGAAGCGCGACAGCGCATAGCCGGAGAGGGACGCGAGCAGCGTCACGATCGCGGCCGTCGCGCCGGCAACGATCATGCTGTTCCTGAAGAAGACCGGGAATGCACTGTGGGCGAGCACGAAGCGGAAATGCTCGAAGCTCATCCGCGATGGCCACATCCGCACGCCCTCGGAATAGAGCAGGTCGTTCGGCGTGACCGATACTTTCAACAGCCAGAACAGCGGGAACAGCGCAAAGACCACGTAGCAGAGGATCGCCAGGCGGTGGAGCGCAGTACCGTAGATCGAATACCTGTTCATCCGGTCCTCCCCCGATCCATCAGGCGCGATCCATCAGGACTTGCCGCAGCATGACGATCAGCATCGAATAGGCGAGCAGCAGGACGAGCAGCACCAGTGCAATGGCCGAGGCGTAGCCGAAATCAAGCGCCCTGAAAGCCTGCGTGAAGATGTAGCTCGCGACGATCTGCGTGCGGTCGGCCGGGCCGCCATTGGTCATGACGATGATCAGGTCGGCGAAGTTCGAGATCCAGACGGTGCGCAACAGCACGGTGATCGCAATGGTCGGCGCAAGGAACGGCAAGGTGATCGACGTGAACCGCTTGACCGCGCCGGCGCCGTCGATCGCCGCCGCCTCGTAGAGGTCGCGCGGGATGGCCTGGAGCGCGGCCAGAAGCGTGATGGCGAAGAAGGGAATGCCCCACCAGACGTTGGCGATGATCGGTCCCCACATGGCAAGCTGCGGATTGGAAAGGATGTTGGCCGGCTCACTCATGAGGCCGAGCGCATAAAGCCAGTGCGGCAGCGGCCCGATAACGGGATTGAGCAGCCACGCCCAGTTGAGCCCGGTGAGGAAGGTCGGCACCGCCCAGGGCAGGAACACCAGCGCCTGCGCTATGGCGCGGCCGGCAAACGGCCGGTCGAGCAGCAGCGCCAGGATCAGGCCGAATACGAACTGCAGGAAGACGGATGCGCCGGTCCACCACAGCGTGTTGCGCAGCGCCCGATAGAAATTGTCGTCGCCGTAAAGGGTGCGAAAATGATCGAGCCCGACATACCCGCCGGAGAAAGGATTAAGCAAGTGCACGTCGCGGAAGGCGTAGGACAGGCCAAGCACCAGCGGCGCCAGCATGATGGTGACGATCAGGATCAGCGCCGGGGCGGTGTAAAGATATGGCTCGGCATGGCGCGTGATCCGGTCGGCCAGCGACCGGCGGCGCGATTCCGGGAGGCCGGCGGTGGCGTCAAAAACCATCAGCTAACGCTTTCGTTCCAATTGGTCATGGACGAGAAGGCTTTCATTGCCCGACATCTGTCGGAGCCACCCGCGATGGCGGCTCCGACGCGCGGGTCCGCTGTTTATTTCTTGGCCAGGAATTTCTGCTGCGCCTTGGTCAGATAGTCGGCCCACTGGTTGGCCATTTCCTCAGGTGTGATGTCGCCGAGCAGCGCCTGTTGACTGGTCTTGATGACCATCGAGTCCTTGAAGAAGGCAAACTCCTCGAGATAGGTCGGCATGACCGTCGGCACCGCATCCTTGTCCTCGAGTTCGGCGAACCAGCCCTTGAACTGCTCGCTTGCGTAGAAGGGATCCTTTTCGGCCGACTTGTGGACCGGCAGCGCTCCGGTGCGCTTGTTCCACTCGACATTGCCCTCGGGTCCTTCGAGCGTTTCGATCAGCTTCCAGGAGAGGTCCTTATTCTGGCTGGCCGCCATCATGGACCAACCGGCGTAGCCGATGGTCGGAAACGTCTTGCCGTCCGGCCCCTTCGGCATGGTCATGACGCCGTAATCTTCCGGCTTCATCCGCTCGGCGATCGCGATCAGCGCGTCCGGGTCCTGGTCGAGCATCGCACAGGTGCCGGTGTAGAAACCGGCGACGATTTCGTTGAAGCCCCAGTTGACGCTGTCCTTCGGCGCCAATCCCTTCTTGTAGAGATCGACGACCCAGGTCAGTCCCTTGACCCAGCCTTCGCTGTTCATGGTCGAGGTGCCGTCGTCGTTGAAGAATTTGTTGGACCCGGCCATGGTTGCGCCGAACATCATCCAGCCGTTGAGGCCGCCCGGCCCGCCGCGCAGGCAGTAGCCATATTTGCCCGGAAGCTTGGAGACTTTCTCCGACGCCGCCACGAACTCGTCCATCGTCTTGGGCGGCTCGGCGACACCAGCCTCCTGGAACAGCTTCTTGTTGTAGAACATCGCCCGGAGATAGAAGCCATAGGGCAGCATGTAGGCGGTGTTGTTCACGTCGCGGCCGAGCTCGAGCGCGCGGTCGGTGAGGCCCGAGGTGTGCTCCCATTTGGCAAGATAGGGTTCGAGGCTTTCGAGAAGGCCATTGTTGGCATAGAGCGACAGCCACGTGTCCGGCATCTCCATGACGTCGGGGATTTCGCCGGCGGACACCATGGTCGCGAATTTCTGGAACGCCTCACCCCAAGGCAGCGAGATGACCTCGACCTTCGTGCCCGGGTTGGCGGCCTCGAATTTGGAGACGATCGACTTCAGCGTTTCGGTGCGCTCGGGGCTGGTGATCACCTCCACGAGCTTCAGCGTCGTGTCGGCGAGTGCAGTACCCGACATCAGTACGGTTGCGAATGCGGCGATGAGAAGCTTCTTCATTTTCCGTTCCCTTCTTGTCTGGTTGCTTCAGGTCTTTTCTTCGGAAGCGGCGATGATCGCCGCTTCCAGGTCACTCCACAGCGCCTCGGTTCCCTCGAGGCCGACATGGAGACGCACGGACCGCGGATGGACGCCGAACGCCAGCGCGGAGTTGGGTTGGGCCTTCTGCTGCAGCACGACCTCGCCCGGCACGATGAGGCTTTCATGACCGCCCCACGACACACCCAGCTTGAACAGCTTGAGGCGGTCGGCAAACGTGCGGATGTCGATGCCGTCGCGAAAGACGAAGGAGAACAGGCCCGACGTGCCGGTGAGCCCCGCGGGAAGCCGGTTGGCCAGCCCCGGATGGCAGACCTTCTCGACGATCGGATGATCCTGCAGGCGCCGTGCGATTTCGAGGCCGGACGCCTGATGGGCGCGCATCCGGATCGGCAGGGTGCGCAAGCCACGGATCAAGAGCCAGGCATCGAATGGCGACAGCTTGCCGCCGAGGTATGGATAGGCTTCGCCGCGGATGCGGCCGATCAAGTCCTTCGAGCCCGCGACCACGCCGGCCACGACATCGCTGTGGCCACCCAGATATTTGGATGCGGAGTGGACCACAAGGTCGACTCCGAGCGACAGCGGCCGCTGGAAGACCGGGCTGGCCCAGCTGTTGTCGATGATGGTCGGGATGCCACGGGACTTTGCCAGCGCAGCGAGCGCACCGATGTCATGGGTTTCCATGACCCAGCTGGTCGGGCTCTCCATATAGAACAGCTTGGCGCCAGGCAGGGCGCCTGCGACGGATGCTTCGTCGCGCCCGTCGACATAGGTCACCTCGATGCGCATGCGTGCAAGCAGCGTCCCGAACAGCCGGAACGCGTCCGGGTAGATATGCCTGACCGCGACGATGCGGTCGCCCGGCTCGACAAAGCTCAGCACTGCCGACGAGATTGCGGACATGCCGCTCGCAAAACCGATGGCGTCCTCGGCGTCTTCCAGCTTTGCCAGCATGTCCTCGAACATGCGCACGGTCGGGTTCAGCCCGCGCGTGTAGGTCGGCCGCACTTTTTCGCCGCGGTATGTCTCGAGCATCTCGTCGTAGCTCGGGAAGGTGAAGAGCGAGGTCTGCACGATCGGCGGCACGACGGCATCGAAGGCGTTGCCCTCGTCATGCGCGGCGATCAGCGACGCCTGATCGAAAAAATCGGGGCCGTTCATTTCGACATTTCCTCGATATCCTCTTCCACGATCTCGAGTATCTTCAGCGTTCTTCCGCGCGCCAGCTCCGCGTCCCCGACGACAATGGCGTCGAACAGCTCGCGGTGATGCGGAAACGATCGCCGCGCGAAATCCTGGCGGTCGAAGGGATGGTCCCAGAAGCGCTCGAACGCTTCGCGCATTTGTCCCAGAAGCTGCCGGAAAAGCGGGTTGTGCGTGGCGTCGTAGATGGCCAGGTGAAAGGCCAGGTCTTCCGGGCCAGACGTGCCGGTGGCGAGATGGACGCGCTCCATCTCGATGAGTTTCTCCTCGATCGTCCGCAGGTCGTCGGCCGTCCGCCGCCGCGCCGCCACCATGCTTGCCTCGGCCTCGATGCCGCGGCGCACCTCGAGGGTGTGCAAGAGGCCGTCGCGCAGCTCTGCCGTATCGAGCGACAGCGGCAAATGGATCGTGCCGGCGGATATCGGCTTGAGCAGATAGGTGCCGCTGCCTTTGCGGGTCTCGGTAACGCCGAGCGCTTCGAAACGCCCCATCGCCTCCCGTATCGTCGAACGCCCGACGGAAAGCGCGGCCATCAGTTCGCGTTCGGTCGGAAGCCGGTCACCGCTCTTCAGCGCGGCGCGCTCGACATAGTCGGCCAGCGCTTCCATGACCTGTTTGCCGCGGTCCAGCGGCGGGAGCGTGGCGATTGCCACACGCGTTGCCCCGGGCAGTTCGCCGCGCGCTCGCATGGGCAACCTAGATCCACAATTGGTCTGACATCTTAGCAGTTTTGCGCGCGGTCATCCTTTCGTCAAGTGGCTGGGGCGTGCCTCAGTTCGAATTTCGCTCCAAACGCTACGACGCAGGCATTGCCAGACCGGTCATTCCCGTTCGGGTTTGGCGCTCCAAGGCGGTGGTCAAGATCGGCCCATCGGCCCTGATGCGGCGCAATTCACTGCCAAGCTTTCGCATGCTCAAGCGTCAGAGCGGCAGCCCGAGCTGCTTTCGCAGGCTTTTGTCGAATGCGGATGCGGGGACGAAACGGCGCAGGAAACTGACCTGGCGCGCCATTTTCCCCGCCGCATAGCGTCTCTTCGGAGCGGGATCGGTCGCAGCCGCCAAAACGGTCTTGGCTACCACTTCGGGCGCATCGCCTTTTTCCATCGCCTTCCGCACGGCCACTTTCATGCCAGCGCGCGCAGTGTCATAGATATCAAGCAACTGATCCGGCCTGGCGAGACTGTCTTCGAACGACGTACGGGTATAGGCGGGCTCGACCAATACAACGCGAATTCCGAACGAGCGCAGTTCGTGGTCAAGCGATTCGGAATAGCCTTCAACGGCATGTTTGGTCGACGAATAAAGCGCGAAATAAGGGGCTGGGATGAACCCCTGCACCGAGCTCAAATTAACGATTCTGCCCTTTCCCTGGCGTCGCATGATCGGCAACACCGCGTTGGTGACGCGGAAAACGCCGAAGACGTTCACGTCGAACAACGACTGGGCCTGGGCGGACGAGGACTCCTCCGCGCCGCCAAGCAGACCCATGCCTGCATTGTTGACGAGCAGATCGATGCGCCCGGTCTCGGCCAGAACGTCATCGACCAGTTTCGCCACGGACGCGTCATCGGTCACGTCGCAGGTCAGCATGGTAATGCCATCGATCGTTTCGGCGACCGCGCGACGGCTGGTTCCGAACACGCGAAAGCCCGCGTTCTGCAGGGCTTTAGCCGTCGCGCGCCCGATGCCGGTGGATGCCCCCGTCACCAGGGCGACGCCAAGGTTGGTCTTGCTCATGGAAATCACTTCTTTCTCTGTGCTGGATTGCCGGCCTCGGGCGTGCGCACAATGGGCACGCCCCGACGATCCGATGAAGCCATTACTCGGTAATGGCCCCGACTGACTGTTTCGATCCCACCTCGGTGACGGTAAGCTTGCCGCCGGAGCGCGACATGTCGAGGCCCTGGTCGGATCCGCCCAATTTCCCGGGCACCGATATCGTAGCCGACTGGCCTTCAGCGAGCGTGGCCGAGAAGCGCACCGGAATACCGGCCTCGCCATCCGCTATCGTTGCGATCACCCGATAGCCGTCATTTTCGTTGGTGTAGTAGAAGACGCCATGAAGATCGCCGATATGGATACTCTTCCCTGCCATGGGGGACAGCTCACCGGCATGCAGCGGGGACACGGCCAGGCCGAATGCCGCCACAACACCGATGAGGTTGTTCATCGCGAGGCTCCGTTTGAATGGTGCCGATCTCGGCTGGCCCGCCGCGACATGACGCGCCGATTGCGCGCGCTGAGGGTTAAGTTCTGGATGGGTCCTGTTCATGGAAATCAGTCCTTTCTTTGTGCTGGATTTCATTTCGAAACGATGTTACTATCATTTCGATATGAAGTCACTATCAAAATGATATGAACACAAAAATTCTTTCCGATGCCTCTTGCCCGATCGCCCGCAGCCTCACCTGCGTTGGCGATGCGTGGAGCATGTTGATCCTTCGCGACGCGAGCATGGGCCTCACCCGCTTCGACGAATTCCGGAAAAGTCTTGGCATCGCCCCCACCATTCTGACCCGGCGGCTGGCGACGCTGACAGAGGAGGGACTGCTGGAAAAGCGGCGCTACTCGGAGCGGCCGCCGCGCGACGAGTACGTGCTGACCGACGCTGGACGCGATTTCTTGCCGGTACTCGTCTTGATGGGTGCTTGGGGACGCCGATATCGCGGCGGAGGCAGGCTGAAGCGGTACATAGATTCAGAGACAGGCGAAGAAATTCAGCCAGTGGCCGTCGATGCCGTCACAGGGGCCAAGATCGGCACGCGCCCCATTCGGGCCGTAGCCGACGACTGACGTCGGCGCCGAGCAAACCTGGAAGTTCTACGCCTTGCGTTCCCAGCGCCGGTCCGACGTCTGCTGCCAGTAGGTGACTGCGTGGCCGGCTTCCTTCATCGTCTTCCAGTGCGTGCGCGCCGCCTCGACCTGCGCCGTATCGTGGCCGTCGAACAGGAACACGGCGCGCTCATAGGAGCCAAGTTCCGGCGGCACCGCTCCATCGACCAGGAAGCGGATCTGCGCCTCGTTCGGATTGTCCTGGCCGGTAGTCAAAAGGATCGGCTGCTCGGCCGGATAGGATTCGCGGTCGGTCGCATGCGCCAGGAACGAGTCGTCCCTGAAGGTCCAAAGATGCTGGTCCAGCGCGTCGCGCCGCTCCTCGGTGCCGGTCTGCACCACGGCGCGCCAGCCGCGATCGACGCTGCGCTCGAGCAGGCCGGGCAGCGCATCCTCCAGCGTCGATTCGGTCAGGTGGTAGAACAGGACGTCGGCCATGATCGCGCCTCTGGAGCAATTCCAGGAAAAGTGTGCAGTGGTTTTCCTGGGAAAAGTGCGTAGCGCTTTCCCTAGGGATTTGCGTAAAAACAAATAGTTAAGGCCTCACCCCTCGTAGTTGTCGCGCACCAGCCGGTCGAGCAGCCTGACGCCGAAGCCGGAGCCCCATGACTGGTTGATCTCGTTGGACGGCGCGCCCAGCGCGGTGCCGGCGATGTCGAGATGTGCCCAGGGCGTATCCTTGACGAAGCGCTGCAGGAACTGCGCCGCGATGATCGCGCCGCCGTAGCGGCCGCCGATGTTCTTCATGTCGGCATTTTTCGAATCGATCAGCTTGTCGTATTCGGTGCCGAGCGGCATCCGCCACAGCCGTTCCTGCGTCGCCTGCCCGGCGCTCGTCAGCTTGTCCGCCAAGTCGTCATTGTTGGAGAACAGGCCGGCATAATGCTGCCCGAGCGCGACCATGATGGCGCCGGTAAGCGTCGCCAGATTGACCATGAATTTCGGCTGGAAGCGATCGTTGCAGTACCACAGCGCATCGGCCAGAACGAGGCGGCCTTCGGCGTCGGTGTTGAGCACCTCGATGGTCTGGCCCGACATCGAGGTGACGATGTCGCCAGGGCGCTGCGCATGGCCGTCGACGGAATTCTCCACCAGCCCGATGACACCGACGACATTGGCCTTGGCCTTGCGGGCGGCCAGCGCGTGCATCAGCCCGGTCACGGCGGCCGCGCCGCCCATGTCGCCCTTCATGTCCTCCATGCCGGAGGCCGTCTTTATCGAATTGCCGCCGGTGTCGAACGTGACGCCCTTGCCGACGAAGGCAACCGGGCTGTCCTTGGCCTTGCCGCCGTTCCAGCGCATGACGGCCATGCGGGCGCCACGCGGCGAGCCTTGCGCGACGCCGAGCAGCGAGCCCATGCCGAGCTTCTTCATCTCCTTCTCGACCAGGATCTCGACCGTGACGCCGAGCGCTTCCAGTTCGCCGACGCGGGCGGCGAATTCCACCGGCCCCAGTATGTTGGCCGGTTCGTTGACCAGATCGCGCGCCAGGAACACCCCGTCGATCACCGCCACTTCGTCGGTGAAGATCTTTTTCGCCGACACCGGATCGGTGGTGTGGATGGTCACCTTGGCCGGCTTCTTGGGCTCGACCTTCTTGCCGTCGCGCTGGCCGTCGCCATTGTCCTTTTTCGTCTTGTATTTGTCGAAGGCATAGCTGCGCAGAAGGATGCCCGCGGCAAGCTGTGCCGCTTGCCTGCCGCCGACGTCAGTACCCGGCAGATCGAGCATGACAGCCACCTCGACCGCCTTGCGCAAGGATGCAGCGATCGTGCCGCCAAGCTTGAGCCAGGCATGATCGTCGAGCGCCGAGACCTTTCCGGCGCCGACCGCCACCAGCCGGTCGAGCGATGTGCCCTCCGGCGCCAGCACTTCGACCAGGCCGGCGAACTTGCCGGAAAAGTCGGCCGCCGGAAACGCCCGCTCCAGGGTCTTTGCCGGGTCGCAAGCCTTTGCCGCGTCGCCGAGGCCGCCATCGTCGGCCGCCAGCACGAAGACACTGCCCTTTTTGGGCGCTGCGAATTTGGCGAAGGCGATCGAAGGTCTCGAAGTCATCATGTCCTGCTTTCGGGAACGGCGTTGGTTTTTTGGGAGTGTGCCTTGGCGAAACCCGATACTTGGCCGTTTCCGGCCGGAAGCACCACCCCAATTTTCAATTCATCGCCTCTGCCTGACGATCTGCTGCGTGATCGCCTTGGCCTGAATTCGGGCATTGGCGAAACAACCGCGGATGCTTGGCCGCATGCCGGTAAACCACAGACCGGGCAATTTCGGGTCGGCCTCGCCGCCATTGAAAAGGGGAACGCCCTTGCTATCGAGGACGCCGAGCTTGCCAACCATGCGTTCGAGCCCGGTGCGGTAGCCGGTCGCCGCGATGACAATATCGGGAGCGATCAGGTCGCCGTTGCCGAGGAAGACGCCGTCGCGGGCAAATTCGCGCACCTGCGGCAGTACTACGATCTTGCCGGCCTTGATGGCGCGGACGGCGCCGTCATCGGTGGCGATCGCGGTATAATCGGCAGTCAGGCGACTTGCGCCTCCCGACGACGCGCGCGGCAGGCCAAACTTCTTCAAGTCGCCGAAAACCAGGCGCTGCGTTGCCGCCATCACCGCGTCGGCGAGCCACAACGGCAAACGCGCCATAAACGGCGAAAGCCTGTGGACGGCGATCTTGCCAATGCGTTTTGGCAGCAGCGAGGGGCCGTTGCGGGACGACAGCCAGACAGAGGCGGCATTCGCCCCCGCCAGATGATTGAGCACGTCGAAGCCCGAATTGCCGGCGCCGACAACCAGCACCTTTTTTCCCGCATAGTCCTCGGCTTTGCCAAAATCCGCCGAATGCATGATGCGGCCGGCAAAGTCGTTGGCGCCCTTCCACTGCGGAATGAATGGCTGTCGGTCGCGCCCGGTGGCAATGACGACATGACGCGCCAGCAGGGGCCCGGCAGTGGTCTCAACGGTCCAGTGATCGCCGTTGAACGCGATCTCCTCGACGGCGACGCCAAGCCGGACCGGCAGACTGTGCGCCTGGCTGAAATCGTTCAGGTGGCGGACGACGGCGGTTTTGTGGGGAAAAGCGGGGGTGCCCGCGGGGTAGTCGACGCCAGGGAGTGTCGAGAGATCACGATGCGAATTGAGGTGCAGCCGTTCGTGCCGCCGGTACCAGGGTTCGGCAAGCCGGTTTTCCCTTTCCAGGATAAGCGTTGGTACGCCGGCTTTTATCAGCGCATAGGCGGCGGCCAGCCCCGCCGCGCCGGCGCCGATCACGATTGCACCGTGAAAAATCGATTCCTGGCCGGTTTGACTGCGCAATTCAGTTGCTTCTGCTTCCATGCCTGTACCTGTCATGGCGGCCATAACCGTGATCGGCGCGACATTTGGTCGTTTTCCGGCATTTAGCAAGACTTTGCCGGAATCAGATCCCATATGGCGTATGGAATCGACGGCGATTCGTCGCGGCACGGCCCCGCTTTCCTGCCGCAACCTGTTGTTAACCATTGATGTTCGCCCTTTCTTATCCATTGCCGCCGACACTCCGGCCCACCGGGAATAATGATGCGGGACGGGACGGATCGACCGCAAAACGGAACCGGTTGTACAGGCGTCGCCGGACGACTACCTTGTCTGGAGGCATGATGCCGTTCGGCAAAATCGAGAAAAGCCTTCATGAGGGTCGTTGAACGCTACATCATGCGTCGCGCATTGGCGGTCTTCCTGGCAGCGCTCACCTGGACGCTGGCGATCGTATGGACGACGCAGGTGCTCGCCCGCATCGATCTCGTCACCGACAGCGGCCAGTCGGCGCTGACCTTCTTCGAGGTCGCTGCCCTGATCATTCCATCGATCGTCCCGATCGTCGTGCCTTTCGCCCTGGTGGTCGCGGTCGCTCAGACGCTGAGCGCAATGAATTCCGATTCCGAGCTTGCCGTCTTGAACGCCGCGGGCGCCTCGCGCTGGACCATCGTCAGGCCGATCATGCTCCTGGCGCTGGCGGCCAGCGTTCTTTCATTCGCCGTCGATAACGGCATCGACCCCTATGCACGCCAGAAAAACCGCCAACTGGTAGCGTCGTCGCGTGCCGATCTGTTGTCGCTGATCATCCAGGAAGGCACCTTCCGCAAGATCGACGACGGCCTCTTCCTGCAGATTGGCGAGCGGCTTCCAGACAATCGCCTCGGCGGCATCTTCGTCGCCGATTCGCGCGAAGAAGGCGTCAACCTCATCTACTACGCCAAGACCGGGGCCATCATCGAAAGCGGCGACGAGAAGGTGCTGATGATGAACGACGGCGTCATCCATCGCGAAACGCTGACAGGCGACCTTTCGGTCATCCGGTTCACCTCCTATGCCTTCGATCTGTCCGCCTTCATGTCGGCCTCATCGGACGTATTGCTTTTGCCGAAGGACCGGACGACCCAGTACCTGCTCAATCCCAGTCCCAACGACAAGATGTTCCAGAGAGCGCCGAACAGGTACCTGGCCGAGCTCAACCAGCGTTTTTCCGAATGGTCCTATTCACTCGTGTTCGCGCTGATCGCGCTTGCGGTCGCGGGAGACGCGCGCTCCCACCGCGAGGCGCGCATTCACCCGCTGATAACGGCCATCGCGCTTGCGCTTTTCGTACGCTGGCTTGGTTTTTTTGCCGCCGGCAAAGCCGACAAGATTCCGCAATACGCCTATATGGTCTACGGCGTTCCGATTGTGGCGTCCGCGGTGGCGACATGGTTCATCGTTTCCAACCGGACCATGGAGCTGCCGGTCGCCTGGGCCGACTGGATGACGAATTTCGCCGGCCGCTTCGGTGAAGGCTGGAGCGCCATCAAGCTCCGCTTCGCCAAGCGTGGCGCTTCTGGCCAAGGGGCTGGCTGATGGGCTGGACACGCTAATGGGCTGGACTCTGGGTCGATACTTCTTCTTCCGTTACGTGACGATCACCATCTGGTTCTTCGTCGGTCTCCTGGCGCTTGTGTTCCTGATCGATTTCACCGAGCTTTCCAGCCGCACGACCGGCGTGCCAGGCTTCACCTACGGTACGGCGTTCGCCATTTCAGGGCTGAGGATGCCGATGATCATGCTGCAGACAGTGCCGTTCGTCGGACTGTTCTCGGCGATGGCGACGCTGGTCTCGCTCAATCGCAGATATGAACTGGTCATCGCACGTTCCGCCGGCGTGTCCGCATGGCAGTTCCTGTTGCCGTGCTGCATCGGGGCGCTGCTGTTCGGCGTGCTGTCGGTCGGCGTCATCAATCCGATCGCCGCGCATGCGTTTTCCTGGTCCGAGAGAATCGAGACCCAGCTCCGCTCCGGCAAGTCGAGCGCCGTCTCGGCCGATGCCGCGCCCTGGATCCGGCAGAAAACCAGTTCCGGCGATACTATCATCGGCGCGCGCGCCATTCTCAATCAGGGCCTGGAAATGGCCAACGCCGTCTTCTTCGTCCTCAACCCGCAAGGCGACATCGTTGAACGCAAGGATGCGGTGCACGCCTTTTTGCGGGATGGCTATTGGGAGCTGCAGGACGTCAAGGTTTTCCGGGACGGCAACATCCAATCGTTGGCAAGCGACCGGGTGCCGACCAATCTCAAGCCCGAATTCGTACAAGAGCGGCTGGCGCGCCCGGAGACCATCCCTTTCTACGATCTGCCCAGCAAGATCGAGGTTGCCCGCTCCTTCGGCCTCAAGGCAAATGCCTTTGCCATGCAGTTTGATTCGCTGGTGGCGCTGCCGTTCCTTCTCGTCGCCATGACGCTGATCGCTGCAACGGTGTCGATGCGATTTGCAAGGATGGGACAATCCGCGACGATGATTCTGGGTGGCGTCCTGGCTGGGTTTCTGCTTTATGTCGTGACGGTGCTGGTCAAGGCATTCGGTGTTGCGGGATTCGTACCCACAGTCGTGGCTGCATGGGTTCCGGTTGTCGTGGCTATGTTCTTCGGGGTGACTTTCTTGCTGTACAAGGAAGACGGCTAGTGAGGGGGGCGGTTTTGCGTAGCCATAGGCAGGCCGGTCTGGCGCGCCTCTATGGGGCGAGCGCCTTGGCATGCCTGCTCGCTTGCGTCGTCCCGACTGTTCCGGCTTCCGCCCAGGATATCAGCGCTATGGCGCCGGACGTCCCCGCCGACTCGCAAATGCTGCTGGCGGCAGATACGCTGGTCTATGACAACGACAAACAGACGGTAACGGCTGTCGGCGGGGTCCAGATCGATTATGGCGGCAACCGCCTCGTCGCCCAGCGGGTGGAATACAACCGCAACACCCAGCGCCTCGTCGCCAGCGGCAATGTCGAGGTCATCAACAGCGACGGCACCAAGATCTATTCGCAGCATGTCGACATCACCGACGATTTCGCCGATGGCTTCGTCAATGCGCTGCGTGTCGAAACCGTCGACAAGGCGTATTTCGCCGCCGAAAGCGCGGAGCGCTTGGGCGGCGTGCTGACGACGTTCCACAATGGCGTCTACACGGCCTGCGAGCCATGCGCGGACAAACCGGACAAGGCACCGACCTGGCGCATCAAGGCCAGGAAGATCATCTGGAACGGCGAGAAGAAGACGGTCCGCTTCGAGAATTCGAATTTCGAGTTCTTCGGCTTTCCGCTCGCCTATCTGCCGGCCTTCGAGATTGCCGACCCTACCGTCAAGCGCAAAAGCGGCTTCCTGAACCCCAGCATTGCCTATAAGAGCGACCTCGGCGCCGGCATCAAAGTGCCTTATTATTTCGCGCTTTCGCCGACCTATGACCTCACCGTCACCGGCAGCGGCTATACCAAGCAAGGCTTCCTAGGCGAGGCCGAATGGCGCCAGCGCTTCAACAACGGCCAGTACAGCCTGAAGATCGCCGGTATCCAGCAACAGGACCCCGACGAGTTCATCGACAGCTACGGCCCCACTGTCGATTCAGGTGCGGCCGGCGACCCGAACAAGTTCCGCGGCATGATGGGCACCAAGGGGCAGTTCGCTATCAATCCGCGCTGGGACTTCGGCTGGAATGTCCTGTTGCAGACCGACAAGAACTTCTCGCGCACCTACGCCATCGAAGACTTCAACGATAGCGTGCATCGCTCGGAGATCTATCTGACCGGCCTCAACGGCCGCAACTATTTCGACGTGCGCGCCATGCGCTTCGAGGTCCAGGAAAAGACGCTCCCTGACGATCCGACCGCACGCGCCGGCAAGCAGCCCTGGGTGCTGCCCTCGCTCGACTACGCCTACATCCCCGACATGGCGGTGGCCGGCGGGCAATTGTCGTTCAATGTCAACGCACAGGCCATCAGCCGCGACAGGCTGGATGTAGTCTACACTGTCCCTGACGATCCCACCTCGGACGTCCAGCGCGTGCGCGGCATCGAGGGCCAATCGGGCCGCCTGACCGCCGAAGCCGAATGGAAGCGCACCTTCACCACCGATGGCGGGCTGCTGCTGACGCCATTGCTGGCGCTGCGCGGCGACGCCGGCTATGTTAATGCCTCTTCGCCCTCGCTCACCGCCATCAACGAGATGGCGATGAACCCGGATATAAATACCAGCGCTGACATGCGCACCTCGCTCGCCCGCTACATGGCGACCGCCGGGCTGGAGATGCGCTGGCCGGTGCTGTTTTCGTCGACCAATTCCAGCCATATCTTCGAGCCGATGGCGCAGGTCTTCGTGCGTCCGAACGAGCAATATGTCGGTGGCCTCGCTGTCCCCAACGAGGACGCTCAGAGCTTCGTCTTCGACGCCACGACATTGTTCGAGCGCGACAAGTTCTCCGGTTACGATCGCATGGAGGGTGGCTCGCGCGCCAATGTCGGGGTGCGCTATTCCGGCGCCTACGACAATGGCTGGAGCACCAACGCGCTGTTCGGCCAATCTTATCAACTGGGCGGCCACAACTCGTTCGATTCACCGGACCTGGTCAATGTCGGCGCCTATTCGGGTCTTGAGACCGAGACCTCCGACTATGTTGGCCTTGTCGGCTTCAACAGCCCCGGCGGGCTTTCCGGCTCGGTCAGTGGCCGTTTCGACGAACAGAGCTTCGAGGTCCGCCGCGCCGAGGTGAAAGCGGCCTTTTCCGGCCTGCCGATTTCGTTCAGCGCCAAATACGCCTTCATCCAGGCGCAGCCGCTCTACGGCTTCACGACCGATCGCCATGAGGTCACGCTCGGCGCCTCGACGCAACTTGCAGAGAACTGGCGTGTTTTCGGCACTGGCACCTACGATCTGGAGCAAAGTATCCTGGTCAAGGACGGGATCGGTTTTGCCTATAGTGATTCATGCTTCACTTACTTGATGACGTTCTCTGAAACCCGCGACCTGAACACCAGGGAAGTGTCGCAGAATGTCGGCTTCAACCTGTCGTTTCGCACGCTCGGCGATTTCGGCTCATCACAAAGCTCCTTCGGAGCCATCCAGTAGCAGACGACCGGCGACTGGCCAGAACAGACGGCTGGAGCGGGGGCTGGCCAACGCATCGGCCTGAGATCGGAATTTGATTTTAGGAAAACGCGATGCGTAGATTCAAAGTATTGTAGCGTACCTTGCGCGCCCAAGTGGACGCAGGTCGCTCAGCGACATCGTTTCGCCGCATAAGGCAGGCACGGGTTTCAGCTCCCTAAAAAAATGAGATAGAATTGGGCCGGAACCGGGATAAAATTGGGATGCTTTCGATGAGGAAATACCTCTTTTCGGCAGGGTTCGCGCTGCTGGTGGCGGCGACCTCGACCTTGATCACCATGACGACGCCGCCGGCTTTCGCCAGCCAGATCAAATACGTCGTCAACAACGTGCCGATCACCACCGGTGACATCCAGCATCGTGCAGCTTTCCTGCGCCTGCAGCGCAGGAAAGGCGACGCCGCAAACGAAATGATCGAGCAGACGCTGCGCCTCGCCGAAGCCAAGCGTCTCGGCATCCGCATCAGCGACGCCCAGGTCGACGCTGCCTATCAGCGTTTTGCCACGACCAACAAGATGCAGCTCAAGCAACTCGATGGCGTCATGGCGCAGTCCGGCGTCGGCAAGGAGCATTTCAAGGAGTTCATCCGCACTCAGATGGCCTGGAACCAGGCGCTGACCGCGCGCCATCGCTCCGAGAGCGGCGGCGGCGCCATGAGCGAGCAGGACGCGGTCAGGCGCAT